>PTLH01000074.1 GCA_002938035.1 Alphaproteobacteria bacterium MarineAlpha3_Bin6
TAGCTAGCTCGCCCTTGCAGTGTATCATATCTCTCTCCGAAAGATCGATGACATGGGCAAAGACAGAACGCTGCGCCGCTGTTATCAAACGAGGGTCAAGCCCCTTATACATATCTTGAACCATGTTCGAGATGGTGGCATCACCTTTTTCTAACAAGGTCATTATCTGGTTCTCTCGCATTTTTCGATGGGTGACTAGACTACGAACAAAGGAAAGGGGATTTTCAATGGGTGCCCCGTGGGTCGGATAGTAAATTTTTTCATTACGTGATGTTAAAAGCCGAAGGCTGTCAATATACGCCCTCATATCGCCATCTGGAGGCGAAATTACCGTTGTGGACCAACCCATGACGTGGTCTCCCGGAAACAGAGCCTTTTCCTCCCGTAAGGCATAACAAATATGATTGGATGTATGACCGGGTGTGTGTAGACATTCAAATGACCAATTCAAACCCTCGATCAGATCACCATGACGGACCTTTACGTCGGGAACAAATTCTTGGTCACCACCCTCCTCTACTTTAACACCACCCTCAAAACATCCAGAACCGTGAGGCCCAAAACCATATGTCGGTGCACCGGTTCGTTCTTTTAGAAGCTTAGACGCTGGCGAGTGATCCAAGTGGGTGTGGGTAATTAATTGATGTGTGATTTGTTCACCGTCGAGCCCCGATAACAATGCCTCAACGTGATCCTGTAATTCAGGACCAGGATCTATTACTGCGACGTTTCCATGTCCAATGATGTAGGTGCCCGTCCCCTTAAATGTAAAAGGTCCTGGATTTGGCGCTACGACCCGTCGTACCATAGGTGTTAGATGCTCAATAACGCCATATTCACATTTAAATTCTGTATTAAACTGTGAGGTTTTAACCATTTGTGTACCCAGCTATTCACATACATAATTAATGGGAAGGATTATACATGCAAGAAATAATCTGGAAAGCTCACCTAAACGCACAGATCAAGAAATTGATCCAACAACATCTTTCAGCCGGACTATAGTGTCAGAGATGTACCCTTGGTGAGTTTTACGCACTTCTAAAAGTGACACTATAAAATTATAAAAAATAGATAGTTGAAGTCTTATTAATTATAGGGCTAAGGGCATAGAAACAGTCGCGCCCTAGGTTCGGACGCGACTGCATGAAGCATCGAATTTTTGGCCTTAGGAGCCTAGATTAGGCTGACCCAGATTTGGAAGCACTACCGGATATTCCAAATAACCAAATCACAATTCCCAGCGCAATTAGCCCAATCAGACTTTCCTTAGAAAACAGTTTAATTATGTTAATAAGATTAATGATCACATTATTAAACAAGTCTACATTGGCCCCAAATAACACACCGAGTACAATTCCTAACGGCACAAGTGCCATGGCAATTCGCGTAATTCCATTTATTATATCAACGACTGAGTTAACAGTACCCATAGGCTTAACTCCTTCTTCCTAGTTCGTATAATTGATGGACCCAAGAATGGATGCTCTTAAATAGATCCGCTGATTTAGTAAAAATTAGGTAAACTAGACCGAAACCAAAGGAATCAAGGGATTCACGGCTTATTCTTAAAACAAAATTAGTCAAAAAAATAGCTATGATTCGCAAATTTTATGGCTTTAGAAGGGTCTCCACTAATCGAGCCCGATAACTGGCGCCAATTGGCAAAACATCGTCATTGAACTCGTAACGAGAATTGTGGAGGGGAAACGTCTCCCGGTCAGTAAAACCTGAGCCCAGTCTCATAAAACAACCGGGCCGTTCGTTCAACATAAAGGAAAAATCTTCGGATGCCATGCTTGGCAGATACTCAGGATCAATTTCAGGCGTCCCAACTATCTCCTCAGCTACCTTACGCGCAAGCTCACTTTCCTTTTGAGAATTTATAAGAACCGGATACAGGTGTTCATATCTAAGTTCAGTGGTAGCCCCGTGTGCCTGAGCGATATTTTCCACAATACGCCTTATCATGTTTTCTAAAGTCGTACTGGCATCCTTCGAAAATAACCGTGCTGTTCCCCTCAGGACCGCTTCGTCTGGCAGTACGTTCAGGGCATTACCGGTATTAAACTGTGTAACACTTATGACAATGCCTTCAACCGGGTTGGTAACCCTACTCGAAATGGTTTGCAGAGAGGAAACTATTTCCGAGCCAACCATTATTGCGTCAATTCCCTGATGGGGTGCAGCAGCGTGGCTACTTTTACCAAAAGACCGTCACATCAAATGAAGCAGCCGACGCCATAGAGGGTCCGGAACGCACGCACATCTTTCCCGCGGGCATATTAGGCCAGTTGTGCATGCCAAAGACTTGCCGTAACGGGAAACTTATCAAAAAGCCCTTCCTCAACCATTACCCTTCCACCACCTGCCATCTCTTCTACTGGTTGAAATATCAGTTGGACGGTTCCACGAAATGCCTTCGTTTGTGCTAAATATTTGGCTGCGCCGAGCAGCATTTCCGTATGCCCATCATGGCCACAAGCGTGCATTTTTCCGGGAATAAGAGAAGCATAATCCACTTCTGTTTGCTCTTCCATGTCAAGGGCATCCATATCCTGACGAAGGCCTATCGAACCACCTTCACCATTCGTTATGGTTCCCACTACCCCCGTCGTAGCTAACCCCTGGCACACCTCAATGCCAAATTCCTGAAGCTTATTTGCAACAAACTCAGATGTACGCGTTTCCTCGAATGCCGTTTCCGGGTATTATGTATTATATGCCGCCATTCAATCATTTCCGCGTGGAGTAAGTTAATTTCTTTTATTATTGGTATAGGTTCGAAGTAAACATATCTCTGTAAATACTGCAATTATAAGAAGCAATTAGCCTTGACTTATCTCAGTTTTACGCCAAATCTTTCCCTGAACCACGTATGTAACAATTGACCCAGGACGATTTCCCCGGAAACGAGGTTCTGTATGATTAATACTGTAATAGATTCAGAGCACACCGAACTTCAGGATGTGTGCCTTGATCCTTTTCTTGATTTAGAAAATGAAATTGACAAATTGCGCTGCAGTAAAAATGCGGTGATACTTGCTCACTACTACCAATCTCCAGAAATACAAGATCTTGCTGATTTTGTAGGAGATTCATTAGATTTATCTAAAAAGGCCGCTGAAACTAATGCAGATATGATTGCGTTTTGCGGCGTGAGATTTATGGGCGAATGCGCTAAAATTCTGAACCCAAGAAAAACTGTAGTCATCCCTGATAAAGAAGCCGGTTGTTCACTTGAGGACTCGTGCCCTCCCGAAGAATTTGCAGCCTTTCGTTCAAAATATCCTGAACATACTGTTGTAACTTACATCAACTGTTCGGCTGAGGTAAAAGCACAATCTGATATAATTGTAACATCATCCAACGCCGCTTCGATCATCAACCGGTTGCCAAAAGATGAGAAGATCCTCTTTGCCCCGGATCACCACCTTGGTGCATACATCACTAAAAAAACGGGTCGCGATATGGTGCTGTGGCCAGGCACCTGCATTGTCCACGAACAATTTAATGAACGGGAATTGGTTAAACTTATTGTTCGCTATCCTGGCGCAAAAATTGCCGCTCATCCTGAATGCCCCGAGGCAATCCTGAAACACGCAGATCATATTGGTTCTACCAGATCAATACTGGAATACGTTACCAGTTACGATGCTCACACTTTTATTATAGCTACTGAACAACATATTATTCATCAAATGAATAAGTTAGCACCTCATAAAACAATTATTCCAGCACCTGGCGCTGATGGTACATGTGACTGTGCCAACTGCCCATACATGGCAAAGAATTCGATAGAAAAACTGTATCTAGCCATGGCAAATGAAGTGCCTCGCATAGAGATACCCGAAGACATACGTACCCGAGCATTAAAACCACTTCAGAGAATGTTAGATTTATCGCCTAATGCAGCATCACAAAATAGAAATGCCGCCTAAAAATGCTGCCTGAAGGGCTCAACGAAGCTAACTTAAATAAAGTTCTTGACGCCGCCATTACCGAAGATATTGGGAAAGGAGATATTACTTCTCTCGCAGTTATTCCCAAGAACACTCAGTTTAATGGTGTCATCTCGGCGCGGGAGGAAATGGTTTGCGCGGGGCTTCCTTTATTAGAGCTGATATTCCATAAGTTTTCTGAAAAGATCAGTTGTAAACTCATTGTGGATGACGGAATTAACATTACTACCGGTGCAAAACTAGCTCAGTTGCAAGGCCCCGCTATTGACCTCCTAAGCGCTGAACGGACAGCAATCAATCTGCTTCAGCATTTGTCGGGTATAGCAACTTTAACCCGCCGATATGTCGATGAAATTGATGGTACGGGTGCAATTCTTCTGGACACTCGCAAAACAGTCCCCTGTCTAAGAGAGCTAGCCAAATATGCGACTAGGATCGGTGGTGCTACAAACCATCGTATGCGCCTTGATGATGGGGTCCTCATCAAAGACAACCATGTAGCAGTGTCAGGTGGAATTGCGGAAGCGGTGAAAAGAGCGAAGGCTAACAAATTGAATAATATAGAAGTGGAATGTGACACCTTGACGGAAGTTGAGGAAGCTCTTGAGGCGGGAGCAGATAGTATTTTATTGGACAACATGGATGCAAAGACTTGTGCAAAAGCGGTTAAAATTGTGGGGGGTCGGGTACCCACGGAAGCGTCCGGTAATATCAATCTGAAGACGATCCGTGGAATTGCGGAAACCGGGGTAAATTTTATTTCTGTGGGTAAATTAACCCATTCCGCCAGAGCTACTAATATAGGGCTTGACTGGAACGCTGCCAGTTAACCAGCCAGGGAGATGGGATGCTAGCCTCAAAGACCTTTCGTCGCTTACGAATGGGCCTATCCACCCTTCTTGGAATTAAACGTCAGGGTTTTTTTATTCCTTATCGCTACGCGGAAAGTGTCCCAGACTATAAGGACAGATCTAAATACCAACATATTGAAAATATGTTCGATAATTCGCGTTCTCTATTCAGAGAACAGATTTCTCATATTTCCCAATACACCGATGAATTACGACAGATTGGTCCAGACACCCCCCCTCAACCGCGGTGGAACCAAACTTGGTTTCCCCCTCTTGATGCGGCAATCGCGTATGCTATGGTGCGCCAACACGCTCCAAAATACATTATCGAAGTGGGTTCTGGCCATTCAACGCGGTTCTTGGCGCGCGCAGTATCAGATGGCTTATTGGATACTAGGATCGTGGCTATTGACCCCGCACCACGCGCCAGTATCGACGGCTTAAACATAACGGTCGAACCCGCCACAATACATGAAGTCGATGTACTCTATTTTGAATTATTAAAGCCAGGGGATATTCTATTTATAGATTCAAGCCATATCCTGATGCCAGGAACCGATGTGGACTTCCTGTTTAATCAAATTTTTGGGCAACTCAAGGCAGGTGTAATCATACACATACACGATATTTTTTTACCTGATGATTATCCGCAAAGCTGGAAGTGGCGCGGTTACAATGAACAGTTAGGTGTAGCAGCATTGCTACAGGGACAGGGTTTTGACGTTTTATTTGCCAGTAATTATGTTGCCAAGCATATGAGAGAAGCTTTGCAAGGGACATTAATAGCAGAACTCGATCGACCAAAAGGCATATATGAGACAAGTCTTTGGCTAAAAAAATGTTAAATTAGCAAATGACAAAAGCGGATAATCAAGTTTTATCATAATCCTTGTAAATTTTGTCATTCAGGTGCTTCTTTAATGAGGAGCATAGAATTGGAATCTTGGTAAACTTGAAAACTCTTCACGGTATTATAGTAGTAAAACTACTAAGTTGGTCCTTAGGTTTGAAGTAAAAATGCTTCAATCGTTTTTAAATGCTTTTTTTAGTGTATCTAACCTTACGTGAACCCGTTCTAGTCTTTTGAGCCCAAGCCCACCAGTTGTCTTGCACTACAAAATTAGAATACTCCTCACATTGCACAACAAGTAATTTAAATATTAGCTCAATATGTGCTTGATTGATTTCGTCTTCACCTAATGACCTAATAGTTATCCCATCGGTAGATTCTCGCCCTACATGTTTGGAGTGTGTCCACTTGTAATCATCGAATAGGATCCAACCATTTTCGCGAAGGAGTTTATTAGTCAGAAAAAAAGCAAACCCATCAATCGTCCAATTCTTTGGTCCGTCAACAAAGCAAAAATCGTATATCGGATTGCAAAAATTTTCCTTAGTTTGTTCTTCAATTTTCTTTTTCAAAAACCAAGTATAGGAATTTATTTCCCTGGAAATCTTGATATGTGGTTTCAATCCTAACTCAGCTGCCAATGCCTCTAAATTTGGTGAACGACCTTCAGCAGCTTTAAGATCTACAGTCTCGATTACCCCTGCGCCCAGCTCATCAAGTGCAGCAGCCATAAATATACTGGAAGCCCCATGTGCGTGGCCCAGTTCAAGAATAGTTTTAGGTTTGTTTTTAATAATAAAATTGTAGAGTTCCCAGCCCTCATCAACGCCCATGTAAGGCACGTCTTTTAGGTGATCCCTAACCGCTTCAAATTTCATTTTTTCTAATAATTATTTATAAGGGTCAGCAGCGTCACGCAGACCATCACCAAAGAAATTAAACGCCAGAACAGTAATGATTACTGGAATAGCCGGAAGAAGAAGCCATGGATATAACTCCACCGCCTCCATATTTTGCGCCTCAACAAGCAATACGCCCCAACTCGTGATTGGCGGTCGAAGCCCAAGACCCAAAAAGCTTAATGCAGTTTCCGCCAATATCATTGAAGGAATTGAAAGTGTTGCCGACGCTATCAAATGGCTCATAAAATTAGGTAGAAGGTGTCGATAAATTATCCGACGTGGAGGGGCCCCCATTAATACAGCTGCCGTGCAGTAATCCTCCTCTCGTAGAGCTAAAAGTTTTGATCGCACTGCTCTCGCCAGTCCCGGCCAATCTACAAGCCCTAAAATCAGTGTTAAACCAAAGAATACGGCTATGGGGCTCCAATTTACTGGCAAAGCTGCTGAAAGCCCCATCCACAAAGGTAATTCCGGAATAGAGCGGAGGATCTCGATAGCACGCTGCGCAAGATTATCGACCCAACCACCGAAGTATCCAGCAGCTCCACCGATAGAGATACCTAGAATAAAGCTCAGGATAATTCCAACTAGACCGACCGTTAGAGAAATACGAGTCCCATAAATCATACGAGACCAGATATCTCGTCCCAGCCGATCTGTTCCAAGAAAAAAGAAGGTCCCACTCTTTGCAGCACAAACAAGGTGAAAATCCGTTTCAAATAGCGACCAGAATTCGTACACATCGCCACGACAAAAAAACCGGAGCGGTTGAACCACATCTTGATTATCGGCGTATTCTCGACGAAGGATTTCCATATTTAATCTATAATCTAGGCTGTAAACAAAAGGCCCAATAAATTCACCTTCGTGAAAAAATTGAACCTTCTGGGGCGGCGCAAAAATGAAGTCCGCGTTTCGTGTTTGCAAGCCGTAAGGAGCAATGCATTCCGATACTAAGATGGATGCATATAATACAAACAAGATGGCACCTGACCAAACTGCAAGTCTATGCTTGCGCAACCTCCACCACATCATCTTCCATTGGGAGGCCATATAGAATTTTTCCTGCTCCGGAGTAAGCTCGTCAACTTTCATCGGATTGAAAGGCTCCTGAGAAACAAAATGGGCCAGTTTATCGGTCATTTTGCAATCCCCCCAGTAAGACGAATTCGTGGGTCAAGAACAGCAAGCAATAGGTCTGAGAGAAACATACCGAAAACTGTTAATAGCGATATGAATAATAAGAATGATCCCGCTAAAAACGTGTCTTGGCTCCTCAGTGCATCAAGTAAGACGGGTCCCGTTGTCGGCAGATCCAAAATTACTGCAACAATGACAGAACCTGAGACTACTTGTGGCAGAAGATTACCGATATCGGCAATGAATGGATTTAACGCCATACGAAGAGGATATTTTACCAGAAGCCTCACATTAGAAAGACCCTTAGCTCTTGCTGTAGTAACATATTGCTTATGAAGCTCATCCAGCAAATTGGCTCGCAATCTTCGGATCATTCCAGCTGTACCTGATGTCCCAATTACTATTACGGGTACAATCAGATGCTCTAGGACAGATACAACCTTATCAAAAGTCCAAGGCTGGTTTTCAAAGTTTGGATCCATAAGCCCACCCATTGATATGCCCAAAAACTTTTTGGCCAAAAACATTAATATTAACGCTAATAAAAAATTTGGCGTAGCAAGGCCTATAAATCCAATAAAGGTTAATCCGTGATCTCCCCAACTATATTGATGGGTAGCAGAATAAACACCAATTGGAAAAGCAACTATATAAATAAAGGCAATAACACTCGCATTGAGAATAATTGCAAAGACAAAGACCTCGCCAATTACATCAATTACCGGTAGGTCATACTCAATCGAACGGCCAAAATCGCCTCGAAGGATACCACCAATCCACAGTAAGTATTGTTTCCAGATCGGCTGATCTAGGTTGAATTCCTTTTGAAGATAAATAATTTTTTGGGGATCCGCCGCTTCACCTTGGCTCTCCAACTCAGCAATATAACTAGTTAAGTAATCCCCCTCTGGTAACTGGATCACTATAAATACTAAGGCGCTAACTACCAGTAGAGTTAGCATCATAACCAAAATGCGTTTTATGAAGTAATCGATCATACCAATTATTGCTTTAATTTATTACCGTTAGTTTCAATCTCACTAATTCACTGAATCAAACCAGAAGGTGCATGGCCGGTAGATACCAAAATGTGCGCCGGGATCCCAATTGTAAATGGCCTTATCTGGTACGTTTTGGAGACTACTATTCACCAAGACAACTTGAGGAACACTTGCAATTATTCCAATTGAAAAAACGTTTGAAGTGTAGGTATCTAACATTTCATGCCAAATTTTAATCCTATCACCCTCCGAACGAGCCTCGCCCCATGCATCTTTTAGTTCAAATAATTTTTGGGGCACCTCCATATCGATAGCCTGGCCAGATTTTCCTCCCGTTTCCAAATATTGTCCCCACATTGGCCACTGCAATTGCTGCTGAGACGTTGGCGCTAGTTCTGCCGGGCTTGATGACGCATTCGGAATCCCATTCTCTAAACCCGACCATATAGACATCTGGACGTTCCCGGAAAATATCCGGTTGCGCATAACTTCGCGGTGCAGGGGCTTGGAGAACACCTTAATACCGATCTTACGCCAGGTATCGGATACAAGTTCAAGTATGTCGGATGGTTCATCTTCCTCCGTTGAGAATACAACCGTCAATTCCATTGGTTGTCCATTAGGAAGCAATCGGAAACCCTTTGAATTCCTTTTGACAAGGCCAAGATCATCTAACATTTGATTAGCCGTATTAAGATCGAATTGGCTCCATCTATTTGCGAATTTTTCATCAAACAAAGGACTTTCCTGCAAAACAGAATTATTTGTTTCTCTGGCGAGGCCATAATAAAAAACTTGGTTAATTTCGTGTCGGTCTATTGCAATTGATAACGCCCTACGGAAATTAACGTTTCGAAACAATTTTCGCCACTCCATATCCCTGAAATTCAGATTGGGATATATCGCCCATCGTGCTCCCTTTGCGGTACGCCAGAGTTTCGTAGAATAGCCGAATTTTTTTTCAGACTTTTTGAGAAGTGTATAGTTGGTGAAGTTTAAACCCCTGGATTGTAGGTCCGTTTCACCAGCGCCAGCCTTGATTGGGATCAATTTACTGCTGGTTACATTGACTTTTACATCATTGATGTAGGGTAATTGCCGACCATTCATATCGACGCGGTAATAATAGGGGTTACGTGAGAAATTAAATCGTTTTGCCGGTGGCTTAGTCACCAAAACCCAGGGTTGCAGACTAGGAAGTTCGGGATTAACGTTCTTGTATTGCTGGCCAACGATGTAGTGAAGGGCCAACCAGTTACGTTTTTTTGCCTTTTTAGCTAGCGCCTCCAGTGCACGGAGTGGTGTATATTTAATATGGAACTTTTTAAGGTAGTGAGCAGGGCGATATAAATAGATGGGGCGTGCACCGGCAAGCCTGGGCAAAATAAAGGGATTGGGCTTATGCCAGGTGTACCTAACCGTATGTTTATCTAAAACCTCAAACAAAGGGGGCTTGCCTTCTACCAACATAACTTGTGGCAAGCTCTCGTTGGCTATTTTTTTGTTGGTAGCAACATCCTCAAAGTAATAGCGAAAATCCTCTGACGTAAATGGGTGCCCGTCAGACCAACGATGCCCTTTACGTAAATGGAGAGTGAAAATACGTCCGTGTTTCACCTCAAATTTTTTCAGTATATCGGGTACAAAATTAAAGTTCTTGTCATAACCCACTAACCTGGCATATCCATAAACAACCAACTGTCTGGTGTCTTTCTTTCGACCCATCAATAATCTTAAGCTTCCGCCATGTTTGCCAGGTTGAAAGCCCTGCTGACCCGTTTTTAAGAGAAAAGGTTCTTCCGGCAAACGCTTTTTGACGGGCGGTAATTTTCCAGCCGCTACTGCCGCTTCGAACATCGGTGTTTCGAGGAATATTCCCGGCCTCTCTGTTGTCATACTAGTTGACGGCCCAAGCATTACTACGAACAAAACAAATAAGCCCAATACCCTCATGAGACTTTACGTAGCTCCTCCCTATCCTCACCCATCCGAACAAAATGGCGTTCAGAAACCTCTACCAATTTCCCTGCCCTAGCCGCAGTAATAGTGAACGGTTCAGGCCAATTATTCGAATCAGAACTTTTCCCCTCCAACAATTCACCTAGATCCAATTTGAGATCTGGATCGGGGTAGGGAACAGCCGCCAACAGTGCACGCGTGTATGGATGCGCGGGATTATTAAACAATTCGTCCGTGGGTGCTAATTCGACTAAACGGCCACCACACATCACTGCAATTTCATCAGAGACATAATCAACCACTGCCAAATTGTGAGAAATAAACAAGTATGTAAGACCCAACTCTTGTTGAAGATCCTTCATCAAATTTAATATCTGTGCCTGAACTGAAACGTCCAGCGCTGAAACCGGCTCATCGCAGAGTAAAAGATCAGGTTTTAAAGCCAAAGAACGGGCAATACTGATACGCTGGCGCTGACCACCCGAAAAACTGTGCGGGTAACGATTTAGAAACCGTGGATCAAGACCTACTAAATTCATTAATTCCTTAACCATTTCCATTCGGTAGCTGCCATCTCCAATCTTGTGGATAATAAGTGGCTCACTGATGATGTCGAAAACCGTCATTCGGGGGTTTAACGACCCAAATGGGTCCTGAAATACGTACTGATATTTAGTTCTATACGGGATTAGGTCACGGCCCCTTAGTTGAGTGAGGTTTACTTCGGTCCCCTTATCATTAAAGATTACTTCACCGCTGTCCGCAGCCAGTGCCCGCATGATAATCTTACTAAGTGTTGTTTTACCGCAACCACTTTCCCCTACAAGGCCTAGCGTTTCTCCTCGTTTGATCTCAAAACTTACGTTGTCAACAGCA
>PTLH01000075.1 GCA_002938035.1 Alphaproteobacteria bacterium MarineAlpha3_Bin6
ATAATGTAGAAAAACTCATCGAATATACGTCAGAGCGCTATACCTTGTACCCGGGCGATATCATCATGACCGGAACACCGGATGGTGTTGGCCCCGTGGAACCGGGAGATGTCATGACCTGTGAACTGGAAGGTATAGGAATAATGGACGTTAAAGTCCAGGCGGCTTGATTGGTAGTGAGGAATAACTTCTATACAGACGTTTTAAAACCAAAACTCGATTGAATTTAAGCTCTGCCTGACACTTTGGTAAGACTGTCATCAATGAATAGAATGTAAACCGGCGAGCCCACTAATAATGTAACGCCCCGTATTCCCTTTCAATTTCTTTAGACCGATTTTCCATTCTAGGCTCGTCCTGCGCCTGCTTCAGGATCAAGACCGCCCTCTAGAATTGGTACCAATTGCTTTCCAGTTCTATGGGCCCATAACCATAATAGGACAGTTAGAGTACCACCTAGGGCTAGCGTAAACGGGAGCCCCAGGAACTCAGCAATCCAGCCCATACCTAACGCTCCTACAGCTGGTAGTCCCCACGCAAGGACCATCGTAATGCTGATAACCCGGGCACGTATACCCGAGTATACAGCGCTTTGTATGAGTGTTTGACTGGTGATCGCTCCCAAAACAATGAAAAATCCAACAATTGCTATCAAAACCGCTCCCACCCAAATGTTTCCCGATATAATAAATAAAAGGATAGAAATTGCAGAGATAAGTAACGACCAGGTAAAAATATTTGTTAACCCGTCAGTGCGACCTCGCTGAGCCAACCAGATGGCACCTAACATTGCACCCAAGCCCGTCGCCGCGAGAAGAATGGAGAGGCCCTCAGCACCCAAATCAAAAATTTGCGCCGAAACACCGGGCAATAAATCAATGTAGGGTCGTATAAAAAGGGCGGTAACGGATAGGGAAATTAGTAAAAATGAAATCCCCTGATGACTAAATGAATATTGAAAACCATCAATCAGGTCTCTAACCATGCCAGTAGTTATGGCCCTTTCTTTTTTGAGTTCAGGTGGGTTTAGAAAAAATAATACTCCATAAAAAATTGCAAAAGTCCCGGCCGAAAACGCAATAACAAACGGAATGCTGACCCAAATAATAAGTCCGCCAGCAATAGTCGGCCCCAAAAAGCGTGCAAAATTATAGGTGGCCGAATTCAGGGCGATTGCTGCCGCCAGATCCTCCTTTGGAACCAGCTGATGTACTATTGAAATCCGGGCTGGCTGCGTTGTCGCTTCAGATGTTCCAATGACCAATGTGACTAATACGATGGAAATGATCTCCAAAGCGTCTGTAAATGCCAAGACGGTAACCAGAATGCCGGCTAAAACCATAACAGTCTGTCCCAAGCGCATAATGAAAAGGTAACCAACCCTGTCCGCCCAAACACCCGCCACGATAGACATTATAACCAATGGAAAAGTATCGGCGAAAGCCACTATTCCAAGCCACACAGTCGATTGGGTCATTTCCCAGGTCAACCATCCGATTGCAACCTTGTACATCCAACGACCGGTTGTAATTGTGCCGTGGCCCCACCAAAGTAGAAAAAATTGGCGATGCGACAGAGCCCTACCAATACCACCAAAGAGAGGCGTGGAAGTCATGGGGATCGTGTTTTGGGTTGTATCAGGTAACGGAGACCGTCATCTCACAACCCAGTCCCCACTGACTTTTCTTCCGGCTTGATTTTGAGACCTGCATTGGCAGCTTCTTGAACTAGGAGTGCCGAAAAGTCGCAATCTGTATAACCATTACCGATAATGCTCTGCACGCATTCCCTAGCTGCCGCCGCGACGGGCATGGGGACACCGAGTTCCCGAGCTGCCGCTAACCCCAAGTCCATATCTTTTCTTAAAAGAACCGGAGTAAATGTAGGTGTCATGTCCAGATTGACATAGGCTGGTGTTTTATATGCGGAAAAAGTTGATCCCATGACACTTTTATTAATAAAATCAAGGAAGGCGTGGCGTGACACACCTCCCTTTTCAGCAAGTACAGTTATTTCTGCCATTGTCTGTGCCACAATACCCAGCATTACGTTATGACAAATTTTAACCATACGGGCTAGTTCACCCTCACCTACATAGCTAACACCCTGACCAAGGGCATCCAGAAAAGGCCTTGCCTTTTCAAAGGCTCCGGCATCGCCGGACGCCACAATACTGAGTTTTCCCGCTACTACGACTTTCGCATTACCGCTTACCGGGGCGTCAATCATGGAGGTGCCGACCCCATTTGCATATTCACGGACCTGTCTTGAGGCTTCCTCAGAAATCGATGTGCAATCGATCAACATCCCTGGGGCTCTCCCCCCCTGGGAGAGAACACCGTTCTCTCCGGTTGTCACTTCGATGAAGTCGTTTGGTCCTCCTACCATGGTGAAAACCACATCCCGGTCAGCAAGTTCTGCCGGCGAGCTAACAATCTTGGCGCCTTTTTTTGTAAGCGGTTCAGCTTTCTCCCGGGTCCGGTTCCAAACCGTCACATCAGCACCTACGGCGAGCAAACGCTCAGCCATGGCATAGCCCATACGACCTGTGCCGATCCAACCGATTGTTAGGTTCGTTATGGTTTGTTCAGCCATTTGGTTATGCTCCTCCACAAAAATTGATTTAAATCAACAGGCTCTTCCCTTCTACTGACCTATCGACTAGGATCACGGACAACTTGTGCAAACGTTTGCAGCCCTTTGCAACTATAGCACCAAACGGATTTAGATAAAGAGGCA
Organism: Alphaproteobacteria bacterium MarineAlpha3_Bin6; assembly: GCA_002938035.1. GTDB lineage: Bacteria > Pseudomonadota > Alphaproteobacteria > Rhodospirillales > UBA2165. The sequence goes on from PTLH01000075.1 coordinate 2,740, forward strand.
ATAATAACAAGCGTGCAAACTCACAAACCCCGCATCACGTTGAAAGATATTGCACAAAATGTTGGTGTACACCCCTCGACTGTGTCCCGGGTTCTCAACCCTGACACGCGCAAAATGGTAACCAAGAGAATTGCGGATCGGGTGATACACGCGTCTGAGCAGCTCGGGTACCGACCAAATACTTTTGCACAAAGTCTTAGGACTAACCGCTCATACACGGTTGGTGTCATGGTTCCAGACCTTACCAATCCCGCCTTCGGCCCAATCATAAAGGGTATAGATAATGTGTTAGAACAGTCTGGATACAGCGTGATTGTCGCCAACACTGACAATGTGCTTGAAAAGGAGAAACGTAGTGTCGATAAATTCCACGAACGTCAAGTTGATGGCCTAATTATTGCTACTGCACGCCGGCTAGATGACGTGGTTATAACCTGCCTCGAAGAGGGTACACCATTTGTCCTTGTTGTTCGATCTACGATAGAAAAAGGCGTTAACTCGGTTGTTTCAGATGAGATCGTCGGTGGTCAAATGATAGTTTCCCATCTCGCACAATTGGGCCATAAGAAAATCGCCTATGTGGCTGGACCACAATTTCTCTCCACCGGGTTTGAACGTTATCAGGGCTATCTCCAGGGATTGAAGAATGCGGGTCTAGAATTGGATGAAGACTTGGTCGCCATTGGTGATGCGTTCACAGAAGCAGAGGGTCGCCAGGCGGCAAGTACGATAAACGCTAATAAAAAGCCATTTACAGCAATTGTTGCCGCAAATGATCTTATGGCGCTGGGTTGCTACGACGAATTGATAACAAAGGGGCTTAAGTGCCCGGATGATGTTTCGGTGGTCGGGTATGATGACATGCCTTTCACCCGCCACTTCAATCCACCGCTAACCACAGTCCATACCCCACTGCTCGATGTAGGCATGCAAGCTGCACGTATCTTGCTGGAACGAATTTGGAAACCTGAACAACCTGCTCATGCACTTAAACTTCAGCCGCACCTAATTGTTCGGGGCTCGACAGGCATTCCTTCCTCTTTCTCTGAGACCGGCACTAAAGCAACCAACTAAAATCAACTCTAAGGCAGTGCGGCCTCCCAGTTCTTGGTTTCAATAATCTCTTTAACTTTCCGCAGGAAGGCCGCCGCATACGCACCATCAATGGCCCGATGATCAAAGGCCTGTGTTACAATTCCAACGGGACGTATTACCAGATGATCTTCACCGTCTTGTTCAACTACCACGGGCCGTTTGGTGATGCTGTCAGTCGATAATATAGCGACTTGGGGCTGATTAATTATAGGCGTGGTAAAAAGTGTCCCAAAAGAACCGTTATTGGAGATAGTATAAGTGGCCCCTAAATGATCGCCCGGCGTCAACTGGTTGGCACGAGCCCTGGCAGCCAAACCAGCAATCGACCGGGCTATTTCTACAGCTGTCATGGATGATGCATTTTGGATCACTGGTGCAACCAGCCCTTCAAAATTTAAATCCACGGCTATAGCAAGGTTCACCTGGTCATAAACAACGAGGCTGTTTTCTTCCACATGAGCGTTAACGTGAGGAAATTCAACAATCGCATCACAGACGGCACGTGCAACGAATGGCAGATAGTTAAGCGAAAACCCTTCCCGCGCCCTCCAGGCGACACCCTTATCACTACGCACACGATCGACACGGGAAAAATCCACCTCAACACCCTGGTGAACGTGGGGGCTCGTCGACTTGGAACGCACCATATGTTCCGCTGTCACTCGACGAATTCGATTGAAAGGGATAACTTTTTTACCATCTACCGATGGCAAACTAGTTGAAGAACCGGAAGCCTGGTCAGTTGTAGTTGGGGCGTTCCGTTGCAACAGGGCAAGCACATCTGATTTCTTGATGCGGCCATCCAGACCACTACCATCAATATTATCAGGATTGAGATTATGCTCCGCCACAAGTTTACGCACCACCGGCGATAACCGGCGCCTAGGATCGTGATTTGGGCTGACTGCAGCAGAGGCTACAGAAGGGGATGCCGCTGGCAGAGAATGTGTCAAGTGTTGGGCATTATTTTCTAAAGAAGGTGCAGGTTCAGGTGCGATTGGCCCCACAGATCCGTCAGTTCCGTCATCAAGAATAGCGAGAATAGCGCCCACTTCTACAGTCTCTCCTTCCTTGACAAGTATTTCCTTCATTACACCTCCAGCGGGCGCTGGAACTTCCATCTCAACCTTATCCGTGGAAATCTCAAAGAGAAGCTCGTTCGCTTCTACCCTTTCACCAACATTTTTATGCCAGATACTGAGAGTGCCCTCGGCAACCGTTTCGCCCAATTGGGGCATTAGGACATCCATTTTAATCGACCCCCTGCCGTACAGTTTCGAAGATGCGTTCCACCGATGGTAATGCCATATCTTCTAATTCATCTGCCGAAGGAAGCGGAATATGGGGCGTGGTGATGCGGATAATAGGCATATCTAAATCCCAGAAGCGCTCCTCCGCAACGATAGACGAAATTTCTGCACCCCAGCCGCAGAGACGAGGATTTTCCTCGACCGTAACCAGGCGAGATGTTTTTTCCACTTGTTCAAATATAGTTTTCGTATCTAGAGGTACGAGGCTCCTGAGATCGACTACGCCCGCAGAAATCCCAGCTTCTGAGTAAAGACGATCAGCCGCATCCAAGGCGCGCGGCACCATTGCTGCAAGGGCGATAATTGTCACATCACTGCCTTCTCGTACGACCTTGGCGACACCGATTTCTTCAATATGCTCCCCCTCCGGCACATCACCTTTAGAGGAATAAAGAGACTTTTGCTCAAAGAACATCACCGGGTCAGGATCTCGGATAGCCGCCGCCAGCAGGCCCTTTACATCTGCAGGAGTAGACGGTGCTACCACCTTTAGGCCGGGGATCATCATTGACCAGTTCTCAACGCTTTGGGAGTGTTGCGCGCCAAAACGTGCCCCACCGCCGTTGGCCGTTCGGATCACCAACGGCATTGAAACCTGGCCATTAGTCATGTAGCGGATCTTGGCTATCTGGTTGGCGACGATGTCCCAACAGACAGCCAAAAAATCAGAAAACATAATCTCTGCGATGGGTTTGAGCCCCGTCATAGCTGCACCCATGGCTGCACCGAGAATAGCCTGCTCAGAAATTGGTGTGTCGCGCACTCGATCAGGACCAAATTTATCGTAAAGTCCAACTGTTGCCTTAAACACCCCACCCGCCTTGGCAATATCTTCACCAAGGAAAACAACGGTTTCGTCCCGTTCCATTTCTTGAGCAATACCCTCCGCGACCGCTTCCCTATAGGTTAATTCCGCCATGATGCCCCTCCATCCGCCCAAACCTCGGTCATCAAAACATCCTTAGATGGCGTTGAAGAGTTTTTTGCAAACTCTGTCGCGTCATCTACAGCTTCCAAGACGGCTTTTTCAATTGCAACAACTTTACTCTCTTTTACGCCAAAATCGATTAAGCGTTTCCGATAGATTTTTAGCGGATCTCTCTCCAGCCATTTCTCTAACTCACCTTCGGGTCTATAAGTTGCCGGGTCGGCACGGGAGTGTCCCGAATGGCGATAAGTTTTAGCTTCAATCAATGACGGCCCGTCTCCTGCCCGAGCTTTATCAGCAGCGTCTCGGGCGACCCGGTACACCAGATCAGCGTCATTACCATCAACAATTATTGATTCAAGACCGTATGCCCCTGCCCGGTCCGCAGCGGGATGTTCTACTGCAGTTACGTCACTTATAGGTGTATATTCCATATAAAGGTTGTTTTCGCAGACAAAAACCACAGGTAATTTCCATACCACAGAGAAGTTTAGGGCTTCATGAAATGCACCTATGTTTGTGGTGCCGTCACCAAAAAAGCAAAAAGATATTTGACCTGTCTTTAAATATTGCGCCTTCCAGGCGGCACCCGCTGCAATAGGTAAATGAGCTCCAATAATGGCATAGGATCCCATAGCTCCTTTTTCCACGTCCGTCAGGTGCATTGAGCCGCCCTTACCACCGAGCAAACCACATTCCCGACCCATTAACTCACCTAAAACACCTTCCATGGATGCTCCGCGCACCAACGTATGGGCGTGTCCGCGGTACGTACAAAAGGTATAATCGTCCGGGCGCATCACAGCAGCGCATGCTGATGCAATGGCCTCCTGACCAATTGCAAGGTGGCTGGTTCCCTTTATCAAATTCTGGAAAAACAAATCGTGAGCACGTTGCTCAACGTGACGAATTTCAAGTTGTAACTGCCACATTCTCAGGCGCGTTTTTTCACCAATATCGTCATTTAGCTGGATTTTACTCTTTCTCGCTGCCTGTTTCTTTGGCTTTGTGGATTTGGAGATACGTCGTTTCGTAGTTCGCTTCGCCACCGGACCCCCTTATAAATATACTAACCTATTCCCTATTTAGCTTGCGTATATGCAAACGTTTGCATAAATTTGCAAGAACCATCACATAGTCTAGAAAACGTGTCAACTACGCCCTGCTACATGAGCACTACATTTCACCTGGTGGAAATGCCATTGGTCCTTCGTTGTGTTAAACTTGAAAGTGATTAATTCATGGTTGTACAGTTTTAATTAAAAATTTGATGGACTAAAGGCTGCAATTTCATTTCAATACAAACGAAAGAACAAATTTAGATTCTGGAGGCAAAGATGCACTATAATCGACCACGCTCGACAGCAACCTGGGGCCTGAACGCCAAAGATTGGGAGGCGGGGGTCGACTACAATAAACTCCGCAATGACCGCCTGGATCGAGCTCAAACCGCTTGTGGCGACGCTGGTTTCGGAGCTTTTTTGTGCTTTAACTTCGATAATATTCGTTACATCACCGGAACTCACATTGGTGAATGGGGCCGTGACAAATTCGACCGCTATTGTCTCTGTCCAAACGACAGCGCACCATTCCTCTGGGATCCTGCGTCACCGGCAAAACGTAAAAGTTCGCCTTGGCTTGGTAACCGTGTGGATGCCCCGGTCAGTACGATGCAGGGTGCCATTCCACCTGAACATGGCATTCAGAACATTTTTGCGAAACAGATTAAGGAAAAGATGGTAGAACTCGGCATCGAGAAGCAACCTCTCGGCATCGACGTAATGGAACTTCCCATGCTTCGCGCACTTGAGGCCGAAAAAATCAATGTAGTAGATGGTCAACAAGCCTTGATGAATGCCCGCGAGGTCAAAACCGAGGAGGAAATTGAACTCCTTAAGGTCGCGTGTGCTATGGTCGATGCAGCCTATCTGGATATTGCAAAAGGTATCCGACCTGGCGCAAAAGAGAGTGACCTCGTGGCTATCGCTAATGAGAAACTATACGCAATGGGCTCAGAGAGAGTTGAATGTGTAAACTCGGTCTCAGGTCCACGAGGGGCCCCGCATTCACACACCTTCTCTGATCGGATGATTCAACCTGGTGATATGATCTTTCTTGACATCATGAACACCTATAATGGTTACAAAACCTGCTATTACCGAACCTTCATTTGTGGCCAACCCAATGATGCACAGAACGAGGCTTATGAAATTTGTTCAAATTGGGTAAGCGCCGCAATTGATGCGATCAAGCCAGGGGTAAAACTGGACGATATCGCCAGTCTTTGGCCACGAGCCGAGGAATTTGGTTACGCCAATGAAGATGAAGCCTTCCTACTTCAATTTGGCCACGGGGTAGGCCTCAGTCTTTGGGAACGACCCATCATCTCCCGTCGGTATATGGGCCAAAAAACAGAATTGAAAAAAGGAATGGTTTTTGCGGTCGAATGTTGGAAGGGTGCCGACGACGGTTCGGGTGCGGCGCGCATCGAGGAGGAAGTAGTTGTCACAGACGATGGATGTGAAATAATTACAAATTTTCCTAGCGACCATTTAATTTCGTGTGGTCTGCCCGGATGTGAAATATATTAACAACTCATAAGTAGTGCCCGCGCCACTCATCGGCCTTTGAGTTGTTTTGATAGAACCTAGGGACTGAGTGAGATACTCGTCGTTAAATTTTCTGGAGATGGGTTATAACCGGATAATGGAAGCATGAACAAGATTTGGATCACAGTCATCACGGGCTTCTTGGGGAGTGGCAAAACTACACTTTTGAATACGCTTCTAAAACACCCTGAAATGAACCAGGCTGCCGTCATAGTAAACGAATTCGGGGAAATTGGGATTGATTATGACCTGGTAGAGCGTAGTGATGAAAACATAGTTCAACTAGCTAATGGTTGCCTTTGTTGTTCTGTAAAAGGCGATTTGATCGATACATTCCGTGATCTCTACATCCAAAGGAATGCAGGGACCATCCCTTATTTTGATAGAGTGGTGATTGAAACCACAGGCATTGCAGATCCAGCCCCGGTACTTCAAATAATTTTTACCAACCCCATGGTGATGAACCACTATTCACTGGATGGGGTGGTTACGACAGTGGACGTAATCAACGGTGTTAGCTCCTTAGAGAGGTTCCCAGAATGCGTTAAACAGGCAGCAATTGCGGACCGATTGATCCTTACAAAATCGGATTTGGTGGAAGTTTCTGACCACGGAGAGAAAGTTAAGGACTTGTCTGACCGTTTAAGAGCTTTAAACCCCGCTGCGCCAATCATTGTCCGAAATACAGGCGACGTGGATCCTGGCGATCTATTCGGAACAGGAATGTTCAATCCAGAAACAAAAAAAATCGACTTCAATTCATGGCTAAATCCCGAACAATATCTCTCTGAGACAACAGAAAACCCGTTTAATGCTAACGAAGCAGATAGTGAAGCTACTATTTCCTATTATAAAGACCGCGGGCACACGCCCGAGCATCGCCGCGGGAATGACAATCATCACCACAACCCGCTCATCAAAACCTTCTGTATAGTGCGAGAAGAACCAATGTCACTGGAAATGCTGAGGATGTTTTTGGAAGGGCTTTCCAATGAGGCTGGGCCGGACCTTTTACGGGTAAAGGGGATCGTCAACATTGAGAACGAACCCAAACGCCCGGCAATAATTCAGGGAGCTCAACTGATATTTCATTCATTGGAGTTCATGGATCGCTGGCCAAGCGAAGACCATCGTACCAGAATTGTCTTCATCACTCATGACATTGATAAAAAATATATAGAAGACACAATGAGTTTAATTGAACGTGTAGCTGAACGAACAGTCGCCGCCGCTATGTAAGTTGGATCATACAATCTCATAAACACCTTAAAGGGAGAATAATCATGCATTTTGTCATTTTCTGCATTGATAAACCCGGCATTAATCGTGACCCTGAGGTTATGCAGGCCCACATTGACTATTTAAATAAAAGTCCGGTTAAAAATGTGATATCTGGACCTCTGACCGGAGATGACGGAGAAGGAATTATCGGAAGCCTTTACATTGTTGAAGCAGAAAACAGAAAATCAATCAAAGACTTCCAAAGGGATGATCCGTTATTTAGAGCGGACTATTGGGAAACTGTAGAAATACGCGCCTTTAATAAGCGCGTCGATAATAGAAAATAATCAGGAGATTTAAAAAATGGATTTAGGACTTAAGGGTAAGAATGCCGCTATCACTGGCTCAAGCCAAGGCATTGGTAATGCTATAGCCGATTCCTTGGCTCAAGAAGGCTGTAACGTTGCTATCTCTGGACGCGATCAAGAACGACTTGATCAGGCGGTTAAAAACCTGATGGCAAAAGGTATCAAAGCTATAGGTGTGAACTGTGACTTATCCTCGGATGAAGGGTGCAAGAAATTTATTAGTGAGACTGTAGAAAAATTTGGTGGATTAGACATTCTGGTCAACAATGTGGGTGGCATGATCCCGGGTACACTCGATAACATGACGGAAGAACTGTGGAACACGGTGCTCAATACAAACTTGATGTCTTATGTGCACACTACAAAATTTGCTGTTCCACACCTTAAAAAATCAAGTGAAGGGCGCATCCTCAACGTCTCCGGCGTCACTGGAAAACAGCTACTGCCGGGCGCACTCACGACGACTATTCCAAATACCGCGATCATCGGGTTTACTAAGATAATGGCGGCGGAACTGGGTGGAGATGGCATCACCGTCAATAATATTTGCCCGGGGTTTACAAATACAGAGTCTTGGGGTCCACGTGCCGAGAAAATGGCAGAAGTGCGAGGTATTACTTCTGACCAGATGCGTGACGGAGTATCAGCACAAACACTGCTGGGACGATGGGCGGAGCCAAAAGAAATTGGTGATGCTGCTGCCTTTATAGTATCCGCAAAAAATAGCTACATGACTGGTACGACGGTAGAAGTTTGTGGAGGGTTTGCAAAATATATTTAATCTGAAAAAATCAAGTGTTGGCACAACGCCATTGGGATTTATCTTAAGATATTCCGGGGTTAGATGTTTGTTCTCATAAGGTTTGAAGGAATGGTCTAACCAATCCAATTCTTTCTCTGCCAGGCAAATTCGAACCTTTAAACTGCATGTAGACGCGGGAAAGTTA
>PTLH01000076.1 GCA_002938035.1 Alphaproteobacteria bacterium MarineAlpha3_Bin6
GATTTTTTTATCAAACCCTCATATTGATGCGCTAAAAGATGTGATTGAATTTGTGCAACGGTGTCAAGTGTTACAGAAACAACTATCAAAAGGCTGGTTCCGCCAAAGAAAAATGGCACTGCTAGTTTGGAAATTAATATCTCAGGCAATATTGCTACCGCCACTAGATAGATTGCTCCAACCACCGTGAGACGGGTGAGAATATAGTCTAAATGATCAGCTGTATTTTTACCGGGACGGATACCAGGAATAAACCCACCGTTCTTCTTCAGATTGTCAGCGGTCTCTTCCGGGTTAAACACCACAGCTGTATAAAAAAACGCAAAGAATGCTATCAACGCACCAAATATTAATAAATAACCTGGTTGTCCTCTACCCAGGAATGTCGTTATGGTGGTGAGAAAGTCCGGCCCCTGACCTGCAGAAAATTGGATTACTGTGATTGGCATCAAAAGTAGAGAACTAGCAAATATCAGTGGAATAACCCCGGAGGTATTAATCTTTAGGGGTAAATGAGAGCTCTCTCCACCGTACATCTTGTTGCCTTGTTGTCGCTTTGGATATTGAACAAGAACTCTACGTTGAGCCCGTTCAACATACACAATGCCGTAAATAATCGCCACTGCCCCAACAAATAAAAGTGCAATCAAAGCAGAGGACATAGCACCTGTTCGACCTAATTCTAAGGTAGCCGCCAGCGCACTAGGCAATTCCGCAACAATGCCTGCAAAAATAATTAACGATATACCATTTCCGACACCTCGAGCGGTCACCTGTTCACCAAGCCACATCAAGAACACCGTTCCGCCGACTAGCGTTACAACGGTTGTAAACCGGAAAAAGGCGCCAGGATCCATCACTGCCGAACCTTGACTACCAGTCATACCTTCGATACCAGCTGAAATTCCATAGGCCTGGGCTGCAGCAATCAATACAGTACCATAACGCGTGTACTGATTAATTTTCTTGCGTCCTTGTTCACCTTCTTTTTTAAGTTGCCCCAGTGTGGGTGAAATTGACGTCATCAGCTGCATTATAATTGCGGCTGAGATATACGGCATAATATTCAAGGCAAATATGGTCATTCGCCCCAATGCACCTCCAGCAAACATATTAAACATGCCTAATATTCCACCCGCTTGCTGACGGAAAATATCTTGCAAAATAACCGGGTCAATGCCCGGCAGTGGAATATAAGTACCCAATCTGTAAACGATTAATGCGCCAAGCGTAAACCAAAGGCGCTTCTTCAATTCGGTCGCTTTGGAGAAGGCTCCAAAATTAAGATTAGCAGCTAATTGTTCGGCAGCTGATGCCATTATTAATTCCTCACACCTCTTGTCATATTAATATTACGGTATATTAATATCACGGTGTAAAACTAGACATCAAATTCACTAGTCGTTAGCACTTTTTGAGTCATTTTCCACGTTGGTAATTGCGCTCGCATCAGCACTTTTGCCTTTAAGACTAGCTTTTTTGGCATGTAACTTGGCCGATTGTTCACGAGCTCCAAGTAAAACTTTTGTTGGCTTTGGCAAGACTACTTTGCCCCCCACTTTCTCGACCGCCAAAATTGCTGTTTTTGAAGCACCTGCCACTTCAACGTTCAATTTGGTCGATAACTTTCCCATTCCTAATAGACGCACGCCATTTTGATTTCCCGAGACCAAACCAGCATCCTTCATTGCCTGAGCGTCGATAACCTTGGCAATATCGATCTTATTCTGATCAATTGCGCTCTGCAGGCGGCCTATGTTGACAACATCAAATTCAATTTTGGATATATTGGTAAAACCTCTTTTGGGAAGTCTCCTGTAGAGAGGCATCTGCCCCCCTTCAAAACCAACCAAAGATACGCCACTTCGTGACTTTTGACCATTCAGGCCTCGTCCTCCGGTTTTACCTTTTCCTGATCCTTTTCCACGTCCAACTCGAATACGCGCTTTCCGAGCGCCATCATTGTCGCGTAATTCGTTAAGCCTCATAATAATGTTTTCCTATCTGGCCATGATAATTGATACGACTACATCCTCTACTCAAGCCGCAGTAAATGCTGCACCTTAGTAATCATACCACGAACTGCCGGCGTATCTTCTAGGGATCTAGTACGGTGTAATTTATTTAAACCCAATCCCACGAGGGTAGCACGTTGATCCTTTCTCCGCCCAATGGGGCTCTTTATTTGAGTCACCATCACAAATTTACTCTTTTCTGCCACGGCTCTCACTCCTTGCCTGCAGTAATTTTTCGCCGACCTACAATATCACTGACTTTTTTCCCGCGCTTCGCCGCAATAGCCCGCGGTGATGCGAGTTTTTGGAGAGCATCAATCGTCGCTTTAACCATGTTATGGGGATTTTGACTACCGGTCGATTTTGCAACTACATCCTGAACCCCAAGGGTTTCAAACACCGCTCTCATTGGACCACCTGCAATGATGCCCGTTCCCGGCGGTGCTGCACGGACTACGACCCGACCAGCTCCATATCGGCCCGTAACATCGTGATGCATTGTACGACCTTCACGGAGCGGGACACGAATAAGATTTCGAGAGGCTGCCTCGGTTGCTTTGCGTATGGCTTCTGGTACTTCTCGTGCTTTACCGCTACCCCAACCAACTCGACCGCGACCGTCCCCCACAACTACCAAAGAAGCAAAGCCGAAACGACGCCCACCTTTTACAACTTTGGCAACACGATTTATGCTAACCAGTTTATCGATCAGCTCTTTTTCTTCCCGAGACCCTCGATCACTTCGAGATCGTCCCCTTGGTTTCTCTGTCATTCTCTCCAACTCCTAAAAAGACAATCCAGCTTCACGTGCTGCATCGGCTAGTGCTCTAACCCTACCATGATAAAGATAGGCACCACGATCGAAGACTACCTTGTTGATTCCAGCATCCTTCGCGCGTGACGCAATTAACTTGCCAACTACTCCGGCAACATCCATTCCCGGATTAATGTTTCCCTTAGACCTCATATCTTTATCAAGGCTTGACGCGGCGGCAAGGGTCCTACCTTCTGAATCATCTATCACCTGCGCATAAATGTGTCGTCCAGACCTAAAAACAGATAAGCGAAACCGGCCTTTTGCCCGTTTACTAATCCCAGCTCTAACTCGATTACGACGTCTACTGGAGAGAAGTTGATTTGACTTCATCGTTATTTTTTCTTTCCTTCTTTACGCACAATTAATTCTTCACGATATTTTACACCTTTTCCTTTAAATTTTTCTGGAGGTCTAAATGATCTGATTTTAGCCGCAACACTTCCCACAAGTTGCTTGTCTGCACCTGTAATTCTAATTTCGGTCTGAGTAGGGCAATCAATCGTAAGGCCCATTGGGATTAAAAAATTGATTTCGTGACTATAACCAAGTTGTAAAACTAGAGATTGGCCTTGAATAGCTGCACGGTAACCAACACCATTGATATCGAGCACACGTGTAAACCCCTCATGAACTCCTTTAACTAAGTTCCCCGCGAGGCTACGAAATGTACCCCAGAGCTTACGCGAATTCAAAGTGTCATTGACTATCTTCACTACCAATTGATCACCCACAATAGAAGGTTCTATTTCATCCACAAACTTAAGGCTTAACTCGCCCAGCTTTCCTTTTGCCGTAAGTTTATTACCAGACAGCCCCAAGCTAACACCATCTGGAATGTTCACAGGATTTAAACCCACACGAGACATTTTATATTAGACCCTTCATTTCTTCAAAATACCTGACAAAGCACTTCTCCACCCACATTAGCTTCTCGCGCCTCAGAATCAGACATAATTCCTCTGGGTGTCGACAAGATGGAGATGCCTAGGCCGTTATAGACTCTAGGTAAATCTCTTATTTTAGAATATACCCGGCATCCAGGGCGGGATATCCGATTAATCTCTCGAATTACCGGTTGACCCTCATAATATTTGAGTTCTATCTTAATTTCATCTATACCGGTCCGAATATTATAACGCTCAAATCCGCGTATATACCCCTCACGAACCAAAACACCGAGAACATTTTCTCGAATTCTTGACCCGGGTGCAACCACCGAATCTTTATTGGCCCTTTGACCGTTACGAATGCGGGTCAATAAATCAGCAACTGGATCACTCATCGACATTGGCAAAATCCTCCTTTACCAGCTCGACTTCACCATCCCAGGTATTTGACCTTGGGAGGCTAATTCACGCATAGCAATTCTTGATAAGCGGAATTTCCGATAATTACCCCTTCCCCGTCCAGAAATTTGGCACCTGAGTCGGACACGAGTAGCCGAGGAATTTCTTGGTAATTCCGCCAGTTTGATCCCAGCATTAAAACGGTCTTCGGGCGACAACGATTCGTCCTTAGCTTTCGCTTTCAACGCCGCCCTTTTTGTTGCATATCTAGCAACCATTCTTTGTCTTTTCTTGTTTCGTTCGATGACACTCGTTTTGGCCATCTTTTTACTCCATCTTTAGTTCTAATTATTAAAAGGCATATTGAATTCTTTTAGAAGTTCGTGGGCCTCTGCATCTGTATTCGCTGTTGTACAAATAACAACATCCATGCCACGAATTTGGTCTACTCGGTCATAGTTAATCTCCGGGAATATAATCTGCTCTTTTATGCCAAGAGCAAAGTTACCACGTCCGTCAAAACTCTTAGACGAGATACCCCTAAAATCGCGAACCCTAGGCAACGCTACATTAATCAATCGGTCCAAAAATTCATACATCCTATCACCACGTAACGTCACCTTGCATCCAACGGTCATACCATCACGCAACTTAAATGTAGCAATTGACTTTCGAGCCACGGTGATAACGGGCTTTTGACCAGATATTAACGCCATTTCTGCGGCTGCCGCGTCAATTATCTTACGGTCCTGAGAGGCTTCGCCGACACCCATGTTGAGAACAATTTTATCGAGCCTAGGTATTTGCATACCATTAGAATACCTCATTCTCTCCATCAGCTTAGGCCGAATTTCTGATTGAAAATAATCCCTTAAACGCGTCATATTAAAGAACCCTATAAGTCAATTATTTCACCGGACCGCTTCGCATAACGAACATGCCTCCCACCGTCTAATATCTTGATACCGATGCGTGCAGGTTTATTATCGCTGGGGTCAAGATGGGACAGGTTAGATAAATGAATTGAAGCTTCCTTCTCTACTATACCGCCTGGCCCCGCCTGAGATGGAGGAGTATGGCGTTTATACAAATTTATTCCCTGAACTACTGCCCGGATTTTCGAAGGTAAAACTTTTAACACTTCTCCAGTTTTACCTTTATCCTTACCACTCAGCACCGTAACACGATCGCCTTTTTTAAATTTGGCAACCATCACAGCACCTCAGGCGCAAGAGAAATTATTTTCATATAATTCTTTGACCTCAGTTCGCGCGTCACCGGCCCAAAGATACGGGTACCTATCAGTTCATTTTGCGGATCAATGAGAACTGCAGCGTTAGTATCGAATCGAATGGCACTTCCATCTGACCGACGAATCTCCTTGGCCGTGCGCACCACTACCGCTCGATGCATTTCACCCTTTTTTACTCGCCCCCTAGGAATAGCTTCTTTAACAGACACCACTATTACATCCCCAACAGATGCAAATCTGCGTTTAGAACCTCCCAAAACTTTAATGCACTGCACCCGTCGCGCGCCTGAATTATCGGCAACCTCTAGGTTGGTTTGCATTTGAATCATTACATTTTTACCTTATTTGAACCCAATCCTATTTTCCTGCAATCCTAGCTACTACCTGAAATGACTTCCCATTTTTTAGATTTTGACAATGGACGACATTCTTGAATTTTAACAATATCACCCATTTTAAATTGATTATCCTTGTCATGAACATGATAACGCTTAGATCGTTTAATAAATTTTTTATAAAGAGAATGAGGAAATTTCCGCTCCACATTAACGACAATAGTTTTTTCCATCTTGTCGCTTACCACAACACCTTGCATAATTCGCTTCGGCATCAATTAAACTCCTTTGGAGGCTTTTCCCCAGCCCTTTTCATTCAAAATAGTCTTTATACGGGCAATATCCCGCCGAACTAGGCCCACACGCGCCGTATTTTCGAGCTGACCGGTGGAACGCTGGAATCGCAAGTTGAATGCCTCTTTCGCATATTCATTCAGGCTCTCCGTTAGTTCATCAACAGTTTTTCCGCGATAATCTTCTGCCTTCATTCCCATAATCCTATTCTAAAATTAGTTTCCTGCTCGTTGAACGAATTTTGTTTGATTTGGCAATTTAGCAGAAGCTAATTCAAAAGCTCGTCGGGCGATTACTTCGGTGACGCCATCCAGTTCAAATATTATTCTCCCCCGCTTAACTCGCGCTATCCAATACTCCGGTGTTCCTTTTCCCTTGCCTTGCCTGACTTCAGCCGGTTTAGTTGAGACTGGAATATCTGGAAAAATTCGAATCCAGATTCTTCCCTGCCGGCGCATGTGCCGAGTAATCGTACGCCGTGCAGCCTCAATCTGTCTGGCGGTGATCCTACCGGGCGTTATAGCTTTTAATCCGTAGGCCCCAAAATTTAAAGACGCACCACCTTTTGCATTTCCATGAATACGACCCTTTTGGGCTTTCCTATATTTGGTTCTTTTTGGTTGAAGCATTTTTTTCCTTAACTCTCAGGGCAACTAACGCTGAGGTTGCTGCTCCAATGCCCGCTTATCGACAGCCATAGGATCGTGAGCAAGAATTTCTCCCCGATAGACCCATACTTTAACACCGCAAATACCGTACGTGGTTTTTGCTATAGCCGTACCATAATCAATATCGGCTCTCAGGGTGTGAAGCGGCACCTGACCCTCTCTATACCACTCCGTTCGTGCAATCTCCGAACCTCCTAACCGACCAGCACAATTAATTCGGATGCCTTTCGCACCCAGGCGAATAGCAGATTGAACCGACCGCTTCATAGCCCTACGAAAAGCAATACGACGCTCAAGTTGCTGAGAAATATTTTCAGCAATCAATTGAGCATCAATTTCTGGCTTCCTAATTTCAACGATATTTAAGTGAACGTCACTCCCAGTTCTTTTTGCAAGTTCCTTACGTAATATTTCAATATCTACACCTTTTTTCCCTATTACGACACCCGGACGAGCAGTGTGGATGGTTACCCTTGCATGCTTTGCAGGACGCTCAATTACCACCTTACTAATGCCCGCCTGTCTTAAACGTTTTTCTAAAAAACGTCTCAGTTCCAGATCTTCGTGTAGAAGATCGGCGTATTTATTTTTATTGGCAAACCACCTAGAATCCCAGGTACGATTGATACCAAGACGAAATCCAATCGGATTTACTTTCTGACCCATTAGGCGGTCTCCTCACGTTCACGTACCACTATAGTCAAATTGCTGAAGGGTTTGATGATTTGACCAACTCGGCCACGAGCCCGAGCCCTCCAACGCTTAATTACAAATTGCCGTCCAATTGTCGCTTCAGAAACTATTAAACGATCTACATCAAGTTGTTGATTGTTCTCTGCATTAGCAATAGCCGACTGGAGGACTTTTTTTACCTCCACAGCTACTCTTCGACGAGAAAAACTCAATTCGTTTAGTGCATCTCCGCAATTCTTGCCGCGGATAGTTTGGGCCACGAGATTCAATTTTTGCGGACTAATATGTATAGATTTGGCAAAAGCTTTCGCCTCATTATCTGCCAGTCTCCTTTGGAATGCTTTTTTCCCCATAGCCTATTCCCTTGCACCTTTCCTATCTCCTGTATGCCCGTAATATTGACGAGTTGGGGAAAACTCCCCAAGTTTATGCCCCACCATATTTTCGCTCACCAAGACTGGAATAAACTTTTGCCCATTATACACGCCGAATGTAAGCCCCACGAACTGGGGAAGAATGGTTGATCGACGTGACCAGGTTTTGATCACGTCATTACGTCCGCCTTCCCGAGCAACCTCCGCCTTTTGCAACAAATGGCCGTCGACAAAAGGACCTTTCCAAATTGATCGAGACACATATCCTCCTTTAACGCTTGCGTCGGCGCATAATTAGTCGCTGGGTTTTCTTATTATTTCGTGTTCTCTTGCCCTTAGTTGGAACACCTCCCGGGCTCACAGGATGCCTACCACCAGAAGACCTGCCTTCCCCTCCACCATGCGGATGATCCACTGGGTTCATTGCAACCCCTCGGACTGAGGGTCGCTTGCCTAGCCAACGTTTACGGCCGGCTTTACCAAGTTTAATGTTTGCCTGATCAGGATTAGAAACCGCTCCTATGGTTGCCATACATTCTACACGAATCATACGAATTTCCCCGGAGGCCAAGCGAAGTTGGGCGTAGCCCTGGTCTTTACCGATAAGCTGTACGTAAGTGCCTGCCGATCTGGCTATTTGGCCGCCAGCACCGGCCTTCATTTCCACATTATGAATGATTGTACCTACCGGTATGCTTGCCATCGGCATAGCGTTACCAGGTTTTATATCAACTCTATCACCAGACACCACCTGATCGCCTGGTTCCAATCTCTGAGGGGCTAAAATGTAACTTACTTCTCCATCCTCATACTTGATTAACGCTATAAAGGCACTCCTATTAGGATCATACTCCAACCGTTCTACTGTACCTGGAATATCCAAACGAATTCTCTTAAAATCAACAATTCGATATCTTCTCTTATGTCTCCCACCACGACGGCGGGCAGTAATCCGACCTTTGTTATTACGACCGCCGTTACTACTAAGCCCCTCAGTTAAACTCTTTTCAGGTTTACCTTTCCAAAGGTCAGACTTATCTACTAACACCAAACCCCTGCGTCCTGGAGATGTGGGATTATAATTCTTCAGAGCCATATTAGACACCTGCCGTTATATCTATGGTGTCACCTTCAACCAAGGTAACAATAGCTTTTTTTGTATCGGCTCTCTTACCAATTCTACCTTTAAAACGTTTTACCTTCCCTTGCTGTTGCAAAGTATTCACTGACGTGACTTTTACACCAAACAAACCCTCCACTGCTGCTCTGATCTCCGGCTTCGTAGCCGAAAGAGGCACTCGGAAACTCACTTGGTTGTGCTCCGAAATTATGGTTGTTTTCTCTGTTATTAGGGGCGAGCGGATAATTTCATACATCCTTTCTTTATCCAATGACACACTGTTACCGCTATACTTACTCATTTTAAACGTTCCTGAAGCATATTCACTGCATCTTTTGTCAGCACGAGAGTGTCACGGCGCAAAATATCGTAAACATTTGCTCCTATTTGAGGCAAGACATCTAAACCTTTAATATTGTTCGCCGCACTAACAAATTTTGGGTCAATCTTTGTACCATCAATAATCAACGCCGAAAACAAGCCCATATTTTCTAGCTTTTTCACCAAATCAGCAGTTTTTCCAGTTTTTGAAACAGCGTCATCTAATATTACTAATTTGCCATCTGCCTGCTTAACGGATAATGCGGTTTTTAATGCTAATCTACGAATTCTTTTTGGTAGACTGTGGCCATGATCCCTTACTACAGGTCCAAATGCGACACCACCCCCTCGCATATGAGGGGCCTTTTTGTCTCCTTGCCGCGCACGCCCAGTACCTTTCTGGCGAAACGGTTTTGCCGTACTGCCTCGGATTTCTGATCGCTGCTTTGTCTTGTGGTTTCCAGAGCGGCGTTTGGCTAACTGCCAACTCACCATTCGGTGAAGGATGTCGTTCCTAATCGGCAAGCAAAAAATCTTGTCGTCCAAATCAATGTCGCCAGCACTTTTATTATCTAAGTTTATAACAGCACACTTCATGGTAACTCATTCCTTACCAACTGACTGAACACCATTTATAACAGTATCTTCACTTGTGCTGTTTTCTACAATTACATCATTGCCTTTAGCGCCTTCAACCGAACCCACAGTACCGGGTAATGGGACATTATCCGGTACTGGAAGTTTAATTGCATCCTTTACCAAAATGTAACCGCCCTTTGCCCCGGGAACAGAACCTTTTAGAAGAATAAGGCCGCGATCGACATCCGTAGAAATCACCTTAAGGTTTTGTTGGGTTACCCTAACATCACCAAGCTGTCCAGCCATTTTCTTCCCTTTAAAGACTTTCCCAGGATCTTGGCATTGTCCCGTGGATCCAAGACTACGGTGGTTAATAGACACGCCATGTGAAGCCCGCATCCCACTAAATCCATGGCGTTTGATGGCGCCCGCAAAGCCCTTTCCCTTGGTAATACCAGCAACATCCACGTACTGGCCAATCACAAAATGCTCAGGCGTTAACTCAACACCGACATCTATAAACGCATCAGGTGTTACCCGAAATTCAACCAACTTTTGTTTGGGTTCAACTTTGACTTTGGCGTAATGACCTCGCAAAGGTTTAGATACATTTTTTACTTTGGGTACCCCAACACCTAACTGGATTGCTTCATAGCCATCCTTTGCTTCAGTACGCTGACTTACAACCTGGCAATTATCCACTTTCAACACAGTAACGGGTATATGCCTGCCGTCGTCAGTATAAATTGCGCTCATTCCAAGCTTCTTTGTAATAAGTCCGGTTCTCATTGAACATTCCACCTAAATTTTTATCTCTACGTCTACACCGGAAGCGAGATCAAGCTTCATAAGCGCATCAACCGTTTCTGGGGTAGGATCAAGAATATCTAGCACACGTTTATGTGTACGTATTTCAAATTGCTCACGGGATTTTTTATCTATGTGAGGGGAACGCAGCACTGTGTATTTCTCAATATTTGTAGGTAACGGTATAGGCCCCCGAACTTGGGCTCCAGTCCGCTTTGCAGTATTAACAATCTCAAGAGTTGATTGATCAAGTACCCTATGATCAAAGGCTTTAAGCCGTATCCTGATGTTTTGATTGTCTACCATAATTTTTATCCAATTAGAAGAAATTAGTGCCGCACTCGCGGACCACTCATCTAGTTATATTCCACTATTCTGCAATACTAGCGACAACCCCGGCACCAACAGTACGGCCCCCTTCGCGTATAGCAAAACGAAGCCCCTGATCCATAGCGATTGGCGTGATCAGTT
>PTLH01000077.1 GCA_002938035.1 Alphaproteobacteria bacterium MarineAlpha3_Bin6
CCAAGATTTAGGGAGATTAATGGACATTAGCTTCTCTGCTTTAAGAAGCATGCCCGGATTGGGCTTCCTATCAGGATGGTTTTTATAAATGTGAGGTCCTTGTCCATCATTATGGTAAGGACACGCAAAGACCGCATCTATTCTTGCTCCTAACGAACTCAACTCTTCGAGCATAGCATCCTGAACAGCACAAAAGTCGGGCCAACCATAATACCCCCTTCCAATTCCAGACTGATTTGTGACGATTATCACTGGAATACCGAGGGCATTTGCTTTTATTATTGTTTGTGCGGCATCAAGGTGAAGCTTCATTTCTTCTGGTTTGTGGAGATAAAGTACTTCCTCAACAATGGTTCCGTCTCTATCGAGGAATAGGGCAGACGGGTTTTTGAATAAAAATTTATCCGAGTTTGACCTGACTTCGACCCAGAGGTCAGTTTCTTGAATGAAATTTTTCACTGATAACTTGTCAAATTTTCAAAGGGAGTCATAACAGACAAAAAGTTCCTTTTTCTGATTTAAACCGGCGCTGGATTATAAACGCCGAAGGCGGCGCTTAATTCTTTCTTTGGGTGGGAGCCCCTTCCCTTGATAATCTGGCCTATGACTTTCCCTGCTTAGGCTTCTGCTCTGGCTTCGGCTTCATTAATGATCTCGGCCAATTCCTGCGCACTGGGTTTATCCTCCGGATCATTAATGAAACGTCCATGTTTATTATAGTAGGTGTCAATCTTATAGTGTTTAGCTATAGTCAAAGGCATGCCTCGGAAGAAATCGTAGAGAGCTATAATCCCGCCCGTCCACATGGTTCGAATCATGTGTAATTTTTTCCGGCTGGCTCGGAGTGTCATTGTATCAGCATTCTCTAGGGTATGAAATTTATCTCTTTCAGATAAAGCCTTACGGATTAGGCTTGGCGCAGCCCAATTGCACCGATAATGGATTTTACCATCCGGGCGGACAATATATATAACATTGGGCATCGCACCAAAAGCCCGGTGAAATTCGCCTTCCAGATTATCAACTAAAACACGGCGATGTTCTCCATAACGAGGGGCAACTAATTGGGCGGCTTTCTTCTTTTCCCCCATAGACTGGTGAGGTCCTAATCTCTCCCCTGGATGCGCCTCACGAACGTAAACCATAACAAATTCGACATCAGAAAATTCAGAAAAGATTTCTTTCATATCTGGGATATTCTTGGTGTACATTGAACAGGTTGACGAACCAGTCTCTATTACTAGCCATTTACCCTCAAAATCTGAAAGTTTTACATCACTGCCGTTATTAAGATCTGTAAATGTAAATTCTTTAACCTGGTCACCAGCACGCGGTCCAACAAACATTTCAAAATTATAGTCCCTTACCTTAAAACGTTTATTATTGTAAGAAGGCGGCTGTATATTCTGGTCTGGCATATTAATACTCCTAATATTCAAAAAACATCCTCAGATCTCTCATGTAAATTTGAATAACATTTAACAAAAATACTTACAAACTTTGGAAAATTCAAACAACCTAAGTTACATATTATTGAGGGTTTGTCATAGGTCATTGATTTTTTACGGCCCCAATAATTTCAGGTACACATATTGTTCCAATAATGGAGAGCTACGTGTCATGAATGTAAAAAGGAAGTTACGCTCCCGAATTACTACGGATGGTTTGGACCGTGTTCCGCATCGGGCATTTATGCGCGCCATGGGTATTGATGATGAAGCAATGGCTAAGCCCTTTGTGGGCGTAGTGACCACGGCAGGTGAAATGACACCATGCAATATGAACCTTGCCTCCCAGTCATTAGCGGCAAAAAGGGGTATATTAGCGGGTGGCGGAACACCCAGGGAATTTACTACGATAACCGTTTCAGATGGCATATCCATGAACCATGAAGGTATGAAGTTTTCTCTCGTATCCCGGGAGTTGATTGCCGACAGTGTTGAACTCGTAGTTAGAGGGCACGCATATGATGGCATCATTGGGATAGGGGGCTGCGACAAAAATTTGCCGGGTCTGATGATGGGTATGGTGCGTTGCAATGTACCCTCGGTGTTTCTGTTTGGTGGCAGCGCCTTACCTGGCAGATGGCGTGGTAAGGATGTCAGCGTGTTGGATGCATTTGAAGCCGTAGGGGCTTTTATGAATAATGAAATGACACTTGAAGAATTAGATGGACTTGAACGGGCGTGCTTGCCGACGACTGGTGCCTGTGCGGGGCTGTTTACAGCGAATACTATGGGAATGGTTTCTGAGGCATTGGGCCTTGCACCTCTTGGATCTTCCATGATCCCTAATGTATATGACGAACGAAATACGACGGCTGGCACTGCTGGTGAGATCTTGATGGAAGCCATCAATAACGATGGTCCCCTACCACGGGAACTAGTGACCGTGAAGAGCCTTGAAAATTCGGCAGCAGTAGTGGCTGCGACCGGAGGCTCTACAAATGCTGCCTTGCACTTGCCTGCCATCGCACATGAAGCAGGAATACGTTTTACACTAGATAACGTTGCTGAGGTTTTTCAAAGGACACCTTTGATTGCAAATTTACGCCCGGGCGGCGTTTATCATGCGAAGGATGTTTATGATATCGGCGGTGTTCCAGTAATTTTAAAGGAACTTTTAGGGGCAGGCCTTATTCATGGAGATTGCCTTACAGTTGATGGTGGAAGCCTATCTGGAGCTCTGTCGGACGTATTGGAACCAGACGGAAAAGTAGTCAAACAAATTGAAAATGCTTTATCGCAAACTGGAGGGCTCATTGTTTTGAAAGGTAATCTTTGTCCAGACGGCGCTTTATTAAAAATTGCGGGCTTAAAGAAACTCGAACATGAGGGTCCGGCGATCGTATTTGAAAGTGAAGAAGCGTGCATGGATACAATCCGTAAAAAGAAATATAAAACGGGCTCAGTCATAGTAATCCGCAATGAAGGACCCAAGGGTGGCCCGGGTATGCGTGAAATGCTTGGAGTAACTGCACTCATTTATGGCCAAGGTATGGGGGAGAAGGTGGCGCTTTTAACTGATGGAAGATTTTCTGGCGCTACCCGAGGTATGTGCATTGGGTATGCATGCCCGGAAGCGGCTGCTGGTGGTCCAATAGGGTTGATTGAAGATGGTGATATCATTCGTATTGACGCAGTGACTGGCACTATCAACGTGAATTTGACAAAAAATGAATTAAAGGCACGTCGCAAAAATTGGTCGCCACCCGTAGTTTCAGGTTTAGCTGGTGCTTTGCAAAAGTATGCATCAAATGTTGGCCAAGCAAACATGGGTGCGGTCACACACATGGGAAACGTCCAGTGGGAGAGAGAAAACTAAACTATGTTTAAGGCTAAGGTTACAGCTAAGCCCAAGCTCGGTTTTTTGGGTACCGGGCTCATGGGAAGTCCTATGACTTTACGACTACTTGATGCGGGGTACAATATGTACATCTGGAACCGAACAGCAGAAAAAATCACCTCATTATTGGAGAATGGGGCAACAGCCGCAGATAGTCCGGCTGCCGTTGCCATCGAATCTGAATTCGTCTTTATGTGCCTTACCGATGCGAATGCCGTGGAGCAAGTCGTATTTGGTGATAAGGGTGTCGTGAAAACAGGCAGTGAGAAAAAACTTTTGGTGGATTTTTCTAGTATTCCACCAAATCTTACGCGTGCATTTTCGATGAGACTGGAATCCGAATGTGGAATGAGCTGGATTGATGCGCCTGTATCGGGAGGAGTTAAGGGTGCCGAAGAGGGGACCCTTGCAATTCTGGCCGGCGGAAAATTGGAGGCAATTGAACAGATTCGCCCAATAGTGAGCAATCTATGCAATCGAATGACCCACATGGGTCATACTGGTGCGGGTCAGGTAACGAAGCTTTGCAACCAAGTCATTGTAGCGTCAAACCTAGTGACGATAGCTGAAGCCATAAGCTTAGCAGAACGATCCGGCGTAGATGCTACAAAATTGCATGAGGCTTTAGCCGGGGGCTTTGGTGACTCACTTCCGCTCCAAATTTTTGGACCAAGATTTGCTGAGCGTAAAGTAAAACCACTGCTTGGTCACATTTATACTATGTTGAAGGATGTTGATAACGCACGTGAATTAGGCCGGGAAACAAACACGCCTCTGCCCATGGCTGGACTTGCCGCCGAAATGTTTCGGCAGGTCTCCTCTCAGGGCTATGCTCAGGAGGATGTGACCCATTTAATTCGTTTATTTGAGTCTGAAGAGGACTAAAATAACTGAAATGGGGTAAAAAATGTTTTTTTTTAAGCTTGGGTCACGTTTGATTAAGACACAATCGTGTAAAGTGATCTAGTCGGATAATAATTGGTTTCAGATACTGCATAATGTGGAAGAGTAGATGGCTGATAGCATAGATGTCTTACTTATAAATCCTGGTGATAGGAAACAGATTTACCAGGGTTTGGGCGATGAATTTTCAGCAATAGAGCCTCCAGTATTTGCCGGGCTTTTTGCAACTTTTTTACGCCAGAAAGGCCATAGCGTAGTTATCTATGATGCACCCGCTATGATGGCCAGTACAGATGAAGTTGCACGGATTGCTACGGAAGATTACGCCGCTAAGTTGATCGTTATCGTGGTGTACGGCCTACAACCTTCCGCTTCAACTCAAAATATGACAGCAGCCGGGGATATAGCCCGCAAAATCAAGGATGCTGGGGTTGGTGCCAAAATTATGATGACGGGGACCCATCCAGCGGCACTGCCTTTTGAAACCATGCGTTCGGAAGCCGTTGACTTCGTTGTAGACCTGGAAGGGCCAGTGACTATTTATAAAGTCCTGAAGGCTCTTATTGAAGGGCGAGATGATTTTGCTAATATACCTAGCGTTTGGTGGCGTGATGGAGAACAAGTCGTGGCGCCGAAGTCTGCCGAGCCATTGCTAATTGACCTTGATACTGCAATGCCCGGGATAGCATGGGATTTACTACCCATGGAGAATTACAGGGCTCATAATTGGCATTGTTTTGATCATATTAATGACCGCTCACCGTATGCATCAATCCATACAAGTTTGGGTTGCCCCTTCAAATGCAGTTTTTGCTGTATCAATGCACCGTTCGGAAAATCTTCTTATCGTACTTGGAACCCCGAGTGTGTTATCAAGGAAATCGACCTTTTAGTTGAAAGATATGGTGTCAAGAACATAAAATTTGTTGATGAAATGTTTGTGCTCAATAGGGATCACGTGTTGAGCCTTTGTAATCTGCTAAAAAATAGAGATTACACGGTTAACGTTTGGGCATATGCGCGAGTAGATACGGTGCAAGACGATTTTCTGGAACATCTCAAGGCAGCGGGTGTTAACTGGTTGTGTCTGGGTATTGAGAGCGGTAGCGATTATGTGAGGGACGGTGCACTAAAGAAATACGGGAATGATGATATAATTGATGTTGTAAGACGTATCCAAAACGCAGGTATCTATACCATAGGGAATTACATCTTTGGGCTACCAGACGATAACGTTGCAAGGATGCAGGAGACATTGGATCTTTCTCTGGAACTGAATTGCGAGTTTGCTAATTTTTATTCTGCCATGGCGTATCCAGGTTCCAGCCTTTATAAAATGGCAATCGAGCGACAAGTGGAGTTGCCTGAGACTTGGAAGGATTATTCCCAGCATGGTTATAATACTATACCACTCAGCAACAAATACTGTAGCGCTGCGGAAATTCTAGAATTTAGGGATAGCGCCTTTAACCAGTATTTCAGCCATCGGCCTTACCTGGACATGGTCAAAAATAAATTTGGCCAGGAGGTAATTGACCATATTTCGCGTATGGTATCTGTACCACTGAGCCGCAAGTTATTGGAGAAACAAACGGCAGCCTAGGTGTTGTTAGTTAAATACAGGAAAGTTAAGTGTGAAAATTAATGACTTCGAAGAAAAAGCACTGTGGTTGCGTCGGGAATTGTGGAAAATGGTCATGCGCCAACGTAAAGGCCATATTCCATCTTATTACTCTTGCGTCGAGATCATTGTAGCACTTTATTATGCCGGTGTTGCGCGTGTGGTGAAAGGCCTTCCGGATGATCCTAATAGGGATCGCATAATAGTCAGCAAAGGTCATGCTGCGGCTGTTCAATACCCAGTATTAGCGGATTTAGAATTTTTCGATAGGGGTGAGTTGGAGCGGTACACACAGCCGGGTGGGCTACTTGGTATGTACGCAGATTTCAGAATTCCCGGTATTGAGGGGATATCTGGTTCCCTTGGTCATGGAGTTGGCATGGGTTCTGGTTTTGCTCTTGCAGCGAAAAAAAATAACAAAAACTATCGAACGTTCGTCGTCCTTGGTGATGGAGAGTGTTACGAAGGATCTGTCTGGGAAGGGGCCATGTTTGCGGCTCATCACAAGCTGGATAATCTTGTAGTAATTGTGGATCGTAATGAATTAAGCATTCTGGGTAAGACTGAGGAACTCCTGAGTTTAGGAAACCTGGAAGCGAAGTGGCGTAGTTTTGGATGGGAGACCAGGTCTGTAAACGGTCATTCTTTTGAGGAACTCTTAGATGCTTTTTCGTTATTAGGCCGAACACGGGGCAAGCCACTGTCTATCATCGCAAATACAGTTAAGGGAAAGGGAATTTCTTTTATGGAAGGCCGTGCCGAATGGCATAACAAGATGCCGGATGATGAGCAAATGGCGACTGCATTGGAAGAACTCGGCCTAAAACCATTGGTAGAGGCGTAAGTGGATACAAACTCGATTTCCGCGAACAAACCGAAATTAATGCGGGATACGGTGATTGATACAATCTGTGACGCGGCAGAAATTGATAAGGATATAATTTTTATCACTGCCGATCTTGGAGCTGCGTCATTGGATAGATTTCGCAGGGACCTCCCTGATCAATTTATCCATGCAGGAATTTCTGAGCAAAATATGGTGGACTTGGCGTCAGGCCTTGCCCTCTCGGGTAAGAAGGTGTTTCTGTATGCCATGGCACCGTTCATTACAGCTCGCTGCTATGAACAAATCAAATCTGTACTAGCCTCCATGAATTTGCCGGTGACATTGCTCGCAGTTGGTGTGGGTCTGGGGTATGACCACGCTACTCTAACCCACTTCACGACGGAAGACGTAGCTTGCATGAGATCTTTAAATGGTATTGAGGTGTTAAGTCCTTCGGACGAGGAGTCAGCTACCGCAATCACCACTGAGGCTATCAAAAATCCGGCATTTCGTTACATACGGCTTGAGCGCCAGAAACAGGAACGCTTATATCACGGCCATTTTTCCACGGTCTTAGGTCAAGGGTTTGTTCATTTAGTAAAGGGATCCGACCTAGCCATTATTGCCTGTGGTTACATGGTTCATAAAGCCTTGGGAGCACAAAAAATCCTAGAAGAACGAGGGGTTTCTGCTGGTGTGATAGATCTTTTTCGCATTAAGCCGATCAATGCCAAGGGCTTGGCCGAGACACTCTCACAATATGCTTATTTAGTAACTGTTGAGGAGCAAATTTTAGAAGGCGGCTTCAGCAGCGCTGTGCTCGAAGCGCTTGCTGACCAGAATGTCATGATGCCAGTTAAACGACTTGGCATTCGTGATGGTTTTAATGTGTTAAACGGTGACCGGGATCAATTGCACGAACTATATGGAATTGATATGCCGAAAATTGTTGATGCTGCTTTGTCGTTAAAGGAAGCCTAAACTATATGGCGGATCCAATTATTAAAGTCACATCCAGAAGTTTTTCCACGCACCCGCTTTTAAGGTGCGAAGTGTCTGATAGCTTTCCGGGCGTGGTTTTCAACAAAAAAAAACGAATTTATGGTGAAGAAGATTTAGGCGAATATATCAAAGATGCTGACGGTGCCGTGGTAGGTCTGGAGCCAATTACAGACAACGTTTTAGAAGCTTGTCCTAATTTGAAGATAGTAGCTAAGTTTGGTGTTGGTTTAGATAATGTCGATCGGGAGGCCTGCAGAAAACGTGGGGTAACAGTAGGTTGGACTGGTGGAGTTAATAGGCGAGGGGTTGCGGAAATGACCCTGTGTTTCATGATTGGTCTTAGTCGTAATATTTTTTTTTCAGCCAGAGGTCTTCGTGCTGCTGCTGATTGGTCCAAGTTGGGCGGTGCCGACTTGAGTGGAAAAATAGTAGGGATTATAGGTGCCGGCTATATCGGGAAGGAGGTGATAAGAATGTTACAGCCTTTTGGCTGCAAAATCCTTGTAAATGACATTCTTGATCAATCAGACTATTACCGTTCCGCGGGCGTCACAGAAAGTTCCAAAGAAAACATTTACACTTCTGCTGATATAATTTCTATTCACACTACGTTGGAAAAATCGACGCGACATATGATCGATGTAGAAGTACTATCTAAGATGAAAGAAACCGCCTACCTAATTAATGTAGCACGTGGCGGGATTGTGGATCAGAATGCCCTGAAAATTGCACTGAGAGAGCGCCAAATCGCCGCAGCCGCTGTCGATGTTTTTGAAGTTGAACCCTGCGATGATCAAGATTTCTTAAACCTTCCAAATTTATATTGTACCCCTCACACAGGTGGATCATCAGCTGAGTCAATCCTCGCAATGGGGCGAAGTGCGATAGGTCATTTAGTGAATTATTTCCATTAAATAACAAGGGAACGTCACCCCATGTACTATGATCTCGCAGCCGATACGTGGGGACCAGAAGAGAAGGCCGCTATCCAGAATGTGGTAAACTCTGGTCGCTTGACTATGGGGCCCAAAGTAGCTGAATTTGAAGCTGCCTTTGCAAAGTATTTTGGGCGAAGGCATGCCGTCATGGTTAATTCTGGATCGTCCGGTAATCTTGTTGGTATTGCTAGCCTTTTTTATCGTTCTGAAAATCCATTGAAGAGAGGGGATGAAGTTATCGTTCCTGCAATAGCCTGGAGTACAACTTATTCTCCCCTCCAGCAATACGGCCTCAAATTACGGTTTGTTGACGTAGAGTTAGACACTCTTAACATGGATGTAAGGCGGCTGGATGAAGCCCTTAACGCGAAAACGCGTATGATTGTTGGCGTTAGTATTCTTGGAAACCCTGCAGCTCTTGATAAAATGCGTAAATTCGCCGATCAGCATGGTTTGATTTTCTTTGAAGATAATTGCGAATCCATGGATGCAGAGTTGGGTGGTCAGAAAACAGGATCTTTTGGTGATATCAGCACTTTTAGTACATTTTTTTCGCATCATATCTCGACTATAGAAGGAGGGGTTATAACAACTGATGATGACGAGATAAATGCGTTGGCAAGATCCATCCGTACGCATGGCTGGACCCGCGACTTGCCGGATACGTTAGAGCTATGCGAGAGACGAGATGATGATTTTCATGAGGCCTACCGCTTTATACTCCCTGGCTATAATGTTCGACCTCAGGAGATCAACGCTGCTGTCGGACTAGAACAGTTAAAAAAGTTGCCTTCCATGACCGACATTCGCCGCAGGAACTGGCTGACCTTTAGTAATCTATTTAAGGGTGACGACCGGTTTATTATTCAACGGGAAAATGGAAAGTCATCTTGTTTTTCTTTCACCTTGATCCTTAACCCCGAAAAACTGATTAACCGTAATAAAGTTTTGGATGCTCTAACAGAAGGGGGCATCGGATATAGGCTCATTACAGGAGGATGTTTTCCAAGGCACGATGTAATTCAGTATTTTGATTTTGAGCTTGTAGGGGAAATGACTAATGGCAATGTAACCCATGACAACGGTTTTTTTGTTGGCAATCACCCCTTTGATTTGACCTCTCAGATTGAGCGCTTTCACGCAATCATGGATATAGCCGGTAATTAGGAGGAAAGAAGCGTTATGGCTGATAACTTAAGTATCTTCATAACTGGTGGAGCGGGGTATCTCGGTTCAATCTTAGTTCCCTCTCTAATTCAGGATGGATACAAGGTGACAGTTCTCGACAACTTTTTGTTCGAACAAAATAGCTTGAGCCATATTTGCGCCAATCCTAATTTTGATATTGTTTGCGGTGACGCACGCGACGAAGCTCTCGTGGCAACGCATGTTCGCGATGCAGATGTTGTTATTCCATTGGCGGCACTAGTAGGAGCGCCTCTTTGCGATAAGGATCCCATAGGAGCCACAACCCTCAACCGGGATGCGGTGGAGATGTTAGTAGGTAATTTAACCCCCGATCAGAAAATTATCATGCCGATAACCAATTCAGGGTACGGCATAGGAGAAACAGATAAATTTTGTACAGAAAAGACACCCCTTAACCCAATTACTCTCTACGCTCGTACGAAAGTGGAAGCAGAGGGGTTTGTTCTCGCTCACGAAAATGGCATTAGTTTACGCCTCGCCACAGTTTTCGGCATGTCACCCCGTATGCGGGTTGATCTTCTAGTCAATGACTTTGTTTACCGTGCCGTCAAGGACCGCGCGGTAGTGCTATTCGAAAGTCATTTCAAAAGGAATTATATTCATGTTCGCGACGTCACCCGAGCCTTTCGACACGCCATTTCAAATTTTTCTATCATGAAGGGGGAGGCATATAATGTCGGGTTATCCGACGCCAACATATCCAAATGGGAGCTATGTGAAAAAATTCAATTCCATCTGCCAAACTTTGTTTTCATGGAAGCCCCTATAGGCGAAGATCCTGATAAGCGCGACTATATAGTCTCTAACGAAAAGCTAGAGGCAACTGGATTTAAACCGGCTCATTCCCTTGATGATGGGATCGTCGAACTTATCAAAGGTTATAAAATGATCCGTAACGACATTTACGGCAACTTCTAGGATCTTTAGGATTTCGCAGGTGTAAAATAAATGCGAACCCACTGTCTCAGAGATATCGACGTTGTCATCCTCGCCGGCGGATTTGGTACCCGCTTGGCAGAGATGCTCGATGGGAAACCAAAATTGCTAGCTCCAATTGGCGGCAAACCTTACCTGGATTTTCTGCTAAA
>PTLH01000078.1 GCA_002938035.1 Alphaproteobacteria bacterium MarineAlpha3_Bin6
AGTTGAGGTAAGGTCTGAGGGTAGGTTGACGACACGAACGCTTAATGGCTAACCTAACTGCATCCTGATATGCATAATCTCAATAATTGCATTCTCATTTAAAAAATACAAAGGAACCAAAGAAGAATGAGAGATCATTTCCAAATTTATGAGGAACACTTGGTCAATCCCATCGGGAGAAAAGTGCAATCCGTAGTCCATCAAAAATGGTGCGAAGACGTAATCAACTACAATTATTAACGATCAAATCTTTCGGAGCTTCTGTTGTGCAAAATTCTAAATCCGTTCTTATTGACAATAATCCAGGCCGAAATGCCCAAACGTTTGGCATCGCAAGAGAACTTGGTACAGACATTGAACTTATTCATGAACCTTCGGTAGGAGTGATTGGCAACAAGGGTGATTCCCAATGTTATTTGGGAGTACAACGAAAGGTTGAAATCATACATGAATGCATACGCCAGAAAATAGGGTATGCCAGTGATCAAATGAGGATGAGGTTGGTACAGCCAGAATATACAGTTGCAACGTCAGATGGTATACGCAACGGCACCAGAGAAATGCGCTACTCATTAATAGGCCGGGAAGTTACCCATGATTCAGTTTGTGAACATTTGAGTGCTAGTGGTTTAGAGGGAACTATTGCTGTAGTTGCCTGCGATAAACCACCTGTTGGAACTTTGGCAGCTATCCTTGAACACAACCGTCCAGCTATCATTATGTCAGATGGTACCATTCGTCCAGGCAGAGACTCGGTCACAAATGAACCGTTAGATATTATTTCAGGATTTCAGATTGCCGGGAGTGACGATGAGGAGATGAAGAAGAGGATCGCCTGCGAGGCGTGTCCCGGGTTCGGAAGTTGCGGCGGTATGTTCACTTATAACACGATGCAGACCTTTATTGGGGTCTTGGGTATGGAACCTCTGCATATGATTTCTCCTCCTTCAGATGACAAGCGAAGAATTGAACAATTTCCTAACGAACTCGTGGGTTATTTAAGTGCTATGATCGATTCTCAACTTACGCCGCGGGCTATCGTTAACCGCGACTCACTTCGGAACGCGATGATAGTTTCTATGGCCATAGGAGGCTCTACAAATGTTCTTCTTCATAGCCCCGAAATAGCAAGGGCAGCTGGTTTTTGTAATTTTTCTGAAGAAATCATGTCGCCAGAAGAATTCAATCACTTGTCCCAGCATGTAGTGCCTGTTCTAGTTGACGCAAGGCCCTTCGGAAATTACTCGATGGTTGATATTGATGAAAAGGGCGGAGTTCAAGTTATCGTGAAGGAATTGTTAGACGCTGGTTTGTTAAATGGTGAAATGCTCACCTGCACTGGCGAAACCCTTGCTCAACAGGTTGAGCGCCTAAATCCGCCTGCACCAGATGGTGTAGTGATTTATTCAGTAAAAGATCCCTACAAACCGACAGGTGGATTAAGGGTGCTCGGAGGTAATCTCTCACCAGAATTTAGTGCGGTGCTGAAACTTGCTGGCGTCGAGGGTGGGTTAGAAGATAATATATTTGTCGGCAAGGCGCGGGTTTTTGACGGCGAGAGTGGCCTGTTATATTCGCTAGAAAACGAACCTAATATATTCAAGAATCACGACATAATAATTGTTCGCTACGAAGGACCAAGTGGCGCACCAGGCATGCCCGAAATGCTTGATTCTACTTCCAGAATTACAACTCTTTGTCGAGATCAGGGAATTGTCGTAGGCCTTATGACGGATGGTAGATTTTCTGGTGGTTCGGTTGGGCTCGTCGTTGGACATGTCGGCCCAGAGGCAGCTTTAGGCGGAGAAATTGCATTGATAGAAGATGGTGACGAAATTGTGATTGATCTTAATATTAATGAAATTAACTGCACCGAACTAACTGATAGAGCAACATTAAATAAAAGAAAATCGGCATGGAAAAAAGTTGTGGAAGACAACAATGGAATACACCCCTCCGTTGGTAAAGTGGACACTAGACTGCTCAACCGCATGCGGCATTCAGCCGTATCTGCAAAGTTCGGTGCTGGAATGCATCCGGATAGAAAGCTTTGGGTGAGTGATCCTCGTGACCCGGTAGAGACGTCTTTTACCCCGTCAAATAAGTACCGACCAGATACTGGAACAGCTTTCTAGTTTTTGTTTGGATCTCCACGTCCCTGCTTAGCACGGGGTAATCAATAATAACGACAATTTATTTTGCACTCTGGCGCGATTTAAAAGCTACAGACGCTCAATTGTTTCAAAGGTTGGGAGTAATGATTTTACGCCACTTCAATTAGTCGCCACAATGGAGATCATCCCTTTATGCTCCAGATTTTATAACTTACCAAGATTTCCTTTTGTCATCTCATTTAACGTCTCTTGCAGTTTTTTAAGACGCTTTTCCAGGTCTTTATCAAGTTTTGCTAATTGATTATCAAAGTTTAATACGCGCTGAATGTGATATTGGCGCCGCCCTCTTTTGAAGTAGTGGTCAATCCTTCGAAAGCCCCATATCGCCAAAACTGAAACCAACACGCCACCCGCAATAATAAGAATGAATGCAGCCGTTTTCCGGTCCGTCGCCGCATCTGCAGCTAAGATCGTTCCCCATATACCAATGGTTAAGAGCGCAACCGCACCAACTGAAAGGCTGCGAGTGAAGAAACGTTGATCGCTGCTTAGGTATTTTTCCGCATCTCGTATAGCATTAGCGACCTCTAGCACCGCCAATTCTTGCCATTTTCTAAAGTTAATTCCACCGTCTTCAGTTCGTCCTTCTCTGATAAAATTTTCAAGACGCCTAACAATCAAATCAGCGCGTTCATGAGGCGTCGGATTTTTTTGCTGTGAAACTTTGGTATCTTCGTAGGCATTCAATTCCTGTTCCTGGTGAGACGAGGATCCATCAATACCGTCGATTTGTTGTTTTGGTTTCATAATATGATGTAGCTGTAACACGCGAAAGATTAAAAAGGTTTTACTTCTTTCTATTGAGATTATTGTTAATAGTGTGGTACGGATTACTCCCACGGGATAATTAATAGAAAAATATACCTGTAAGTATGTACACCAACTTCAATTGGAGGACTTTATGAGAAATAAGATCACATCTGTAATTGCTGCTTTAGGAACAGCTGCAATTATGTCGGCATCTGCCAATGCAGGCACGCTCGACGATGTAAAAAAACGTGGCGCACTACGTTGTGTCGTAAGCACCGGCGTCGCCGGCTTTGCTTATCCAGACAAGAGTGGCGTTTGGAAGGGCTTTGATATTGATTTCTGCCGTGCAACTGCTGCAGCTGTTCTAGGCGATGCAAAAAAGATTAAAGCTGTCACGTCAACAGGTAAGACCCGCTTTACCAAGCTCAATTCAGGCGAAGGTGATGTGCTCTGGCGTAACACCACCATCACATTCTCGCGTGATGTCGGCGTGAAGCTCCGTTTCCATGGTGTAAACTATTATGACGGCCAAGGCTTCATGGTAAATAAAAAGCTTGGCGTTAAAAGTGCTAAAGATCTTGGCGGTGCCTCGGTCTGTATCCAGACGGGAACAACTACTGAGTTAAACCTGGCTGATTATTTCCATGAGCATGGCATGAAATATGAAGCTGTGACAATTGAAACTAACGATGAAGCCAGGCAAAACTACATGTCCGGGCGGTGCGACGTTTATACGACAGACGCATCAGGTCTAGCCGCAACCCGGTCGACATTTCCAGATCCTCAGAACCATATTATTTTGCCCGAAATCATCTCAAAAGAACCCCTCGGACCAGCCACCCGTCACGGTGACGATCAATGGTCTGATATCATAACATGGGTATATTATGCGACAGTTACGGCCGAAGAATTAGGCGTTACATCAGCCAACGTCGATAAGATGAAAAGCTCCAAAAACCCAGAAATCTTGAGAATGCTGGGTGTTGAAGGTAACCAAGGCGAAGAACTTGGTCTCAACAAAGACTGGGCTTATCAGATCATCAAGCAAGTTGGTAACTACGGCGAAATTTTTGAACGCAATATTGGTAAAAAGACACCAGTTGGCCTTGCCCGCGGGATGAATGCACTCTGGACCAAAGGTGGGTTACAGTACTCGCCTCCATTCCGTTAATCGATTACTGATTCTAGTGAATCTAAAGCGTGCTGGTTTCCATTTGGGGCCCAGCACGTTTCTTTTTTATCGTAGATTTAGATATATATGCCGTAGTTTTACTGAAGTTATTTCTGGGGTATTTATGTCCCCCGGCTTCGGCGAAATGACTTGAATTGATTAGGGTACCAGTCGTTGTTTGAAGGTCTTCCATATCACCCATTTAGGCAAGACGCTTTTAAAAAGGGACGTTTTGCACTATGGCCGTAATTTCTGAGACAATCCCTGGCACACGTAACTCATTAACGAGACTTTGGAATAACCAACAGGCTCGATCCGTTATTATTCAGATATTAACGGTAGCGATCGTATTTGCCCTACTCGCGTTAATTCTCCGAAATGTGGTTAACAACCTTGAGGCAATAGGGAAGGAATTTAGTTTTAAGTTTCTCATGTACCCGGCTGCCTACGATATTACGTTTTCACCGTTTATCGAGTACACTTCTAGATCCACCCATTTACGAGCCGCCGTCGTCGGTATCCTGAATACATTACTGGTCGCCGTATGTGGCATCGTTCTGGCTACTGTGATGGGTTTTCTTATGGGGATCCTCCGTCTCTCCAAGAATTGGCTGATAAACCGACTTGTTTATTGTTTCCTGGAATTCACACGAAATGTCCCCGTTCTTCTGCACATCCTTTTCATTCACGGTATTATTGTTACCCAACTGCGTCCCCCCCGCCAGGCGATGAATTTTGCAGATTCTTTCTTTCTTTCGAATAGGGGCTTCTTCATCCCGCAACCCGTTTGGGAACCGATTGCATGGATTATAGCAGTAGTATTTATAGTCTCTGTCACATTTGTTTTCTTTTTTAGACGCTGGGCTAAAAAGGTTCAGGATGAAACAGGCCGGGTTTATCCCGTTTTTTGGATATCCGCTGGGGTCATCGTAGGTGCGACAGCCGTCGCCTTCATTGCCACGGGCATGCCACTTTCGTGGAGCATTCCCGAGTTGAGGGGTTTTAATTTCAAGGGTGGACTAGCTATTAAACCGGAATTCATCGCGCTGTGGCTAGCGCTTTCCTATTATACATCGTGTTTTATAGCGGAGATCGTCCGTGCGGGCATCCTTGCAGTCAGCTATGGACAGACTGAAGCTGCCGCCGCCCTTGGACTAACCCGCAACAGGACGTTACAACTGATTGTCATCCCGCAAGCCATTCGCGTAATTATTCCACCCCTCGCGAGCCAGTACCTCAATCTCACTAAGAACTCCTCTTTAGCAATAGCTATTGGTTACATGGATGTTGTTGCTACAGTTGGGGGTATCACCCTTATGCAAACCGGCAAAGAAATGGAAACCATGATCATTGTTCTCCTGACATATCTCGTTATTTCAATGGTGATTTCCGGATTCATGAATTGGTTTAACAAAAAGACAGCGCTGGTAGAGAGGTGAGCCATGGCTGAAGCTACTGAGACTTACAAAGTGGGCCAGCATCCAGACCTGCCTCCACCACGCAGCGAAGTCGGCGTCATCGGATGGGTAAAATACAACCTCCTGTCTACGCCCTTTAACGTGATAATGACTCTACTGGCCATCTGGTTCCTCTGGTCGATAATTCCACCAATTTTTGAATGGGCGGTTCTGGATTCAGTTTGGACCGCAGAGTCCAGGAAAGCATGCTGGGCAAAGATGGAGGTTCCGGAGGGAGCCGCCTGCTGGGCCTTTATTAAAGATCGCATCGGACTTTTCATTTACGGATTTTATCCTGCTGACTTGCGCTGGCGTGTAAACCTGTCTTTTGTGCTTATGGTTCTAGCTATCGTATCCGTGCTTTATGAGAATATGCCGGGCCGAAAGTTTGGCCTCTGGTACGCGGTAGCTTTTCCTTTTATTACCGGATGGCTTCTGGTCGGCGGTCTCGGTCTAACCCACGTCGATACAGACCAGTTCGGTGGGATCATGCTTACATTCATCATCGGAATAACAGGGATTTCATTTTCCCTTCCCATTGGAATACTGCTCGCTCTCGGGCGACGCTCAAAGTTACCGGTTATAAGAGTACTCTGTGTCTTAATTATCGAGTTCATCCGGGGCGTCCCTCTAATAGCATTGCTATTTATCGCCTCAACAATGCTCAACTACTTCCTGCCTCCTGGTACGGCATTTGACCTGCTGCTTCGGGTGCTGATCATGGTAACGGTTTTTTCGTCGGCCTACATTGCCGAGGTCATTCGCGGTGGTTTGCAGGGAATTCCCAACGGTCAATACGAAGCTGCGGACTCCCTCGGCCTGACCTATACGAAAGCTCACTTGCTGATTATCCTGCCCCAGGCACTCAAAATTTCAATCCCTGGGATCGTCAATACCTTTATTGGGCTTTACAAGGACACAACTCTCGTCTTGATCATTGGAATGCTCGATCCTTTAGGTGTCGGACGGGCATCCTTGGCCGATGCCGTGTGGGCAGGATTGGCGCGTGAAGTCTACATTTTTGTTGCGGTATTCTTCTTTATCTGCTGTTTCAGTATGTCGCGATATTCTTTATGGCTGGAGAAACGGTTAAGTACAGAGAATTAAGGATTTATCATGATTGAAAAACTTAAACCAGAACCCGCCATCCAGTCGTCAAAGGACGCATCTAAGATTATCATTGAAATCACCGGCATGCACAAATGGTTCGGCGCCTTTCATGTGCTAAAAAACATCAACCTGAAGGTCAGCACCGGGGAACGTATCGTCATTTGTGGTCCTTCGGGATCCGGTAAATCCACTCTAATCCGTTGTATCAACCGCCTTGAGGAACACCAGGAGGGCAAAATTGTTGTGGACGACGTTGAACTGACTGGAGATCTTAAGAATATAGAAATCATCCGATCTGAAGTCGGCATAGTTTTTCAGCAGTTTAACCTGTTTCCTCACCTTACAGTCTTGGAAAATTGCTCGCTGGCACCAATTTGGGTGCGAAATATGGCCAAGGCAGAGGCCGAAGACTTGGCACTCAAATATTTGGAGAGAGTTCAAATTCCTGAACAGGCCAAGAAATATCCAGGCCAACTTTCTGGCGGTCAACAGCAACGTGTTGCCATAGCACGATCTCTCTGTATGAACCCCAAGATTATGCTGTTTGACGAACCAACGTCAGCCCTAGACCCTGAAATGATCAAGGAAGTTCTCGACGTGATGGTTGAACTTGCGGAAACAGGTGTGACTATGCTGGTTGTGACGCACGAAATGGGATTTGCCACCGCGGTTGCTGACCGGGTCATTTTTATGGATGAAGGTGAAATTATAGAACAGAAACCGCCAAACGAATTCTTCCAAAATCCAGAACACGACCGAACCAAATTGTTCCTTAGCCAAATACTGGCACATTGATGGATTTTAATCTTTAATAAGGACTGGCGAATAGAAATTTAACACCGTTATCAGCCGATATTTATTTAACGACTGAAGAAAGCCGTTCAAGGGCTTCCAATAACTTAATTTTTTTCTCAAACGCAGTGTTTTTTCTTTCTCTTTGAATTTCAATTACCTCAGCGGGCGCTTTTGAAAGAAATTCTTTATCAGACAATTTCTTGTCAAATTTTAAAATCTCCGTATCAAGCAAAGATATTTCTTTATTGAGACGGGCACGTTCCAAGTCTAAATCGATGACGTCTGAAACTGGGAGAATAATTGTCGACCCACCTAATACAGCCTGTATTGAGCCCTTGGGAACGTCACCATCAGAAAAGGAAAGATCCGAAACACGCGCCAACCTTTTGATGATTGCCATATGGCTGGCACATGCTGCTACTGCAGTATCATCGGCATTTAGAACTATCAATGGGATTTGGGCGCCAGGCGGTACGTTCATTTCTACTCGCAAAGATCGAACTTCCGAAACCAAATCGACAACCCAGTCCATTTCAATATTTACGTTTGAGACTATTTGACCATCAAACTCCGGCCAGTCTGCTTTTATGAGCTTACCATCTCTGTCAAACCCAAGTTTTTCCCATAACTCTTCAGATACAAAGGGCATAAAAGGGTGCAGGAGTTTAAGAACTTGGTACAGCACCCAAGCTGCCGTAGCTCTCGTTTCTGAGATTATATGTTCTTCATCACCAAGAAGGATGGGCTTAGAAAACTCAACATACCAATCGCAAAATGTTCCCCAAGTGAACTGGTATATAGCACCTGCAGCCTCGTTAAACTTATAGTCTTTGATACCACGTTCAACTTTGAAGGCAGCATCCACCACTTTACCAACAATCCACTGATTTATTGGTTGTTCGCATGCAAAGGGGTCAAATTTTAGGTCAAATTGACATTCATTCAATTCGCAAAATCGTGCCACGTTCCATAATTTTGTAGTGAAATTTCTATAGCCCTCGACCCTATTCTCTGAAAGTTTAATATCCCGACCCTGTGTGGCAAGAGCTGCTAAAGTCATCCGTAAGGCGTCTGCACCATATTTGTCGATTAACTCCAGGGGATCGATGACGTTTCCTTTAGATTTAGACATTTTTTGCCCGTGCTCATCTCTAACCAATGCGTGGATATACACCGTACGAAAAGGCACATCTTCCATGAAATGCAAACCCATCATCATCATCCTCGCCACCCAGAAGAAGATTATATCGAAGCCGGTAACCAGGACGTCTGTGGGATAATGCTTCATTAGCTCTTTCGTGTTCTCCGGCCAACCCAGAGTAGAAAACGGCCAAAGTGCAGAAGAAAACCACGTATCCAGCACGTCTTCATCACGGGTAAGTTCTTTTCTCTCGCCATAGTGTCTTTCCGCAGCCAGATAAGCATCTTCTTCGTTGAGTTCGACAAAGATATGACCGTCTGGACCGAACCACGCCGGAATTTGATGTCCCCACCAAATTTGCCGTGAGATACACCATGGCTGAATATTAAGCATCCAATCAAAATAAGTCTTTTCCCACTGTTTGGGCACAAACTTGGTGCGACCCATCTGAACCGCTTCAATAGCAGGTTTGGCAAGAGATTTAGCATCTACGAACCATTGATCCGTCAGCCAGGGCTCAATTACCACACCAGAGCGGTCACCATATGGCACCGTCATTTCATTATCTTCGATTTTTTCTAAAAGCCCTAAAGAGCTCATATCTGCGATTATTTTTTTTCTAGCCTCAAACCGATCCATACCTCGGTATACTTTTGGTACGGTTTCATTCAGGCGCGCATTCCGATCAAAGATGTTTATCATTTCAAGACCGTTTCGACGACCAACTTCAAAATCGTTAAAGTCATGCGCAGGCGTAATTTTAACGGCACCACTACCTTTTTCTGGATCAGAGTATTCATCCGAAATGAGAGGAATCAGTCGATCCGTTAGTGGTAGACGACACACTTTTCCAACCAAATGTTTATAGCGGTCATCGTCAGGATGAACTGCGACTGCGGTGTCACCCAGCATAGTTTCTGGTCGCGTGGTGGCCACAGTTATAAAATCATTTTTTGAGTTCTCGATTGGATATTTAAAATACCATAGTTGTCCAGCCGTCTCGCGTTGCTCAACTTCCAGGTCTGAAATTGCGGTGTGTAATTTTGGATCCCAATTGACAAGGCGTTTATCACGATAAATAAGGCCCTCTTGGTAAAGCTGCACGAATACTTTTAATACTGCGGACGACAACCCCTCATCCATTGTAAAACGCTCACGCGACCAATCACAGGAAGCTCCAAGGCTTCGTAACTGTTCGGTAATCGTGCCACCAGATTCTTTACGCCATTTCCAGATCCTCTGAATAAATGCTTCACGCCCCAGGTCATGGCGTGTTTTTCCCTCTGTCTCAAGTTGGCGTTCCACTACCATCTGGGTAGCAATTCCAGCATGGTCAGTTCCCGGTTGCCAAAGGGCATTGTCACCTTTCATTCGGCGATAACGAATAAGAATGTCTTGAAGCGTATTGTTCAGAGCATGCCCCATGTGGAGACTTCCCGTAACATTCGGCGGGGGAATAACGATAGTATAAGGATCAGATTCCTGCCTATCCCCGCTGGTAAAAGCTCCACTTTCTTCCCAGGCAAGGTATCGTCTTTTTTCTACTTCAGCGGGCAGGTAAAGTTTGTCCAGCATTGCTGAACGTTCCTTTCAACAATTAACGTGCAAAACAGCCAAGGATGGATCAGTCGCGAGGCCGCGCACCATATCACGGAAATGGTTAGTGTAAATGGGGAAAAAGCCTGGCGAAAATTAAGGACTAAAGGTCGAGGCGCTCTGCACGGTTAACCATATGATCAATTTCTTTTTTCACAAGGCGTTCTATTAAATAAGGTAAATTTTCATCAAGCCATTCCTTAAGAAGTGGCCGAAGTATTTCCCTAATAAGACCTTCAAGTGTCAAATCTCGACTACCAATAGCAATGTCACGTCGATTAAGAAGTGCTTTTGCTAATTCCTGCAAAGGATCGGTCGAAGCCGTTTGCGTTGACCCAGATAAAATCGGCACCCCCGCATCCACATCGGATGGAGAAGGTGCTATCATCTGTTGCGTTAGTTCAAGAATTTCATCCACATCCTCTTCGAAACCTGGCTCGGCCGAGACGACGTCAGTTTCAACTTTAGGCTCCTGTATCACCTGTGCAACAACATCTGGCTCTGGCTCTGGCTCTGGCTCTGGCTCTGGCTCTGGCTCTGGCTCTGGCTCTAGCTCAGGTTCAGGCTCTGGCT
>PTLH01000079.1 GCA_002938035.1 Alphaproteobacteria bacterium MarineAlpha3_Bin6
AAAAAAGGTCAATGAATTATTATCATGATCACTTATAACATCTTGATTATAGGGAGCCGTAAGATACTTAATCCCCGGCAGATTTAAA
The DNA here is from genome assembly GCA_002938035.1 of Alphaproteobacteria bacterium MarineAlpha3_Bin6. Classification (GTDB taxonomy): domain Bacteria; phylum Pseudomonadota; class Alphaproteobacteria; order Rhodospirillales; family UBA2165. The sequence goes on from PTLH01000079.1 coordinate 89, forward strand.
TTTATCGTTTTCCCATCCCCCTCTAAACGATCGTACGGCTGCATCCCTCCTCACGACGACGGATGGAGCTTTTCATGCTAATCGCTTAACGAATTATTCATACCCGTTGTCGATTCTGGGTGCGTATTGAGGACGTTTTTAGCGATGCCCAAATTTTTTCATTTTTTCCCATTTCATAGACAACCCCCTGATCACGGCGAGAACCTTATCAAGGATCGCATTCAACGCTTATTCCAAGTCCCATCGAGCGAAACGAGAGTAAACCCGAGCATATCCAAGAAATTTATTTGGGAGCATATCCATCAAGTCACAAATGACGTTAAAAAACGTTGATCTTCACTTTGGGAGGTCATATGAAAATGGATCGCGTAGGCGACACACTGATAAGTAGTGCAATGAAATAGGATCATCGGGGCAAAAACGCGGGAGCCAGAGAACGCTTATTATTGGCTAAATTCGAATTTCTTACTTAAAAACTATAAATAAACCCCCACGAATTTCTAATGGAAGTAGTGGGCCTACACTAGCTTTGGCCTGATTTCTCCCGGTTCTTTTCCAGCCAACGGTTGACCATAGCCACCGTCTCGTCAACGACGTCCAGCTGCTTTCCCTTCATCGCGGCGATTGTTTGCACGAGAAGGTCAGTCCGTTCAATATTAGGTGCCCCCGCTAGAAGAGCACGCGCCCCGGAGGAAGGCTTTAAAAGACCTTCAGCCGCCTTTGCGTATTTTTCAAACGGGACCTGATCTTCTTCACTTGCCCCGATGGATTGACATACATCGCAAACCCAATTGTAAACCCGTCGAGACAAATCGAGATCACTGTGTACTGCATCCTTGATGGGCTGCATATCACGTTCTCGTACACATCTATAATTTCCAGTTAAAAGCATACTCCATTTTGCCAGGGGGACAAAAAGAGAACCGTGAACTCTAAGTTTTACCGGCAACTCTATTGGCTCACCGTTAAGATCATATCGTATAGCATCTATATCTGTCTCAAGCTGGCGAATAATCGCCGTATGTTGATCTGAATCAAATCTTGCCACTTTAAAGTTGGTAGGCAACCCCACCTGTAATAGGTTTATCTTTTCATCAGGCGGACGGAATGCCTGTGGGTCAGGACTACATAGAGTTACCAATGCCGGATCAAAATTCTCCCATACGGTATGGTCAGTATAGCATTTATTCAGGGCCGTGATTTCAAGTCCGGGTATACGTGCTAAGTAGGGTAGGGGAGGCATGTTCATTATAGATATACATGGAAGTTCAGCTTTTGCGACATCATCCAGCAATTCGCGGACACCCGGCGATCGGTATTGAGGTTCCTGCATAGCCAGTGCCACTAAATCGTATTCAGATAGATCAACGCGCTGCGTCGTCGTCGCTGATAATTTACCCGGTGCTATTTTCGAATTGATTTCAACAATTTCACCAAGGCTCCTGATTGGAAGACGTACCCGAGCACCCTCAGCGTTAATCAGATCAGCTTCCTCTGGCAGGCACACCATATTTACACTATGCCCTGCAAGCGCCAATTTTGACCCCAGTAGGGAGCCGTAAGATGCTCCCAAAATCAATATGTTATAAGTGGCCACCTATTCACCCGCCTTTCAAATGCACTGGTAGAAAAAAGTTGGATATCTATCTGCTCATCAGGTGCTTTGCCATCGAACAAGACGCGGATACCGTCGATGGTCAGCGCACTCCAATAAAACTTCATGCATCTCCCTGATGCAATTTTTTTTACCTTGTGTCATATATCTCAAGAATGTTAGTGGCGGGAATTTGTATTGTAAAGAACCACATGTTTCAGCCTTAGGTGAGCATTTCCGACATATTTAATTCGAACAGAAATTTAAGCATCTTAAATACTTTAATTCTTTTCCGCTGTGTTCTCTCGTCCTATGGCAGGACGCCCCCTGATATATTTGTAATAGATGATTATTACACGCTAGATTTTTTAATCACCAAACCGGAAGATAATAACAATCCATGGGGTGTTCCACGTGAGCCTGGAATTGGACCAATTGTTTTAGGATAATTTGCGTAACCTTTTAAAGAGGTACGATTGTTTTCACTTTTTTTAGGGGATGAGTTTTTGGTTCATTGAATAAGATAATTTGGTGTATGATGGAGATGTCTTCGCAGGGGTACCGACGGAATGAAGTTTATGCTGGTTATTCTTATTACAGTTGGTGTCTCCAACGATACGAAAGACCCCCCCAAGACAATCGAGATGCGGATCCCTCAGGAAAACCAGGAGGAATGTCTCAAGTCTTCGAAGACGTTCAAGTTCTCTCTCCCGGTTGTCGATATGAATGTCGATACCCGATGTGAACCCCGAAAGGACAATGAGGAACCAAAAATACAGGGAGTTGAGACTTGATCAAAATTCTCATAGGCATCGGCATCGGGATTTGGGTGGGAATTGAATACACGGAGGAAATCAGAAGCCTCATAGGGATGTTCCAACAGGTCATCGGTGACGGTGAATTAATAACACCTGCCAAGTAGGACCAGCCCCCATGCGGAAATACTCCTGACATAAGGACCTAGATAATCCATTCGGTTCTTCGTTCCTTATTTCATAGAACGCAAACGAAAGTCCGCCAGCCCCTTAGGGAACCAGGATTGTCGATCCCGTCGTTCTTTTTTCCATAATATCGATCTGGGCCTGTGCGGCATCGGAGAGGTCGTAACGTTGCCCGATGACGGGACGTACAATGCCTCTCTCCATGACGTCGAACAAAGCCGCCGCGGAATTTTCCAGCTCCTCTCTAGTCAGTTGATAGAAGCGCATGGAAGTCTTCGTGAAAAAGAGAGACCCCTTGACGTTGAGATCGACTGCATTGATGGGCGCCAAAGGCCCCGATGAGTTGCCGTAATTGACGTAATATCCTCGAGGACGGAGGGTATCGATGGAGGTTGACCAGACGTCGGGACCAACTGAATCGTAGACGACGTTGACACCTTCACCACCGGTGACGTCCTCTACGACGTCTCCGATGTTTTCAGTGCTCGAATTGACCGCATAGGCTGCTCCGTTAGAGAGGATCAGGTTCTTCTTCTCTTCAGACGTAGTGGCGCCGATGACGACGACACCGAGATGCTTGAGCCACTGGCACATTATCTGGCCGACACCCCCCGCCGCGGCATGCACCAAAGCCGTCTCCCCTTCGGAAATCCGGTAGCATCGTTTGATCAGGTATTCGACAGTCATACCTTTCAGAAAACTCGCCGCTGCGTCGTCCTCGGAAATGGCATCGGGCAGTGCAACGACGTGGTGTGCCTCAATGAGCCGGGCCTCGGTATATGCACCGGGAATGGTAGCTGCGTAGACAACCCGCTGGCCGACCGCGAGGTTTTTGACGTCTCCGCCGACAGCCTCGACGACGCCCGCCCCTTCAGCTCCTGGAATAGCCGGCAACTCCGGCAGCACGGGATATTTTCCTGCCCGCACCAATGCATCGAGGAAGTTGAAACCAATTGCCGTGTGGCGTATCCGTACTTCTTCCGGAGCGGGATCACCGACGCTGATATCTTCGAATTTTAGAACTTCGGGTCCCCCGAACTCGTGAAAGCGTATTGCCTTAACCATTTTATCTCCTATCGACTAAATTCCTGAGGTTAATTTTAATGATCGGTTACCAAGTCTGTTGGCCTGAAACTCTGTATCTTTCATCATTACACAATGAAACGACCGCCCCTGTCTCCGGAGGATTTCGTTGTGCTAGCGCAGTTACCGGGGTGATGCAACCAACCTCTACAGAGGGCCTACCTCAACCTTGATTTATTCGAACTATGAATTCAGCCGTGTATCGGACGAAGCGGATGCATTGTTTGATGACGTAATTGATCTGCGGATAGGTGAGGTAAGAAGATCCCAACCGCCTTCAAGCCTTACTTCTACCTTATGTGATAGCCTACCAAAATAAATACCCACTTTATAACTTAAAAACGCCTGCAAATTCTGCATTCGTTGCAAAATTTTTATCTATCAAACCTGACACTCTTTGAGATACAATTCTGTAGTTTCTGTAATTCAAGTTTTAGGATTCTGCTTGATTGAAAATCTTTGGCGGCTTAGCCTAGGCCTAATAGTTTTTTTACAGCTGAGACATTCATAAAGAAGGTCAATAACCAGGGAGGAAAATTAAATGAAAAAAATACTCTTATCAATTTCAATTATCGTTTTTGGATACTCTCTAAACGCCACTGCAGTTCAGGCGGAAAGTGATCCCGCTGCCGACCGTGCTGTTAATCTGGCGAAGCAGTTCGTTAAAGATAACAACATGAAGAATCCAAAAATCAACATGCTTTTAAATTCCCTATTTCGCAATGCAATACCCGACTTCATTGCAGAGTGGAAGGGATTGACTGGCATAGATGTTCACACTGAGCCACTAGGCTATACAGATATTCCTAGCAAGATAATGGGTGAGGCAGTCGCAAAAACAGGTGCTTTTGACATGTTCAATGACTTTCCCTACACAGCACCGGACGCAGCCGGTGCCCAGGTGATACTACCTTTGGACGATTTTGCGGCAAAAGGAAAACCCGACTTTACTGGTATTCCCGGAGCATTTCTTGCTCAGCAGCGGTATAACGGTAAGCTCTACAGCATGGTTCTTGATGGTGATCACATCATGCTCGTGCTTAGAAAAGACATTGTTGAAAATCCAAAGGCACGTGCGGCATTTAAGAGTAAAACTGGCAAGGACTTAGGCTGCCCTGCGACTATGGCTGATTGGGAAGAGCAGGCGAAATTCTTTCATACTAAAGCCGGACAGACCCGTTGGGGTATTAAATTTGAAAAACCTCTATACGGTGCGATGGCTTATCGTTCTGTGAACTTCTCTCATCGTCACTTCCCGGCGTATTTTGGGGGACTGCTTTTTGATAAAGATATGAAACCTAGAATTTCTACTAAGCAGGGTATTAAAGCGATCAAGGCTTTTGCTTCAGTAGTCAAGTATATGCCAGAAGACATACAAGGTTGGGGAACACCGCAGATTTACCCATTCTGGGGAAGCGGTCAGGCATATTCTGTGATGTCTTTTCCATCAATCTTTGGCTATGCAAACTCTAATCCCAAGAGTACTGTTAAGGGTAAGCAGATACCTTGTGTCATCCCTGCGACTACTGCCCCGGATGGACCTCCCGTTAGAAGAGCTGCGGAAGCAGCGGGTACAAGCTATATGGTCAACGCGCACGGGAAAAACCCAGAGCTCGCCTACTATTTCATCCAGTGGCTAACGAGCCCATCAGTGGGTAGTCGGGCGATCGCTCATCCTAAAGGATTTTGGGATCCCTACCGCACGCAAAATATTGGCCATCCCGGCATTCTCAAGAAGTTTGGTCCGGAATTTCTTAAGGCGACGATGGAAAATGCGAAATATACGACATCGCTTCTTTACATCGAAGGCCACTACGAATATATGAAAGTCCTCGATAATAACCTTGCCGACGTAATGAACAACAATTTAACGGCCGAAAAAGCTGCTGCTAAAATTGAAAAGGGCTGGAACCGAGTGACCGAAGATATTGGTCGTGATTACCAGATCAAAGTATGGCGTAAAGGTGTGAATGACGGTCTCTACGTCGATAAGTTCTAACGAACTTAGAGGTATTTGGGCTTCTCTCTTCGGGGGAGTAGAATTACTTTCCCGGAGGGTTGAAAACGGGGTTGGTCGGTGTACTGACCCCGTCTCCCTTGAGTTGCATCAATTTACTTTCATATAATCAATAGCGTCGGCAGAAATAATGAACGAGAGAGTTACCACGGTGGCCGACCTCCGAAAAGACGGAATTACTGCGCGCTTTAGTGCGTGGCTTTCTCAGGAACGCATTTTTAGATGGATACCCTTTGTTATGGTCGAGGGTATGATCATTTGCGTTCTCATAATACCGTTCATTTTGACGATTTATATAAGTTTCCTCCGTTGGCGTGCAAACCGTCCTTTCGAGCAGGCTTACCTCGATGGCTTCCGCAATTACGAAGCCGTTTTGAGTGACCCCGGATTTTGGTTGTCACTGGGGAGAACCTTCTATTTTGCGGGGTCTGCTGTTATTTTAGAACTCATAATTGGATTTATTCTCGCGATGCTAGTACACCGCATTGTTGCAGGCCGGAGGATATATATTACCATCTTTTTGATTCCTATGATGGTTGTGCCTGTAGTCGCCGGTTACAACTTCTCGATGATCTATCTAGACAGCGGCCCCTTAAACGAACTTCTATGGCCGCTGACCAGCCTTCTAGGCATTAATCCGCGCATTCGCTGGTTGTCCAACCCCTTGGCCGCGCAGTGGGCGATTATACTCGCAGATATTTGGCAATGGACATCATTGACGTTTCTTATATTTCTGTCGGGTTTTTCAGCTCTTCCACCGCAACTGATCAATGCTGCCCGCATAATGGGAGCTAGCCGCGCGCAGGTATTTCTGTGGGTGGAACTTCCGCTGCTAAAACCTGCCATCGTAATTGCGATAGTTATTCGATCGATGGAAGCTCTCAAAATGTTTGATCCTATTATACTTCTGACTTATGGAGGACCAGGGACATCGACCCAGACGATCGCCTATTATTTGTGGGAGCAGGTATGGCAGTTTAACAAGTTCGCATATGGAGCCGCCGCATCCATTTTAGTGTTGATATTATTTTCTGTTTTGATCTTTGTGGGGATTTACCTGTTAGGCAGGCAAAGTGAAGCCGTTGAACGTGGGGAAGTCTGATGGTTTTATCGCCTGATACCGCATCCCCGATCCAGTCTAAACGGCAGGCCATGCGAAAGTCCCGCAGAAGAACAATTGTTAGGCACACAATATTGATTCTATGGGGCCTCCTTATCATGTTCCCGATTTATTGGATGGTGCAGACTTCTTTTAAAGATTCTGGCGAATGGGTAACTTGGCCGCCAAATTGGGTGCCGCATTCACCGACATTGCAGAATTACGGACAAATCTTCACATTTGATATAACAAAAGAAGGAGTGGCCCGTCAGGCGACTGAACAGCCTTTTAATATCTGGGGAGCGTTGGGGGATTCTGTACTGATCTGCACCCTTTCTGCATTGATCGCACTTTTTATGGGAACATTCCTTGCGTATGCAATTTCACGGTTTAACGTTGGTGGAAGCAAGTTTCGTCATAGCGTCCTGATAATCCGGATGATCCCGCCAATCGTAATAGCTATTCCTCTCTTGATGTATTACGCAATCATGGTTCCCCTCGCAGCAGAAACTGTTCTCGGTACGCGGATTAGTCTATTCGATACGCGGGTCGGAATGAGCCTCCTTTATATCACGATAACGTTGCCGTTTGTGATCTGGATGATGCTGACATTTATCGAAGAGGTGCCGTATTCTCTGGAACATGCTGCCCGAATTATGGGAGCAGGCCGAATGTATACTCTTCGGCGGGTAGTTCTTCCACTCGTTGCCTCGGGAATGGTTGTCACTTTTCTTTTTGTGTTCATTCTCAATTGGGCTGAATTTCTACTCGCGTTAACGTTGACCCATCCAGATGTGACGACACTTCCTGTACTTCTGAATAAATTTCAAAGCGCATCAGAGGGTCGTCTATATGGACCCCAGGCAGCGATAGGAACGATCATTACCATTCCGGTTATTGTTTTGGGAATGATCATTCAAAAGCATCTTATTAAGGGATTTAGCTTCGGTACTATAAGAAAATAGCTAAATAAGACCTCAACTAAGGGAGAACGTAGTGGCAAATATCAGATTGACAGAATTGGTGAAGGAATTTGGTAGCACCGTTGCGGTCAAAGGCATCAGTCTTGATATTGAAAATGGCGAATTCTTGATCATAGTCGGTCCTTCCGGTTGCGGCAAAACCACGACCCTCAATATGATTTCCGGACTTGAAACACCCACAGCCGGCGAAATAATGATCGGAGATCGTGTGGTAAACGATGTTGAACCCGGCGATCGGGGACTGGGAATGGTTTTCCAGGATCTCGCCTTATTTCCTCACATGAGCGTTTTTGAAAATATCGCGTTTGGTCTTAGGGTACAGAAGATGGAAGACCAGGAAGTGCAAGAACGCGTGCGTGCTGCTGCCGAAGCCCTGTACATTTTACCGTTACTTTATAAGAGACCCAACCAATGTTCGGGTGGCGAGTCTCAGCGCGTCGCATTGGCTCGAACGATTGTAAACAATCCCGATGTGTTTCTCATGGATGAACCCCTATCAAGCCTTGATGCAAAGCTCCGCGTAGATATGCGGACTGAACTCAAACGCCTACATGATCGGCTCAAAGCAACTTTTGTTTATGTTACACACGATCAAGCGGAAGCTATGACAATGGCTGATCGTATTGTCGTTATGAACGGCGGTAAAGTTGAACAGGTTGGAAGTCCCCTCGATATCTACGACACCCCGATGACTCAATTTGTTGCAGGTTTCTTCGGTATGCCGACCATGAATTTTTTAGAAGGCGTTCTTACTTCCAGTAACGGGGATCCAATTTTCAAATCGGGATCTTTGGAAATTTCATTGCCAGAGGAATCAACCCAAAATATAAAAGACAACAAGGTAGTTCTTGGAATTCGGAGCGAACACGTCAGTGTCAGCGACGGCGCTCTCCGAGGTCAGGCAAGGATTATTGAACCACTCGGTGATGCAAGCCTTGTATATTTTGAATTTGGTGAGGAAGAAGAACTCGTTGCGAAGGTAAGTCCCGAATTGCGGATCTCTCCAGGAGATCAGTTGATGTTTAGTCTGCAGGCGTCACACTGTCATTTATTTGATCAGAGTGACGGACATCGTTTGAACTAAACTATGCAGTATTATCATTATCCTCCATATTTAATTTTCTGCTAGAACCTAACATTTCTTAACATTCAACCTCCTGGAACGGAGGGTTGTCTTTTAGAAGTATACTGCAGCTTCATCGATATTTTGCCTTATCGCGCCATTTTAACCAAGTACATAGCACTCAATACGGGTTTTAAGTAAGAGACGGCCCGTTGATTATTTCGTACGCCACGCGTGATGTTACTTCCCAGTCAACGTTGGGTGATGTATGACCAGGAAAGAGACTGGGAAGAGCAATGAATAAAACGGAAAATTGGGCAACTTGATGGGAAAGTATATACAGCATCCTTCAGTCCATAGGGTAGTTGCCGCATTGTCTGCCGCCGGTCATACGGAAGACGTAATCGAATTTGAAGAAACCGCCAGAAGTGCAGAAGAGGCGGCCAAGGCATTGGGTGTAGAGGTCGGGGCCATAGTGAAAACACTCATATTCAAGCTGAAGTCTGAAGTCTCCAATACGCCGGTTGCGGCTCTTGTTTCCGGAGATAGGAGGTGCAGTACCAACACACTTAGTCGATTGTCGGGAATTGAGGGTAAATGCATTCGTCCCGATGCCGATGAAGTCAAAACAATTACGGGTTACTCGATCGGCGGTGTGTCACCTGTCGGCTTACCCTCCACTTTGACCGTTTTGATGGATGAAATGCTTAACAGGTATGAAACTGTTTGGGCGGCTGCGGGTCATCCGCACTGTGTTTTCCCTATATCGTTTTCTGCGCTACAGCGGCTTACCAACGCAACAGTAAGCGATCAAGTATCCGAACCATTATGATTATTTAGGGTTAAGGGTTCGACGTACTGATCGGACCCTTCAATATTCAGATGTTCGAGGTGTTGGGCATGATAGTGGGGAATTCCTGTTGGTACGGAGGAACTAATACTATAATTAACTGACTTCAATTCTCTTAGAATTTCTGTATCATCACGAAATGAAACGATTTCTGCCAGCTCTGTTAAGCCTTGTTGTAGTGTTATTGCCTTCACTTGAGGGGTGGGGGGCGCCCGAGTGTCCAGGTAGTTACGACAAAGGCACTTGGAACAACTGCTTGGGAACCTATACGTGGTCTCCTCAAAACAAATACGTTGGTACCTGGAAAGATGGCAAAAAACACGGACAAGGCACCCATACCTTTCCCGACGGCTCTATGTACGTCGGTACATGGAAAAATGGCAATAAACATGGACAAGGCACCTATACATTTTCAGATGGGCGGAAATACGAAGGTGAACTCAAGAATAACAAGTTCAACGGACAAGGCACCTTAACCTACACCACTGGGGACACATACGCCGGTGAGTGGAAAGATGGCAGTAAGCACGGGAGAGGTATCTATACGTTTGCTGACGGACGAATGTATGTAGGTGAATTCGAGAATAATAAAATATATGGGCAAGGGAGCTATACATTTGCTGACGGATCCAAATATATTGGTGAGTGGAAAGATGGCAAAAAACACGGACGAGGCACCTATAGTTCTCCCGACGGCTCTAAGTACATCGGTGCGTGGAAAGATGGCAGTAAACATGGACAAGGAACTTATACCTTTGCCGATGGCTCTCAATATCTTGGCGCATGGAAAGATGGCAGGAAGCATGGGCAAGGGGTCTATACCTTTCCCAATGGC
>PTLH01000008.1 GCA_002938035.1 Alphaproteobacteria bacterium MarineAlpha3_Bin6
GATCTACCAATCCATCGCAGAGGAATTTGCTGCATTAGCTAATACTTTACGTGCAAATAATTTTTAAATATTAAGGCCCTTTAGTTAAATAATCAGAATGTTAACAATTGAGTGTATTTATTTGGGTAATTACGGTTTACGGCTATCACATTGATATGATAGTACAGTGGTCTCTTCAGCTTGTAATTCCGGAGCTAATAGTACTTCAAAAATGTCATAAACATGTTATGGCCGCGAGCCCCGGCAAGGCTATCTGTGTATTCGTAATTTGAACTGTGTAAAGTGTCTCTTGGTTTAACGGTGAAATACGGCCACAAGAAGTTTCTAGGAGAATAAAACGAATGGAAGGCGCGACTACCCTATCGGTTGATAAGCCTGTCAGAATAGAATTAGAAGATGTCGTGGTCCGATTTGCGGGCGATTCAGGTGATGGCGTACAGATTACCGGCGGTCAATTTACCCTTACAACGGCCTTAGCAGGTAACGATTTAACCACTTTTCCAGATTTTCCGGCTGAAATCAGGGCACCCGCGGGTACAACCTTCGGCGTATCGGCATTTCAAATTCATTTTGGATCTCGTGAAATCCGAACTGCCGGAGATGCCCCCGATGTTTTAGTTGCCTTTAATCCAGCGGCGTTAAAAGTGAGTATAGGTGACTTAGATAAGGGCGGCCTGATAATTGCTGACATCGGAGCCTTCACCAAACGAAACCTAAAGAAGGCTGGCTACGACACAAACCCGATTGCAAACGATGACCTAGGTGACCACAGGGTTATAGCTATAGATATCACGAAAGCCACCCTGGAAGCTGTTAAGGAACATGGTCTTAGTCAAAAAGAAGCTGTTCGTTGCAAGAATATGTGGACACTGGGTCTAGTCTATTGGCTCTATGACCGAGATCGCCAGCCGACTATTGACTGGCTCAATCAAAAGTTTAAAAACCGGCAGGATATTTCCCGATCAAACGTGGCAGCTTTAAACGCTGGTCACGCTTACGGCGAAACGATGGAGATTTCAGGTGAGCGCAGCGCTTACACAGTGTCTGAGGCAGACATTCCGCCAGGCCTCTACCGGACAGTTACAGGGATAGAAGCGTTATCTTGGGGATTGGTTGCCGCTTCGCAGAAAACAGGCCTTCGAATGGTCTACGCCGGCTATCCTATTACTCCAGCATCTGCCATTCTTCATACGTTGTCACAGCTAAAACATTTTAATGTCATAACCTTTCAGGCTGAAGATGAGATCGCTGCCGTCTGTGCTGCCCTCGGCGGTTCATATGCCGGCGCATTAGGCGTAACGGCAAGCTCGGGACCAGGAATTGCCTTGAAAACTGAGGCTATTGGTCTCGCCGTCTCCGTAGAACTACCGCTTATAGTGCTTAACGTACAACGGGCCGGTCCCTCCACTGGCCTGCCTACTAAAACCGAGCAATCTGACCTTTACCAGGCGGTTTTTGGAAGGAATGCTGACAGTCCTCTCGCTGTAATTGCTGCCCGTTCTCCGGGAGATTGCTTCAATACGGCAATTGAAGCTGCAAGAATTGCGACCAAATATATGACCCCTGTTATGTTGCTAGCTGATGGTTATATGGCTAACGCCTCTGAGCCTTGGCTTATTCCAGACATAAACAGTATTGAAGACATGAAGGTGGAATTTCATTCTGAAACACAGGCTTTCCATCCCTTCCAGAGAAATGATGATACATTGGCCCGCTCTTGGGCTATCCCAGGCACACCAGGTCTAGAGCACCGTATTGGCGGCATCGAGAAGTCATATACCTCGGGGGATATTTCTTATGAGCCGGAAAACCATCAAATAATGACCGATATTCGCAAACAAAAGATAGATAATATCGCCAGTGACATCCCTCTTCAGGATATTGAGATGGGCGAAGAAAATGGTCATATGGCTGTTGTCGGATGGGGATCCACCTACGGCCCGATCAATCGATCTGTTCAACGGGCTCGCTCAAATGGAAAGAAAGTTTCCCATGTTCACCTTCGTCATATTTGGCCGCTACCGAGCAATCTTAAGAGCCTTCTCAATGGGTTTGACAAGATTCTAGTCCCAGAGATGAATACGGGCCAGCTGGTCACTTTAATTAGAAGCCAATATTTAATACCAGCCATCGGCTTAAATAAGATATCCGGCCAACCTTTCAAAGTTTCAGAAATCACCTCCGCCATCCAAAAACATTTGGAGAGCTAAACGATGAACGTGCAAATATCTCCTGACAAGCTGAAAGCAAAGGACTATGCCACTGACCAAGAAGTGCGCTGGTGCCCAGGCTGCGGTGACTATGCAATTGTCCGCGCAATGCAAAATACCATGGCCGAACTTCAAGCTCCACGTGAAAAGACAGTTTTTATTTCAGGTATTGGCTGCGCTGCCCGATTTCCATATTATATGGCTACTTATGGTTTCCATACCATACACGGCCGTGCCGCTGCTATTGCCACGGGAACCAAGCTTGCTAATCCAGACCTAGATGTATGGGTAATCTCTGGCGACGGGGATGCCCTTTCAATCGGCGGCAATCATCTTTTTCATGTTCTCCGCCGCAACATAAACTTGCAATTTATCTTATTTAATAATGAGATTTACGGTTTAACCAAGGGCCAATATTCCCCAACATCGCAAATTGGCACCCGCACACCCTCTACACCACTTGGTTCGGTTGACCATCCTGCATCGGCAGTAGAATTTGCTCTGGGTTGTGGCGCACAATTCGTAGCGCGTGGGATAGACAGCCGGCAAAAACACCTACCAGAAGTTTTCAAACGGGCACGTGCCCACCAGGGGGCTTCTTTCGTAGAAGTTTTCCAAAACTGCATCGTTTACAATGATGGTGTTTTTGATGATTTCACAGAAAAAAGCGTTGCAATCGACCAACAAATAGTATGCGAACATAATAAGCCATTGATGTTTGGACAGGAAAATAACAAAGGGCTTCGTATTATTCCCGGACAAATGGCGTTGGAAGTTGTGACCGTTGGTCAAAATGGTGTCACCAAGGATGACATAGCTATTCATGACGAAACAAATAAAATCATGGCCCACCTGCTAGCGGACATGAAATCTCCTGCCTTTCCAACTGCTATTGGTGTCCTCTATTGTAACCAAAAGTCCACATATGAAACAGCAATCCACGAACAACTGAAATCCGAAATAAAAAATAAACCAGAAGCAGATTTGAATGCGCTTTTGCGTCAGGGGTCGACCTGGACGGTTGATTAGATTATTTTTCGACCGACGCTATAGATATTACCATCGTTGTTTAAAGTACCCATTTCTGCATAGGTGGGCCATATCTTATGCTAGATCTTAAAAGCTATCTCATTTTTATCTACCGGAAAACGAAAGATGTTCTTTTCCATTGCTGTTTGGCTGCTTTCATAACAGCTTTGCTAGTTAAAATGTCCGCTGGAAATGATCTAGAGCCTGGCAACCTATTTAAGGATTGTACAGCATGTCCAGAGATGATCGTTATCCCCTCTGGAAGTTTTAACATGGGCTCAAGTCAGGGCAAGAAAAACGAACTACCCATCCAAGAAATTACCATTGCCAAACCTTATGCTATCGGCCGCTTTGAAATAACCTTTAACGAGTGGGATGTCTGCCACGCAGAAGGTGGATGCTTAAGAAAAGTTCATGATCGAGGCTGGGGGCGAGGATATCGCCCGGTAATTAACGTTCTATACGCGGATATCCAAGAATATTTTTCCTGGATTAGTAATAAGACTAACCAATTATATCGCCTTCCGTCAGAAGCGGAATGGGAATACGCTGCTCGGGCAGGGACAACCACTGAATACTGGTGGGGCAACAAAATGATAAAAGGTAATGCCAATTGTCGAGGCTGTGGAACAAAGTGGAGTGGTAAAATGTCTGCACCAGTGGGATCGTTTAAAGGAAACCCTTGGGGGCTCTATGACATGCACGGTAACCTACTTGAATATGTTGAAGATTGCTGGACCAATAACCACGAAAACGTCTCAGGAGATGGGTCGCCCACTGTAAATTCAGAATGTCTTAGCCGAGTCATAAAAGGGGGTGCTTGGTATTACCTGCCCAGAGTGTCTCGATCTGCCTATCGGGCCCGCAATGACACCAGGGTTTTCAGTTACGTGATTGGTTTCCGAGCTCTTAGGGAGCTAAAATAGATTATGCATTAAGCTATAATGTTTATACTTAAAGAAATTTGATTTTCTTCTATAAGGTTTTCCTCTTCATTGTAACTAACCGACGTCTCTTCCATAATACCCTTGGTCGCGCTATAGGCCTCATTTCCTTGATAGGGGGTCACCTGAACATTTTCTACCTCTGGAAGCATTTGCATGTAGAGCTGAGCCTCAAATGTTGCGAGTGGGAATACGGTAAGGGATGCTTCCCAATAATCGCCATATATATACTTGGAAGATCTCGTTTCTAAGTGATCGCGTTCAAAGCTGCCATCTACCTGAGGTCGGTGTCCGGCTACTTGTATTCTGTACAACGTATCCACCTCAGGCCGCATAGTATTGCCCGAAGCCCCAAAGTCTACCGGGAACCCCCGCCCAAATTGTGATCCTCCAATTTGTCTGGATGATCCCATTTGCAGACTTTGATCCGACCGAGATAAGCTCGAAGATCGACTGGTGACATTTGCCGCGGCTGGATTGGAAGCCATGCCATGGATTCCTTAGTCAAAATGTCAGCCATTCTGGCAACTAGTGGATATCGGTATTCCGTTCAGCGATCCCTCCTTCAGAAATCACCAAACAACCGTGCACTGAAATATCGTTCAAACTATCATATACTTTGGGAGTTAAAAATCATTGAAATTAAAAACTTTTGCGAATTATAAGATTTATTGCCCGCTCAGTTTGAGAAAGTATGTCTTTTCTCCCAGGTTTTAACCATGATAAACGGACTACTTACAATAGCGTAAGAATCCGTAATATGTTGTTAGATGCAATTAATTTACATGAGTTTTATACTTCTCCTCTCGGCCTAACAACCAAACGGGTTATTGGGAAGCACATACGAGAGGTTTGGCCTGAGGTAAAAAATATGAATGTCTTGGGCATCGGATATTGTCCACCTTATTTAAACGCTTTCCGCAGTGAGGCTAAACGTGTGATTTCGGTTATGCCTGTATCTCAGGGAATACTGCAACAACCCAACAAAGTAGCCAGCCAATCCTGTCTGACATCGGAGGCGGAACTTCCCCTTCCAGATCTTTCAATGGATCGGGTGCTCATCATACACGCCTTGGAATGTGTAGAATCCGTCCGACCAATGATGCGCGAGGTTTGGCGTGTTTTATCCGGAAATGGACGTATCATTGTCGTTACTCCCAACAGGCGCGGCATATGGGCGCAGCTAGAACGTACGCCCTTTGGTTGTGGCCAGCCTTATTCAGCTAACCAACTCAGTCGATTACTCCGCGATACTATGTTCATACCAATCAGCTCAAATGGTATACTTTATGTGCCGCCGTCTAAATCACGCATGGTAATGTCATCGGCACTGGCTTGGGAAAGTATTGGTAGATATTGGTTTTCGGCTTTAGGAGGAGTTATCTCTGTAGAGGCGAGCAAGCAAATTTACGCTGAAACAACACTAGGCGCAGCGTCTCGCCGAAAGGTCTATTCCACCCTACCAAGTCCGTAAAAAATGAAAAAAAACTCAGTCCGAATTTCGTTTTAGCAAGAACAATGCCTGTTCTCCCATTAAATTTGCTGCAAAGGTTCTTGAACCAATTGCAGAACCTAACCTACGGCTATTGATCGCCAAGCTTTTTTCAATATTGATTTCGAGGTTATTGCAAAGCCTGACGAAATCTCGGATTGTGCAAAAATGTATGTTGGGGGTATCATACCACTCGTGAGGCAATGTTTTGGTTCTGGGCATGCAACCTCGGAGCGCGAGAGATGCCCTAACCCGCCAATAGCCAAAATTAGGAAAGGATACAATAGCGCGCTTCCCAATTCTCAAGAGGTTCTCTAATACCTCTCGCGGGGCCATAGTTGCCTGCAAAGTTTGGCTTAAAATCACGTAATCAAATGCACTATTGGGATAATTGAACAAGTCTTTGTCTGCGTCCCCCTGGATCACTGATAATCCTTGGGAAACGCAGGCATTCACGCCATCCATACTTAACTCAATCCCCCGACCATCGACGTTCTTTTCGTGTAAAAGATAATCCAATAACGAACCATCGCCACAACCAACGTCCAATACACGGCTTCCTGGCACTACCATATCCGCTATCAACTGCAGGTCTATGCGGATCATCCGCCTATCTTTTTCTATAACCATCTACAATCAATCCGTCTTTGAAAGCGCATAATTAGGTAAACCAAAATGTTCCGCTGCACCATCCATGAAACCCGAGAGTACTCTCCAAAACTCGGGTTCTTCTAACAGAAATGCATCGTGCCCATTATCGGACTCAATCTCCGCAAAGCTTACATTGGCGGCTACTGAATTTAGTGCATGTACTATCCGGCGGCTTTCCACTGTTGGGTATAGCCAATCACTTGAAAACGATATTACACAGAACCTAGTCTTAGTATTCCGAAATGCATCACCCAAAACACCGTTATAGCGTCCTTCTAAATCAAAGTAATCCATGGCTCGTGTGATATATAGATACGAATTAGCATCAAACCTGTCGACGAATGTACTACCCTGATGCCGGAGATAACTTTCCACTTGGAAATCCGCATCAAAACCAAATGTAACGGCGGTTCTATCTTGGAGACGTCGACCGAATTTCCGCTGCAAAGAAGGTTCAGACAAATAAGTAATGTGTGCTACCATGCGAGCGATGGCTAAACCTCTGTAAGGAATAGTGCCTTCTTCCTGGTAATTCCCGCCGCGCCAATCTGGATCTGCCATAATAGCCTGTCGTCCCACCTCATCGAAGGCAATATTCTGCGCTGAATGGTGAGACGCTGAAGCGATTGGTACTGCTGTGCATAACCTCTCAGGATAAGTTGCCGCCCACTCGAGCACCTGCATACCCCCCATAGATCCCCCAATTGCGCAGAATAGTGTTTCGATTTGGAGATGATCAAGTAGCATAGCTTGGGCGTGAACCATATCCCGTATAGTGATGACTGGAAAATCTAGCCCCCAACATTTTCCAGTATCCGGGTTTATTTCCCTTGGCCCGGCAGTCCCCATGCAACCACCCAAGATATTAGAGCAAATTATAAAATATTTATCTGTATCTAGGAGCTTTCCAGGACCTACAACTAACTCCCACCAACCTAACTTGCCGGTCAAGGGGTGGGTGTTTGCAATATATTGATCGCCACTCAAAGCATGACACACAAGAATAGCATTTGATTTTTCAGTATTTAATTTTCCATAGGTCTGATACGCAACTGGAAAATTTTTAAGCTCAACACCACACTCCAAGCGTAACGGCCTTTGCACTCCAAGGAACACATTGGCCTGAGCCTCAGGATCATTTTCCAACAATTCTGCCCTCTCTCGTAATGACAGTATTACCTGTCCATCTTACTCAATCAACTGAAGCGGCATTTATAGCGCCCTTGCTATCAGCAAATTTGGTTGTTGAGCTCTAACACGTTACGATCAATTTTCCCCATAGCTATGAATCAGGTACACTTCTGTCAATCTTTTCTTTGATTTTAAGGACACAGGGGATTATCACTCTGCCTTTCAGAATTGTAGACTGATCCGAACGCGAAGTTAATACTTTTTCACGATACTCTTTCAAGGAGATCTACCTCCGTGTCGTCCCCTAAACCCCTAGAAGGCCTGAATAAGATTGCTCCTTATGTAGGGGGTGAGTCAGAAATTGAAGATATGGACAAGGTAATTAAACTCGCCTCTAACGAAGGGGCCTTTGGTCCAAGCCCAAAAACAATTGAGGCGTTGAGAACTGCAGCAAAGGATTACCATCGTTATCCGGATGGCGACAGCCTACAACTCCGTGAATTGCTCTCTTCGAAATTTAATTTGGAGACTGAAAGAATTATCTGCGGATGCGGATCCGATGAATTAATTAGCCTTTTATGCCGATCTTATGCTGGGTCCGGTGATGAGATTTTATGCAGTGCCCATGGTTTTGCTATGTATCCAATCTATGGTCGAACGGTCGGTGCAGAAATTGTCACTGCAGATGAGGACAATATCACTATAGATGTAAACAACTTGCTGGAGATGGTAACAGAAAATACTAAACTTCTTTTTATCGCTAATCCCAACAACCCCACAGGTACTTATCTGCCGGAGAGCGAACTGAAGCGTTTACATGAGGGTCTCCCGGGGGGGGTGCTACTTGTCATTGATTCTGCCTATGCTGAGTATACTTCCTCTGAGGATTATTCGGCGGGTATAGACATTGTTCGAGCTAACAAGAATGTTGCCATGCTTCGAACATTTTCAAAAATTTATGGCATGGGTGGTGTGCGTCTCGGCTGGGGATATTTTCCTGAAGAGGTAGCGGACGTACTTAATCGCATGCGAAGCCCGTTCAACGTTTCTTTTCCTGCACAGGTAGCAGGTGCAACAGCCATTCTCGATGAAGAGTTTATCGAAATGTCACAATCCCACAACAACAAGTGGTTAGCGTGGACAATAGAACAATGCCGCTCTGCCGGATTAGTAGTCCCAAACAGCTACTGCAACTTTGCGCTCTTGAGGTTTCCAGAGAAACCCAATGATGATACAGAACATCCTCACAAAGATGCAAAAGCTGCAAATTCTTTTCTAAAATCACGTGGTATCATCGTTCGGGGATTAAGTGGTTATGGCCTGCCGGATGCCTTGAGAGTTTCTATTGGCCAAGAAGATGAAATGCGCCTAGTAGTTAGCTTACTTCAAGAATTTATGGAATAATCGATGTCGGATATGTCAGAAACAACGATTTTTAACCGTATCGCTATAATTGGTATCGGCCTAATCGGATCCTCTATTTCTAGAGCTATAAAAATGAATGGGTTGGTAGATTTTGTGTCTGTCACAGCAAAGAGCCAGAAAAGCCTAGATACGGCCGTTAGTCTAGGCATCGCGGATAGCGTTACACTGAATTTGGACGAAGCCGTCAAGGGTGCTGACATAGTAATGATTTGCTCACCAATGAGCACATACGCGGGCATCATGGAGAGTATTGCACCAAATTTAAAGACCGGAGCTATCTTAACCGATGTTGGATCTGTAAAAGCTTCAGTAATAAGAGACCTCAGCCCAAAATTGCCTGCAGGGGTTCATCTGGTTCCCGCTCACCCTGTTTCTGGGACAGAACATTCGGGGCCGGAATCAGGTTTTGCCGAACTTTTCGAAGGCCGATGGTGTGTGATTACTCCCCCAACGGGGACAGATCAATCAGCCGTGAACAAGATTGCCGACTTGTGGCGTGCGGTAGGCTCCAACGTCGAGTTTATGGATCCTTTTCATCATGATCAGGTGATGGCGATGACCTCACACCTTCCGCATTTGATTGCCTATACCATAGTAGGAACTGCAACGGATTTAGAAAAATCTCTTATGAACGAAGTAATTAAATATTCCGCTGGTGGTTTTCGTGATTTCACCCGTATTGCAGCATCAGACCCAACAATGTGGCGTGATGTTATGCTGAACAACAAGGACGCAATTCTAGAGATGCTTCAACGCTTCAACGAGGATTTGACTGCTCTACAAAGAGCTATCCGCTGGGATGAACATGATACCCTTTATGAGTTCTTTTTAAAGACACGTTCCATTCGTCGGGGAGTTATTGAAGCTAATCAAGAAAAAATGTACGAGTGATCATTCCTCAACAAATCCCAAACCATCCTCAATTTTAAGTGTCTTAAGCCACTCAATCTTTGGAACGTTTAACAGCTTGACATGGTGAATACTCAACTGACCATTCTGGATATTCAACGGCAGAGTAACAAAGGGTGAACCATTATCTGACAAATTTTTTGAAAAAATACTCAAAAATATCTTTGCCATAGCCGCGTCGGAAGGTTGAATAATCTGTGCCTGCGTTAACCGGTCAATTGCAACAATAACACCTCTAACTTTTGTCGAAAAGGCAGCTAGTATTTGGAGCTTATCATCTAATGTTAGAGTACCATTTGCATTAAACTCGATGGGTCCATAGTTACCTTCAATAGACTCAAACTCGATAATGCCACCGTCGTCACTCCATTTTTTTAGAGACAGAATATCAAATGGACTACGAATTTTACCAAACACCTTTATGCTAGTAGACAAACGTTTAATGACATCTCCGAATGGTAACGCCCCAGTCCCATCAAAGTTTAATTCCTCTAGATCAAACTGAATATTTAAAGTAGGTATTTTGCTCGAAAAATTATCTGAGAAAAGTCTCTCCGCCATTAAACGGATTTTTTTGGTACTAATATTATTTTTGGTATGGCCGTAGGTGAATTGCAAACCGGTGCCAATTAACCGAGCAGATGCGGGCATACCGTCTTCATGTAACTCAAGATCAACGATGAGACCTGCGACACTACCAGTATACTCATGATGTCCTGTAAATGTATCAATTAAAACTTCATGATCACCAGATAAATTGACGCGGACTTTATTAAAACTCCATGGTTTTACTTCAGCTATTGCACGAGCCCCCTTCCAGCGCCAACTAACATCCAAATGCGATTGAGATACCGACTTTACTGCCAAACTCGGACTACTCATTATAATACGGAAGGTAGTAGGATATCCGACAACTTCGATCTGCTCAAAACTAACGTCAAAACCCTCTCGAACTTGATCAAGGAGAAATAATGTTATGTTTTCTTTGAGGTTTTCGGCGAATGCGTACCAGTATATCGAGTATAGTACCACAAGCGTGCCCAAACAAAGTATGGCAACCATAACTATACGAAAACGCACCATTTTAGATATTAATTTGTAATACACCTACACCTACTCCGGATCAAAAGAAAAAGGGAGCACAAGCCGAGTTTAAAACTATTCAAGTTATTCATCGCATAAACTGGATAAATATATAATATTTTGTTTAGAGAAATTATTAAGCATCAGTGGCGTTCATGCGTCAGCTTTGATAATACCCGTAACAGTTGAGAGCGCTCCTCCGGATCTAAATTAGCAGTAACTCTTTTCTCATGTTCCAGAACCATTGGCTTAAGCTGTTTAAGCATGTCAGAACCTTCAGCGCTACGTACCAATGCGTAGGAACGTCCGTCTACAGGTGAGGGGCGTCTTTCCACCAGACTTCGGCTTTCAAGTACGTCAATGACCGCGACCATAGTAGACCTCTCTATACCAACGGCACGGGCAAGGGCCGATTGGGTTAGGCCAGGGTTTACAGCGATAAAGGTAATCACGCCAAACTGCCCTGGTGTTATTTGAACTCCGCCCATCGAATTTTCAAAATCGTTAAAAAAACTGATCTGAGCACGACGCAAATGATACCCCATCAACGTAAGAAGGATATCAAAATTCAAGTTAGATTTATTTGTCAATTTTACATGCTGCCACTAGTACTTTTGGTTAGTATTATTATTTCTGACCTTAAGGCATTCTAAATTTCGTGACCAGGTTGCGATAAGACAATTGCTATATTCATCAACCGTCCAACCTTACTAGTGTTTGCATAAAAGATTAATATTAGACGCCAGTTTCCCCGCCAACAACCAATGCGCGAAGTGCAAATCTTTTAAGCTTACCCGTTGCTGTAACTGGCATGTTATCGACATAATAGATATTACGCGGACATTTATAGATTGATAAATTCTTGACGATTAATTCCCGTATTTCTGTTTCTAGCTTCTTACGGTTGGTTCCAACTTCAGGTGTTATTATGAATAAAGCCAATCGCACCAAGCCATCCTTATTGGGAACACCAACTACAGCAGCTTCCAAAACTTTGGGGTGCTGCTGGACTTGCTCTTCAATTTCTGAAGGGCTCACCCATTGGCCAGAAACCTTGAGCATGTCATCAACCCGCCCCTGATGCTCATACATACCATCCTTATCCACCGTAAACATATCATTAGTACAGTACCAACCTTCTTGAAACACACCCTCTGTTTTTTCTTCTAAATTCCAATAACCACAAGCTAGAGAGAGCATTCTCACCCATAATACACCCGGTCTGGCGGCCTCGACAATTATTTCACCATCCTGGCCGATAAGTTTGACCTCGGTTCCGGGTGTGGGTAGACCACATGTACCAGGTTTAAAATTATCTGGCCGGTTAACTAAAAATAAAAAACATGTTTCTGTCGCTCCTATACCTTCTAGCGCAGCGCGGCCAGTGGCCTTTATCCAATCATGGAATAAAGTTGCAGGCATTTTTTCTCCAGCAGTCAAGTAATGTCGTACTTTTTTAAATGCGGGTTTAGTTGCTAAGTTGTCTCGTAGGAGTTGGCGATAGAACGTGGGTACACTTAACATTACGGTAGGCTTAAACCGCTGTACGTTCAAATTGACAATGTTCGGGTCCGGCCAGTCTGGATCCAAAATGGTTGTTGCTCCAAGCTGTAACGAAGCAAAAAAACAATGAGCTAAAGAAAAGGCAAAAAATAGTTTGGAGGTGCTATAAATGCGGTCCCCGGGTCCAACACCCAAAACCTCCCCCATAAGCCGTGTAGATGCCAAAACCGTTCTTTGTAGATGGACAACGCCTTTGGGCTTACCTGTAGTGCCCGAAGAATACATCCATATTGCCGGAGAATCCCATTGCAACTGAACTGCTTGTAATTCCTCCATAGCCTCCAATACCAGCGTTTGGAAATACAAAGCTCCATCAATTTCCATATCAGTGAAAATAGTGGTTGGCGCATTTGTCACTAAAGCCAATCCGTCGGCATATAATTCCGAGAAGCAATGATCTAAAATAAATAAAACACTCTCACTGTCTTCTATGATATAAGCAAGATCCTGAGCGGCTAGCCGCGTGCTGAGCCCCACAGGTACTGCACCAATCTTCAATAATCCAAGATAAATATAGAAAAATTCCGGTGTATCTCTAACCATCATTAAAACGCGATCACCAATATTTACATCCAATCTTTTAAATGCGTTTCCTGCACGGTTAGCCCTTTTATCAAGTTCTCCATAGGAAATTTGTTCATCTCTACAGATAACAGCCAAGTCATTATGTTGCCCCCTAGATAAAGCGGGCCCAAGAAGTGTCTCCGCCATATTTACTGTCAGTGCATTCAAATCAGTAGCGGTAGTCATCAAGATTTTCCGTAATTATTAAATTTTCCAAACGATTCCAATTTATGTCCAACATATGGCTATTCGGATCTATATCTTCGATTCAATAAATTTTAAAAGCTGAGCGCAAGTAAATCGACTTATTTAACTTTTTCAATAAATAATTTTTGTTTTGACCTACGAAAATGCTAATACATTAATGCTGTTTGTATTGCCATACTAGGAGACACCTAATGAAGGTCATTGTGATCACTAAAGAAGGGTACCGACGAAAATTATTTTTGGCGTTTAGTTTGATTATATTAATCACTAGCTGTTCTCCATCGCAAGTTAATCAACGTACGAAAAACTCATCGGGGTTCCTAGCTGCTGACGTCGCAACCTGCAGGCAGAAAGCTACCGCCCTAATTGATCGTGAATTAAAGCTTGATAGTTCTTATGATCGTAGCGGTAGTAACTCTCTTGAGGTTTCGTTTGCCCGATTTGACGCCTACAAGCAGAGAGGACGCTATTTTAAAAACTGTTTATCTGAACGCGATGGTCAGAAAGTCAAAGAGTAGAGTAAATAAATGTCCCGTCAAAAATCGAAAGTACACGCTGCCATTGGACATTTATTTGGACCCTATCATACCCAGAAATTAAAATATTATAAGAAAAATTAATAAGCACAGCCTAGGGTTGGATCTTACCATAACATCAGATTAAAAAATCCCTACCTTATTAGACCGCCTGCCTAACAACTGACCAAAACATTCAATGGACCAAACACCTCATCAAGTTTTATCCACTTTACTCGCTGAGTCAGACGCATATTTAACAGCTGATCAAGTGCTGGAAATCATTCCAGGTGTGGTCGCCGCTCCGGGAGATGACGGTGGCAATGGCGGGGAAAACTCATGGATGGACATGGCTGCTCTGAACCTCTCACCCAGATTAATCAGGCACCTCGATTGTCTGCTAAACACTGCTAGAAAATCAGAAATAAACGGTCTGGTGTCGCCATGTCCTTGCGAAGCGCGTATCACACTTTTACGGAAGGAACTTCTCAACCAAAATCTGGATGGATTTGTAGTTCCCGTTGCAGATGAACACCAAGGAGAATATTTACCGAAATGTGCCCAACGCCTCAGATGGCTTACCGGTTTCACGGGGTCCGCGGGTGTCGCTCTAATACTAAAAAATAAGGCCGCACTATTCGTCGATGGGCGCTACACTCTACAAGCAGCTAATGAGGTTGATGAGAATGTACTAGAGATCTTTAATATATCGGATATGTCTCCGGACACTTGGATTTCTTCCAAAATAGGTTTGGGTGACACACTGGGCTACGATCCGTGGCTTCACACCGTAAATGGGGCCCTACGTTTAAAAAAGGCGACAGAAAAATCTGGCGCTAATTTGCTGGCTATTGAACCCAATGCCATCGACATCATTTGGAATAACCAGCCAGCCAAACCACTATCTCCAATTAAAGCTCTTGGAATTCAGTTTACGGGTCAATCATCTTCCGATAAGCGCTCAGCAATAGCAAAGAATTTGAATAAAGATGACCTCGATGCGGTCATCATTACATCACCTGCCTCCATCGCCTGGCTCGGAAATTTGCGTGGCGGCGACGTTCCCTATACTCCTTTCACTCTTTCTTTTGGCATCCTTCATGCGGATGCGAGATTGGACCTATTTGTCGACCCGAGAAAAGTTAGCCCTAGTGTTGCTGAATTGCTCAAGGATGATGTCTCGATACAAACCATTAGCGAATTTACGTCTGCGCTTGATGATCTTGGGGGAAAAGAAGCAAAGATACTTATTGACCCCGCCACTACAGCTGAAGCCATACATTTAAAGTTGGAAGCGGCTGGCGCTAAACTAAAAGCAGATGATGATCCTTGTATCCTGCCTAAAAGTTGCAAGAACGATGTTGAATTGGAAGGTATTCGTGCTGCACACCGCCGCGATGGCCTGGCTCTTACCCGCTTTCTAGGCTGGCTTTCG
Source organism: Alphaproteobacteria bacterium MarineAlpha3_Bin6 (assembly GCA_002938035.1). Classification (GTDB taxonomy): domain Bacteria; phylum Pseudomonadota; class Alphaproteobacteria; order Rhodospirillales; family UBA2165. The sequence continues at coordinate 15,159 of PTLH01000008.1, forward strand.
ATGAAAGGATCAGGGAAGGGAGAAACTGAAATTAGCGCAGCAGAACGCCTCGAAACCTTCCGTAGAGAAGGGGAACACATCCAAGGCCTCAGCTTCCCAACCATTTCAGGCGCTGGCCCAAACGGAGCCATAATTCATTACAGGGTCACAGAGAAATCCAATCAGCCCCTCAAAAACAATGGCCTCTATCTTGTTGATTCTGGAGCCCAATATTTAGATGGCACTACAGATGTGACCCGGACAATTGCGATAGGCACCCCCACCGACGAAATGCGAGATCGCTTCACCCGTGTTCTAAGTGGTCATATCGCCCTAGCAACAGTTGTGTTCCCCGAAGGTACCACAGGGTCCCAATTGGATGCCCTGGCCCGGGCCCCGCTCTGGAAGGCCGGGCTTGATTATGATCACGGTACGGGCCACGGGGTTGGCCATTATCTTGGCGTCCATGAAGGTCCCCATCGAATATCTAAATCACCAAGTCGAGTGTCTTTGAAACCAGGTATGATTGTTTCGAATGAACCTGGATATTACAAACATGGAGCCTATGGTATTCGTATCGAAAATTTACTTGTCGTAATAAACATAGACAATCAAGTCAGAACAAACAAAAAAATGTTAGGCTTCGAGACATTAACGGTAGCACCAATTGATTTATCCTTGGTTGAGAGAGCACTCCTATCCAGTGATGAGGCAGCGTGGTTAAATTCCTACCATTCACGCGTCTTTGATACCCACAACAGAAATTTAGACCACATCAATCACGAATGGCTTAAACACGCCACGCGCAAAATTTAGAGGTATCATGGGCTAAAAGCAAAGAACTGTCTTAGAATTATTAGTATTCTAACAAGCAACGCTTTTTAGGTGCACTTGAAAACTTATAATTGCCGGAAATTATTCGAAAATAAATCTCAAGTTCGTGCTAATTTGTGATGTAGATGAAGTATCGACATCTCCCAACTTCCCTGATAGAGGCTTTAATTCCTAAAGATTGTCCTAAGGTTGACCACAATACTTCCAAACGGTTAGCTTTTTGTCTTTTACTACAAAAGCCACGTGTTTTTGTTTAACTTTGGTTATATGAATATTACCCTCTAACTTAACCAACTAATTACAACGACAAGTTGACTAGCTAAATGTAACAAACATAGACTTCAGTTAATCACTTCACTACTACCATGTGTAAGGTATAGATAGCTTAAGACACCGGTGATCTATAATGAATAGAAAAGATAAAAAGCGTCAGAGTGATATACGTGACAGCAAAAGCGCTATCTGGGGAGGTCGCTTTACCTCTGGCCCCGCACAAATTATGGAGCAAATAAACTCCTCAGTTGGTTTCGACCAGCGCCTTTATAATCAGGATATTGCGGCATCCAAGGCTCATTCTTCTATGCTAACGGATCAGAAAATTATTTCAAAAAAGGTTGGGTCAGCTATTTCAGATGGCCTCGATACCATACAAAAAGAGATAGAAAACGGTACTTTCGAATTTTCTAATGCGCTGGAAGATATTCACATGAATATTGAGTCCCGACTATCAGAACTAATTGGCGATGGAGCAGGTAGGCTGCATACGGCACGGTCAAGAAATGACCAGGTGGCAACAGACTTCCGTCTTTGGGTTCGAGATGCTATCGACATAACAGATGCTGCGTTAATGAGATTGCAGGAGATACTAATCTCAAGAGCAGAAGAGCATTCGGATACCATCATGCCTGGCTACACCCACCTTCAGACTGCACAACCCGTGACACTTGGGCATCATCTTCTCGCTTATGTTGAAATGATAGGAAGAGATCGAGGACGGGCCAAAGATTGTCGTGGCCGTCTTAATGAGTGTCCCCTCGGCTCTGGGGCGCTTGCAGGGACATCCTTTCCTATCGATAGAGTCAAAACAGCATTTTTACTTGGTTTCGACAACCCTATGGCTAATTCAATGGATGGGGTCTCAGATAGAGACTTTGCCCTAGAATATCTGTCTTTTGCTTCTATTGTCGGCATCCATCTATCTAGGCTTTCAGAAGAACTCGTGATCTGGAGCAACCCATCTTTTGGGTTTGTTTCTTTACCAGATACATTTTCAACGGGTAGTTCCATGCTTCCACAAAAGCGCAATCCAGATGCTGCTGAGCTAGTTCGAGCTAAAACTGGCAGAATTATAGGGGCGTTAAATAGTTTGCTGATTGTCATGAAAGGTTTACCCCTTACCTATAGTAAGGATATGCAGGAAGACAAAGAACCCGTTTTTGATACGGCAGATACGCTTGAACTTTGCCTTTACACGATGGCCACCATGTTGTCTGAGATCAAGTTTAATCCTGCTCCTATGATGGAAGCAGCTATTAACGGTAATTCTAACGCGATTGATCTCGCGGATTGGCTTGTAAAAGCTCTTGGCAAACCATTTAGGGAAGCGCATCTGATAACAGGATCACTGGTCAAAATTGCAGAAGATAGGGAATGCAAATTAGAAGAACTCTCCCTGAAAGACATGCAGGCCGTTGATAATGAAATAACCGAAGATGTTTTTAGAGTGCTAAAGTTAGAAATTTCTATAAACTCTAGAAATAGTTTTGGAGGCACGGCGCCCGCGAATGTCAGGGTTGCGTGTGGTGTTGCGCGTTCGAAGTATTTATAATTTGTCGGGTTTGTTACGCCCATGAAGAAACAGTTAAATCTTACACTGTTATTTGTTTTGATTGTCTTACCGCTGTTATCGTCCTGCGGTAGAAAGAACGCGCCCACTGTCCCGCCAGGAGAGACTTATAATTATCCCAAATCAAATCCGGCAAAATAGAGGAATAAAGGTGGAGACATTCCCTCGTTATGCTTTGGGTCAATGAGTTATTTTAATTATCAGAATGGGGAATTGAACGCCGAACGAGTACCAATTTCTAGAATAGCCTCTGAGGTTGGAACACCTTTTTATTGTTATTCTACCTCAACGATTGAATCACGTTATGCGGCATTTGCAGATGCACTTAACCATATGCAGTCCACCATTTGTTATGCAGTCAAGGCCAATTCAAATATAGCTGTCGTTCGGACCTTAGCTCAATTAGGCGCGGGCGCAGACGTAGTATCTGACGGTGAATTGATACGCGCGCTTGAAGCCGGCGTGCCTCCAAAGAAAATTGTGTTTTCAGGTGTAGGTAAAACTTCGTCGGAACTAGCTCTTGCCCTTGAGAAAGATATTTTACAAATTAATATCGAATCTGAGCCTGAACTGGAACGGCTAAACGAAGTTACGCAGTCTCTAGGAAAGAGCGCTCAAGTTGCTTTTAGAATCAATCCAAATGTTGATGCTGGAAGCCACGATAAAATCTCAACAGGCCGCCAAGAGGACAAGTTTGGCATAGAATGCCCTAAAGTTAGCAAAGTTTTTTCTCAAGCTACGGAAATGGAATATATTGAACCCATAGGCCTTGCTGTACATATCGGGTCACAGTTGACAGATCTTGTGCCCTTCAGGAGCGCTTTTCTAAAGCTCCACGATCTAGCTACTGGATTAATGGCCGAAGGTTTTGAAATTAAGCGGCTTGACGTCGGAGGTGGTCTTGGTATCTCATACGATGGATCACCGGTTCCCACATCCCCAGAATATGCCCAGTTAGTGTCAGAAACCCTAGGAGATTTAAATTGTGACCTATTATTTGAACCAGGTCGGGTAATTATTGGTGATGCTGGCATTTTAGTAACCAAGGTAATTTATGTTAAAAAAGGTCCCACACGGACATTTCTAATAGTGGATGCAGCGATGAACGACTTTTTGCGTCCATCCCTTTACGGTACACAACACGAGATTTTACCAATAGCACAACAAACCGAACGCATTCAGAATGAGGCCAGCTCTTTGGTAGATATAGTCGGACCAGTTTGTGAAACTGGAGATAAGTTTGCAACCAAACTAGTATTTCCGGCGGTTAATCAGGAGGAACTACTAGCCATTCGTTCGACAGGCGCATATGGGGCAGTAATGTCATCAACCTATAACAGTCGGGCACTTGTACCAGAAGTTCTAGTAAAGGATGACAAATTTTCAGTGATCCGAGAACGTGTAGGAATTGATACTTTATTAGGTTATGAAAACGTACCTGATTGGCTTTAAAAACGGCTATAAGGAGTAAAATAGTTACAGACAACAAACGTTAGTTGAGTAGATATATCGGAAGCTTTGGAGTGGCTAGATGGGTTAATTGGCTTTCGATTTTCAAATATTGCTATGTTTTAATTACCCGCAACTTTACCTGGATTTCTTTCACTATATTATTTTGGTGTGTCGCCAGTCGTACGAGTTCATCTGAACTAATCTCGCCAACTTTCAATTGCCTCTTCCAATCAGTATCCAGTATCCACTGCGTGTCGGTAACTTCAAAATCCACATTTAAATAATCAGCAAGTGCGGTATTAGCGCAGCCTTCTTTTTTCCATTTCCTGTTTTGATTTTTTGAAAACATGTAGAACTGGTCAGGGAGTATTGGCCGAACATGGGTTGGATCAATCATAAAATCGTCATGACGCGGATGGGGTACAGTAATTGATATTTGCGCCAAATGTTGGCTGACCCTGTATAGTTCCTGGATAATTTTTAGATAGACGTCAGATGTTCCTCCTAGATGCTCCAGGACATGACATAAAACTATCTCATCCGTGCTATCGCTCTCGAAAGGCCAGGGTAAATCTTCCAGATCTATAAGCATATCGGGTTCGCAACTTTCTTGGCTATCCACATTTGTGAAGCCATCCAGTTTATTGTATCCGCACCCAAGATTAAGCTTCATTGTTCCAAGGGTCCAAAAACGAAACCACCATCTAAATACTTATTATTTTTTATTTTCACTACCAGTTTTTGGGTAGTCACCCCATTTGGCTATAGATTCCTTGGCCGCTGCTGGCGCATTCGGAAACTCAGCAATAAATTTCAAAATCTTGCCGGCCTCCAAAGTTGGCTTTGAGGGCTCAGTTTTAATTTCCTGAACCTGGTTACCTTCGGCGTCAGTAAGGCTTGAAATTACAGTTGGTACCCGCTGAGTTTGATCGGTTATATTTTGAATAATAACTTCGAACATAATGACATCTTTACCACCCTCTGTTTTTCGTTGAGGGCTCCGCAAAGAAAGTTCAAGACCGTCTCCTGGTTGAGGTACTCGAAGGCCAATTAGATCATATAAAACACCGTTAGCGCCCGGCCAAACACTTGCTACGGTATGACGCATTACAATTAATCCAGCAATTATGCCCCCTAGTAGGATCAAAATAATAAGAGAAATTATTATTCCTTTGAAGCTTCGTTTTTTCTCTACTGTGTCACTTTCTCCAGCACCAGCTGGAAGTGGATCAGGATCTGGGAGATCTTCCGGATCCAAATCCGGCTCCTCTAATTCCACCTTCTCTTGTCCCCCTGCTCCACCTATGGGTTCAGGATCTTCCAAATTCTCCAAATCTTCCTCACTAAGCTCTGGAAGATCCTCCTTTGGTTGAGGGGTGGCAGATTCTATAGCCTCAACGTCATCCTCTTCACCCAGTGCCTCTGCCAGTGCTTCCTCACTCGGCAAATTGTCTTCATCAGGCGTTTCTTGTGTTGTAGGTGTCGTTTCATTGTCAGTTGTTGCCAACTGCGGATTGTCAGATGCAGACGAAGAACCACTACTTGCGCTAGGCTGCGATGCGGGTTGGGGCTGTCCCGGAGCCGCGGCCGCGGCTGGCGCCGCATCGGTTGGGTAAGGCGCCGCAAAATCAACACCAGTATGAGGCGCCTGTGGTGGCGGTGGATAATATGGCGGATAATATGGCGGGTATGGTGGCGGGTAATATGGTCCGGCACCGGGATCTGTATTAGGTGGTGGCGGATAGTATGGTGGGGGAGAATTCCCGGAACTTGGATCCATACTGGGAGGCGGATAACCTGGCCCGTAATATTGAGGATTTGAAGAAGGAACTTCCGCGATTCCCTGCTTCAACTCAGTTTCTGGCTTAGGCACTTTCAAACGAGGTTCAGAAATTTGGGCCCGCTCAACAGGTTCAGGGTACTGGTGCCAAGCTTCACCACATTTGAAACAACGCACCCCTCTTCCACTAATATCAATGTCACGACCATCAATGGTGTAGGATGTTGAACATTTGGGACAGCTGATAAACATTGGCACCTTGAACGATTTTATATTGAATACTTATAGGTAAATCCAAAATTCAACGCAAGTTAACCCATAAAATGTGTTATTAATGGGTTTACGAGGTAAACTAATAAACATTTTTTGTATCCTAATTTCCTGTCTATAGTAATTTATTAAACTAGCATTCAATTAAACATTTCTTATAGACTAAAAGTTGGTTTGGGCATATCTGTAATTATAGGTAATTATGCAAATTAACCGCTAATTTTAACTAGATATGAATGATATAATCCGATTTGAAAATGTGGGTCTACGATATGGAATTGGGCCGGAGGTACTTCAAGATATTTCGTTTGATCTAAAGCCAGGATCCTTTCATTTTCTGACTGGTCCTTCCGGGGCTGGAAAATCATCTCTTTTGAAGATAATGTATCTAGCCTTACGACCATCCCGCGGATTAGTTTATATTTTTGGGCACGACATTTCCACTTTGCCTCGTAAAAATACTCTTTCTCTGCGTCGACGCATAGGTGTGGTATTCCAGGAATTTCGACTACTCTCTCATTTGAGCGCTTTCGACAATGTAGCATTGCCCCTGCGAGTAACTGGCATTCGAGAGGCTAATGTAAGAAAGCATGTAGAGGAATTGCTAGTTTGGGTGGGTCTAAAGGATCACATGGATGCGAGACCACCCACTTTATCCGGTGGTCAGCAGCAGCGGGTAGCCATTGCAAGGGCAGTAATTGCTCGGCCAAAACTCCTGTTCGCCGACGAACCAACAGGAAATGTTGACGACCAAATTGCAGCCAGAATCATGCATCTTTTTGAGGAACTCAATAAGACAGGCACCACGGTTGTCATTGCTACCCACAATAAAGCCATGACTAATGGCTCAGGCTGTCCTGTTATGAAGTTGGAGGGAGGTTTGCTGAAAATAACAGGTCCCATGAAAAAAAAATTGGTATCTGTCCGGCACAAACTTGGTGACGATAAGAAAGCCACAATCGAATTTTAATAATCTGGTTCTCCTATGCTACAACGTTCTGATATATCATTTGATACGGATGACACGGGCCGTTTTTTGCCATGGCTCATAGCCTTTATGGTATTCTTGGCGGCACTTTCCATCTCTGGACTATTTGTACTCAGTGATATCACACGAAATTTAGGATCGGAATTTAGTAACAAAATCACCGTCCAGATACCTGTGAGTAGATCCTTAAAAACAGATGGCCTGCGAAAGACAGAGACTTTACGTCTACTGAGGGCTCTTACCGGCGTCAAGCGGGCTGACCCTTTGAGCACTGAGGGGGTGCAAGAACTATTGAAACCTTGGTTGGGAGATGCTGCTACTTTGGAGCAATTACCTATACCTAGTGTGATTAACGTGGAAATCGACCGTACAAAAAATATATCGGTTAAAACGTTGAGGGCGGTTCTCCTACCTAAGATTCCAGATATTCTAGTGGATGACCATAGGGAATGGTTGAATTATTTGGCAAATACAATACGGTCGATCGAAATTATAGCTTTTTCCATTGTTTTATTAGTAACCCTTACTACCGTTGGTACCGTCATATTCACCACTCGCACAAGCATGGGTTTACAACGAGAAACCATCAATGTTTTACACGTTATCGGCGCCCATGATCATTATATAGCCAATCAATTTGCCATCCGTGCCGCCTGGCTAGGCGTAAAAGGAGGAATGTTGGGAATAATTGTCTCGGTACCCTTACTTTTTGGATTTAGGTTTGTCATTGCAAGCTTAGGTACCCATCTAATGCCAGAGATATCCCTACACGCAGCCGGATGGGTCAGCGTTGTACTCATTGTCCCCACGATCGCAATTATTGCTATGCTGACAGCCTATACGACTGTCCTCAAATCTTTGGCCAGTTTGCCTTAATTATGATTAATCGCCGCAGATCTAAATACCACCCACGTATTAAAGTTTTATTGCTTTGCGTCATATTGGTCTTGGTTTTTGGCGGTATAGTGATAAGTCTATTGGACTTTATTGAGAAAATTCCCACTTCGGAAACTTCAAATAACACTGTGACTGATGCAATTGTCGTCCTTACGGGCGGCAGCCGCCGCCTTGAAGAGGGATTACACCTTCTTTCCAAAAAAAGAGCCAAAAAGCTATTTGTTTCCGGAGTATATAGGGGAGTTGATGTAAGACGGCTACTAGCTCACTCAAGAGGTAATCCCGAAGAACTGGTCTGCTGTATCAAACTCGGTTATACCGCCGAAAGCACCCAAGGTAATGCGGCTGAAACCAGCACATGGTTAAAAAGTGAAGGATATAAGTCAATAAGGCTCGTGACAGCGAGTTACCATATACCGAGAAGCATTAAGGAATTTTATCATAAAATGCCAGATATCGTGATTATCCCTCACGCCGTCTTTCCAAAACAGTTTAAGCGTTATGATTGGTGGCGTTGGCCAGGTACAGAGAGCTTAATCCTGACGGAATATATTAAGTTTCTAATTTCCTCGGTACGCCTACTTAAAGAACAACCCCCAACAGAGTAGATTTTTAAAAGGTAGACTTACTTGTTAGCTATTCGCTCAGCTTTGTTTAATATTCTCTTCATCGGCTGGACCATATTCTTGCTTTCCACGCTTTGGTTGTTGATGCCCATCCCTAAACAGACTTTTCGCAAAGCCGTAGCGTTATGGCCCCACGGGTCTTTTCCTTTAATGCGCTATTTATTAGGTCTCACTTTTGAACAACGCGGCCTTGAAAATATTCCAAATGAACCTGTTATTTATGCCTCCAAGCATCAGTCTGCCTGGGATACTATGTATTTTCTTTGGCACCATAAAGACAATGCCTACGTTATGAAAGGAGAGTTGAACCGCATCCCATTTTGGAAATGGTACATGGACAAGTGCCAACACGTGGTAGTAGATCGACGTGGGGGCACGTCAGCTATGCGTGAAATGATTTCCGATACAAAGTCTATCCTCGCCGACAAACGCTCCGTCATCATCTTTCCGGAGGGTACTAGAGTCGCGCTGGGCGAGACACGACGTTATCACCCGGGTATTGCAGCACTCTATTCCCAGACAAATGCTACAGTTATACCGGTTGCTCTAAACTCGGGTTATTTTTGGGGACGCCGCCACTTTATAAAGAAACCTGGAGTTTTGACCATACAATTTTTACCACCAATACCAAAAAACATGGAACGGAAAGCATTCATGAAGGAGTTGGAAATACGCATAGAGTCGGCAACACGAAAATTGGAAAACGAGGTGTTGATTAAGCATTCAACAAAATCATAATTACAGTGGATAACTTTTTTAACCTTTATATTTCAATAAGTTATTTTCTATTGTACTTGAACAAAGTTGTGGCTAATCAATGGAAACAAAACAAGAACTTATTTGTTGACCAACTAATATGATCACCCTAGTATTTAGATAAGGTGTCTATCCTTACCAAATGAAGGAGGTAATGCCGGCACTCGGAGTTATGTAAAATGATTTGCGCAGACATTGTTTGATCGAAAGACAATTAAATGACGGCTTTTACATCTATCTCACACCAAATCTGGGACATGAAGTACCGCTTCAAATCTGAAGGCGGCACGCCAATAGATCAGACTATACCCGATACACTCTGCCGTGTAGCAACAGCTTTAGCTGAGCCAGAACAAGATTCGGAGTTTTGGAAAGAAAAGTTTTATAAAGCTTTAACCGATTTTTGCTTTTTGCCTGCTGGCCGTATCATTTCAGGGGCAGGAACTGAACGCAATGTAACCTTATTCAACTGTTTTGTGATGGGCAATATACCGGATGATATGTCTGGCATATTTTTGGCACTCAAGGAAGCAGCACTTACCATGCAGCAGGGTGGCGGTATAGGGTATAACTTTTCTACTCTACGACCAAAGGGTTCGCCGGTGAATGGTGTAGGCGCAGATGCCTCCGGACCCCTTTCTTTTATGGATGTTTGGGATTCTATGTGCCGTACTATCATGAGTGCAGGGTCTCGTCGCGGTGCCATGATGGCGGTAATGCGTTGTGACCACCCAGATATAGAGGGATTTATAGAAGCCAAGCAGGAACCGGGACGGCTACGCATGTTCAATTTATCAGTCTTAGTAACAGACGATTTTATGACTGCCGTTAAAGAAGATACAGCTTGGAATCTTTCTTTTGACAAAACGGTATATAAAAGCCTTCCCGCTCGGGAACTTTGGGACAAGATCATGAGGGCAAACTATGCATTTGCAGAACCCGGAGTGATTTTTATTGACCGTATCAATAGACTTAATCCCCTTAACTATTGTGAGACAATCCACGGTACTAATCCCTGTGGAGAACAACCCTTGCCCCCATACGGAGCCTGCCTACTCGGCTCAATTAATTTAGCAAGATTGATTAAAAATCCTTTTTCTGAGAAAGCCCGTATTGATGAAAAGGAGCTAACGCTTCTCGTAACCACTGCCGTTCGGATGCTTGATAATACTATTGATGTATCTCAGTTTCCTTTAGCGGCTCAGCAAAAAGAAGCGCAAGCCAAAAGAAGAATTGGCCTCGGGGTAACTGGGTTCGCTGACGCTTTGATTATGGCTGGTGTCAGATATGGTTCTTCCCAAGCGGTCAACCTGACAGAACAATGGATGCACACAATTCAGAGGGCAGCCTATTGGGCATCCATTGAATTAGCGGAGGAAAAAGGTTCCTTCCCCTTATTTAATAGAGAGGCCTATCTCTCCAGCGGCTGCATTCCCAATCTCGATGATGACATCCTTACTGCCATTAAAGAAAAGGGAATTCGCAATTCTCTTCTCACCTCCATTGCACCAACCGGAACCATCTCCCTCTTCGCTGACAACGTGTCCTCGGGTTTGGAACCGGTGTTCAGCTTTACCTACACGAGACACGTTACCATGCCTGATGGCACTCGCCGCGACGAACAGGTTTCCGATTACTCTTATCTCCTCTATCGCCGTCTAAAAGGTGAAAATACACCCCTCACCTCCGCCTTTGTCGATGCGCAATCACTTAGCCCCAAAGACCATTTAGTGATGCAGGCCGCCATGCAAAAATATATCGATAGTTCTATTTCAAAAACCATAAATTGCCCTGAAAGTATTCAATTTAAAGATTTTAAGGATATTTACGTTACAGCCTATGGATTAGGGTGCAAGAGTTGCACAACTTACCGCCCTAACGCAGTCACCGGAGCCGTCCTGGAAGCAAATACAACATCGTCGAATATGGATAAAAGTGCTCAAGCAGAATTGCCTTTATCACCTCCGTCTGCTGACAGTATTAAACCGTTAGATCTGGGTGATGCGAGTAATCTTCACTATCTCACCCAGCCGTTAGACCGGCCCGGCGCGCTTGAGGGTAAAACCTATAAGGTACAATGGCCTCAAAGTGACCACGCTCTATATATCACGGTAAATGATGTATTACAGGACGGACGTCAAAGACCATTTGAAGTATTTATCAATTCTAAGAATACAGAACACTATGCGTGGACCGTGGCCCTTACAAGGATGATATCAGCCGTTTTTCGTCGGGGTGGGGATGTTTCATTCGTCGTTGAGGAACTGAAAGCGGTATTTGATCCACGCGGTGGCCAATGGTTACAAGGCAAATACGTACCATCTTTGCTTGCAGCCATTGGCCAGGTTCTCGAAGACCACATGATCTCCATAGGTTTTATACAAGGTGAAGAAATGCCAATCCAAAATGACCAAGACAGTAATTCCATGGTGGTTCAGATAAACGACCCACATCCAGAAGTTGGTTTTTCTTTTCGCCAGTGCCCCAGATGTGGACAAGCAAACCTGATCCGCCAGGAAAACTGTGACAGTTGTACAAGTTGCCTATACTCGAAGTGTGGCTGACTTAAATAGTATAAAAAATTTAACCTAACGATACTTCTATCAAGGGTGCCGTTAACTATAACTAGATTTATTCAACTTCATCATCTATTTAATAAATCTTTCAATACCACCTGGGCTTTAACACTGCCTTCTTCATTACCGGTACTTTCTACTGTATTATCTCTAACCCACTCCTTTGCCGCCTCAGCATCAATATCAACCTTTTTTATAACCTGTAGAAGGATGGCTTCAAGTGCTATGATATGCGCAGCAATGTCATCTAATTGGTCAAAATGGACGTCCACTCCTTGTCCGATGGTTTTAAGATGGTCTCTAAGATCTTTAAGATTTCCATCAATTTCTTTGATTTGGTCAAAGAACATTGTAATTCTCCTGGATGGTAAAATACGGCTTTCTATAATACCCCGCCCGACATTTATTGTCATTGGCGGAAACGTATTCGGAAAAATTAACTGACATTTTTTCAGTGTTTATTGTGGATTTAACAGTAGATTTCTCCGAATGTAATTGAAGCTAAAGTTAAATTGTTAATATTCAGAAAATAACCTAAACTTTTCCCAACCTTTATAGAAACCCAACCCAAATTTGGTTTTTACATATTAAAATTAAGTAGTTGACCCTTTAAACACATGCATTTTAACAAAACCAACGAAATTGCCACAACTTCAATCCATAGCTTGTATATGTTGATCCTGACAAATAGTTTTTAATGCCACTAATCTTTTTTACCCAAAAATGCTTTTACAAACAGAATTCCACTCATATCCAAGATTTCGCCTACCGTTTAAAATGGGCAAACATTTAAATAGAAAAGCGAGGATAATAAGTCCTCAAGGCATACAACTATAAAACATTCAGATAGCCAAATTCACTAAAAACTCAGAAGAGTGACTTGGTATTTTACTTCAGGACGTTTAATCTTCACTTTTATGAATGTTCCAGCTGGCTTGGCCCCTATTCTAATTGTTGTTCTATTAGTCGCTGTCGTAATTGTATTGTTCACAGGGTTATTAACCATGGCGATAGGCGGCCGGTTTACCCCTGAATTTAGAAACAAGCTGATGAAAACAAGAGTTATCATTCAGGGACTCATTTTCATTATAGTAGTAATAACATTTACCGTCGCGTTATTTCGTTAGGTTCAAATATGGTAATGCTAGATAAGATTTACACCCGCGGAGGTGATGCCGGGAAAACCTCTCTGGTTGGCGGCAAACGTGTACCCAAACATAACCTTAGAGTTGAAACCTATGGAACTGTGGATGAAGCCAACTCGTTTATTGGAATTGTCCGCCTTTATACCGAGACTAAACCAGATCTGCAGCTTGGACAAATTCAAAACGATCTTTTCGATCTTGGAGCTGATTTAGCCACACCTTACGAAAAGGGCAAGGATGAAGGATTGCGTATTAAGCATGAGCAAGTTCAACGCTTAGAGAATGAAATCGATGATTATAATGGAACCCTTAAACCACTTAACTCTTTTGTACTCCCTGGAGGCTCGGAGGCATCTGCATATCTCCATGCGGCACGTAGTATTATCCGACGGGCCGAAAGATTAGCCACAAACCTCAACGAACAAGAACCAATTAATCCTTCAGTTGTAATTTACTTGAATAGGTTGTCTGACCATCTGTTTGTTCTAGCAAGGCACTTAAATGAAAACGGGAATGCAGACTTACTTTGGGAACCCGGCGCAAACCAAGGCAAAGAAAACGAGGCAAAAAAATGAGAATTTAGTGTAATTTGTGACTTGCAGGCTGTCTGCTTCCACATTAGCGTGCGCCGCAATATTGTACTTCAAATTTAAATGACTGGTCGTATAACCATGAGGAAAAATTTTAACGAGTTTTCTCAAATCTTGAGACCAACCCGAACGACTTTCCACTTCATGTTGATTAATAGTGTCCTACTGGTTGAGATGACATGAAGGTCGTTGTCGCAGTAAAGCGGGTAATTGATTACAACGTAAAAGTCCGTGTAAAATCGGATAACAGCGGCGTTGAAACGGCTAATGTCAAAATGTCGATGAACCCTTTCGATGAAATTGCTGTGGAAGAGGGCGTCCGCATGCGGGAGGCAGGTGTAGCTCGCGAGCTTATCGCTGTTTCAATGGGACCCCAGCAAAGTAAAGAAACCATCCGAACGGCACTGGCAATGGGCAGTGACCGTGGGATCCACGTGCTTCACCCAGATGCACTTGAACCTTTGATGGTAGCCAAGCTCATGGCAGCTATTATCCGTAAAGAGGCCCCGGATATAGTGATTCTTGGAAAACAGGCCATTGATGATGATAGTAGTCAAACGGGTCAAATGCTTGCTGCACTGCTAGGTTGGGCGCAGGGAACTTTCGCATCAAAACTTGATTTTGAAGGCGAATTTGTTGCAGTTACCCGTGAGATTGACGGCGGATTGGAAACTATTAAATTAAAATTACCAGCCATCATTACTACTGATTTACGCCTGAATACGCCACGTTATGCATCCCTTCCCAATATCATGAAAGCAAAGAAAAAACCAATTGAAGAAACCTCTCCAGGCGATTTAGGTGTCGACGTAACACCTCGTTTAATAACAGTTAAAGTGGTGGAACCTGCAAAACGCCAAGCGGGCGTTAAGGTTGAGAACGTTGAAGAACTAGTCGAAAAACTCCGTAATGAGGCAAAGGTTATCTCATGACTGTCCTTGTTTATGCCGATCATGACAATAATGATCTAAAGGGAGCTAACTATAATACGATAACTGCTGCGTCCCTTTTGGGGGAAGTACACATACTCGTTGCAGGTGAAAATTGCCGACACGTTGCGGAGCAAGCCGCTGCCGTCGATGGGGTCACCAAGGTTATCATTGCTGACAATCCCCAATACGCCCATCCGCTAGCTGAAATGTTAACACCCCTCATTCAGTCCATCTCTGGAAATTACAGCCATATACTCGCGCCATCGACCACGGTAGGAAAAAATCTCTTGCCAAGGCTCGCGGCATTACTCGATGTGCAACAATTATCGGATATTTCTGGAATTATTGACAGCGATACATTTGAACGGCCCATATACGCAGGAAATGCCATCGCAACAGTCAAATCGACTGATGCCAGAAAAGTTATAACAGTTCGGACAACTGCCTTTGACGCAGCTGCGATCGGGTCTGTCCCCGCGGACATCCAGGAAATTTCTGTGACCGAACCCTCTATTCTTTCAACGTTCATTGACACGGAATTGACCCAATTGGATAGGCCAGAGTTGACTGCCGCCAAGGTGATAATATCTGGCGGGCGTGGAATGCAAAGTGGAGAGAATTTTATAATTTTAGAAAAAGTAGCCAATATTTTAGGTGCTGCCGTGGGAGCCTCTAGAGCCGCGGTTGATTCCGGTTTTGTTTCCAATGACTATCAGGTCGGCCAGACAGGCAAGATTGTCGCGCCAGATCTTTACATCGCTGTGGGAATTTCCGGGGCCATCCAACATCTTGCTGGGATGAAAGATAGCAAAGTCATTGTTGCTATCAACAAGGACGAGGATGCACCAATTTTTCAAGTTGCCGACTACGGACTAGTTGCGGATTTATTTAAAGCTGTTCCCGAACTGGAAGCAGAACTAAAGAAATAGAACGTTAAAAAAATCTGTTTTGTTCTGAAACAGATACAAGGTAATACTCTCAGTATGACAAATATTATAAAAAATGTTGGTGTTATTGGTGCAGGCAAAATGGGTGTGGGTATAGCACACGTGTGTGCAGCATCAGGTTTCAATATTAAGCTAGTCGATATTTCTGACGAAATTTTATCAGAGGCTAAAAATACCATTGAACAAAACCTCTCGAAGCTCGTTAAGCGTGGCAGGATGAGTGAAGATCAAAAGCAGATTACACTCCAAAATGTTAGTATCAGTTCAGAGATCAAAACCCTTGCAGATTGTGATCTCGTAATCGAAGCAGCAACTGAAGACGAGAATGTAAAAAAATTAATTTATGATAAAATTTGTCCAATATTGAGGGATGACACAATTCTTGCAACCAACTCTTCGTCCATTTCCATTACACGCCTAGCAGCCCAGACTGACAGGCCAGAAAAATTTATGGGGGTGCACTTTATGAACCCGGCACCCTTAATGGAGTTAATTGAACTAATAAATGGAATTGCAACAGAACAAACGATTTTTGATATAATTCACCAATTCGCACTAAAACTTGGAAAAACGCCAGTTTGTTCTGAGGATTTTCCCGCGTTTATCGTAAACCGTATCCTACTACCTATGGTAAACGAAGCGGTTTACACTCTCTATGAAGGAGTTGGTTCCGTAGAGGCCATTGACACTTCAATGAAACTTGGCGCTCACCACCCTATGGGTCCCTTGGAATTGGCAGACTTCATTGGACTGGATACATGCCTTTCAGTCATGCAGGTTTTGCATGATGGCCTTGCGGACACTAAATACCGCCCCTGCCCTCTTCTTGTTAAATATGTGGAGGCAGGCTGGCTTGGCCGCAAAACAGGTCGCGGCTTCTATGATTATTCTGAAGACAAACCCCGACCGACACGGTAAACGAGCTAATTGCCGGGATAAAATAAAAGTCGACTTTTAATGAAGTTCGGCTCTCAGTCGTTGGCGAAGAGTATCGATCGGTGTGAGTTTACCCCCAACGTCTAAGTGCCAGAATTGCCACCCATTACATGCCGGGGCATCTTGCACTAACGCCCCCACTCGGTGGATAGACCCCCTGTGTTCGGCACTGATAATGGAACCGTCTGCCCTTACCTTTGCTGCATGGCGTTTACGCTGGTCCACCAAAATAGTTCCTGGCTCCAATAATCCCCGCTCGACCAGCGATCCAAATGGTACACGTGGTTCCGTTTTCTTTGAAGGTGTCGTGAAAAGGTTGACATCTTTTACCTTAGGGATGTCTTGTAAGCGTTTTTTGGCTATTTCTATATACTCCTCATCGCGTTCTATACCAATAAAGTTTCGTCCCAACTTTCGGGCCACAGCACCCGTAGTGCCACTGCCGAAAAAGGGATCCAAAATAGTTTCACCAACGAGCGTTGATGACAGAATTACCCGATGGAGTAACGCCTCAGGCTTTTGGGTTGGATGAGCCTTCCTACCGTCCTTTTTTATGCGCTCACTTCCATTGCAAATTGGTAACAACCAATCGGAACGCATTTGAATATCTTCGTTAAGAGCCTTCATCGCTTCATAATTGAATGTATATTTTGCGTTCTGACCTTTTGAACACCAAATTAAAGTTTCATGAGCGTTGGTAAATCTCCTGCCGCGAAAATTAGGCATTGGGTTCGTCTTTCTCCAGACAACATCGTTCAAAATCCAGAAACCTAGTTCCTGAAGAATAGCCCCCACTCGGAATATATTGTGGTAAGAGCCAATGACCCAAAGCGAGCCATTTTCTTTCAAAACATCCCGGGCGGCACTTAACCACTCTCGAGAAAATTTGTCATAAGAAGCAAGACTTTCGAATTTGTCCCACTTATCGTCCACCCCATCAACCAGCGTATTGTTGGGACGTAGAAGTTCTCCCGATAGCTGCAGGTTGTAGGGTGGATCTGCGAATACGGCGTCGACAGATCCTTTCGGCAAGGAGCGCATTTGTTCGATACAATCTCCTTTAAGGATTTGATTAACCTTCGTTTTTATTCCCCCAAGCATAATATGTATCCTGTTTAGTAAGGCGTACAGCGTCAAGATCTATTTAGAATCAATAACCTCTATATTTTTTTCTTTCCAACATATGGCATTAAACTCAACTTTTACTCAAGATCTTGATAATTGGAGCGTAGCTTTTACGGTGATGTTCGGTGACCCCAAGACGTTCTAGCGCCATTTTATGCTCTTGGGTACCATAACCAGCGTTTCGCTCCCAGCCATAACCTGTGAAGGTTTTGGCCAAGTTTACCATGATATTATCTCTGGTAACCTTGGCAACGATTGACGCGGCAGCAATCGAAAGTGAACGGCTGTCTCCTTTCACCACATACTCGCCAGGATAGGGTAAATCCGGCACCTTATTGCCATCCACAATAACGTAGCCGGGTTTTTGTGGCAGATCGGAAATGGCCCGCGCCATGGCGAGAAAACTTGCCTCTAGAATGTTAAGTCTATCTATTTCATTAACATCGGCTATACCGACCCCAATTGAAGCGCAAGTGGGCAACATCTCAAATAGCGTTTGACGTTTTCTAACAGTAAGCTTTTTTGAATCGTCCAATTCGGACCGCAGAGGGGGTATTAAATTATCAGCCTCTAATATCACTGCACCGGCGACTACAGGCCCGGCCCAAGATCCACGTCCCGCCTCATCAACTCCAGCAATAAAGAAATGGCCCTTAGAACGAGCTGAATCCTCTACAGAGAAATCAGGCACTTTTTGAAACTTTTTTTTCTGGATTCTTTTTCCCAAGAGGATTATCGTTAGCTGCATTTATTTTTTGGCGTGAAGATAGATGCTTCGTAAAACGGGCAGCTAAGTAGTTAAGTTTGTTAATCAATTCTGTTAAATATTTTTTTTCTATCCCCTTTTTTAGACGACGAATGACCAACGCACATTTTGGTCGAATCTTCAATGAAGCGGCGGCGATGAAATCAGCCTCATAACTATATACAAACGTCATGACTTCCCGAAGAGTAACAACACTCCCGGTTATTTTGTGAAGACGCCTAGCTGTTACCACCCAAAAAGGACTCACTGCAAGGCTCAACACGGTGACTGCTACGACGAGGCGGAGCACGTCTTCCCCAATCAATCCGGCTTCTAGTCCCGCCTTTGACAAGAGAAATGAAAACTCCCCAATCTGAGATAAAACAACACTAACCATAAATGCCTGTGGCCAAGGTTGACCAAGCAATTTAAGAATTGCTGTATTCATCGCTGTTTTAAAGATGGTCACGACAAAAAGTAAAACCAATACTGTACCGAGGTTAGCAATAATAAAAGGCAGATCAATAAGTAGTCCGATAGAGAGGAAAAAAACCATCATCAGAATACTTTGGATTGGCCGCGTACTACCAACAAAGGCAGGCCTTTCTCCACTATTTCCAAGCACCAACCCCGCTAAGAACGCACCGTAGGCTGGGGACAAACCTAACAAACCAGATATCGCCGCTGCCCCAAAACATAAAGCCAAAGCACCCAGTGGAGTGAGATCTACATTCTGAACGACATTTGAAAGAAACGGCAAATGTACCTTGCCGCCTTTAGCCAGATACCACATTAACATAACCATTATGAGAATGGACCCAATGAGCACCAGGAGACCCTGATAATTGGTCTCACCAACAGAGATGATGCCAAGTACAAGTATTATGGGTATGAAAGCCAAATCCTGTGCAATCAAAATCCCAACAGATAAAATACCCGTACGGGTTTTTAGCTCATTTGTGTCTTCTAGAATTTTAATTCCAATAGCGGTGCTTGAAAGAGCAATGACAAATCCCAACAGAATTGACATGCCAAAACTCCAGCCCAGTAGAGATGATAGAAGCAAGGTTAATGATCCTGCAGCTAATATTTGAATCGAGGTTGCTATCAGCACAAATTTCCAAAGTCGTAGGAATAGACGTATCGAGAGTTCCATCCCTATGACAAAGAGCAGCATCAATACACCAAGCTCTGCAATCGTATCTATCTGTTCCCTGTCCTCGACAATACCGAAGGCCGTCGGACCTAACAGTAACCCTGCGAGTATGTAACCTACAAAAGCAGGCTGCTTAACCCGCTCCATAGTCATACCGCAGACTAGGGCCGCCAGTGCCACGATTGCGATGCCGGTCAGATTGGAATGTGCGAACGCATCCATTCCGAAATTCTATATGTCTAATGTGTCTGGAAAGTTAAAATTTAGGTCGAGATGGCTAATTTAGGAAATATATGTAACCCATCAGGCCCCAGCGGCAATTCCTCCGCCCTTAACACCGCATTAATTGGCAGGTCACCGTAAAGATGCGGGAACAACTCGTCACCTCTTGCGGCCTCCCATTTCAAGGATGGTTCTAACAGCTCTCCATCCACCGTTAGCAACACCAGTCCTTTCTGTCCAGCGCGATGCTTAGCTGCACTTTCAATCACTTGGTTAGAGGCTGAAAAATGAATGTATCCGTCTTTCTTATCCTGAGATGAACCGGAATACATGCCTCTCTCGATAGCAGAATGCCATTCATCGCTCCGACAAATATGAAAGATAATCTTATTTTCCATACTACATTTCATTTGGCGAGGCGTTTGTGCAATGCCTGTAAATATTTGAGATCCATTTTTTCAAATTCACCTTCTTTAATATCGATCTTATATTCTTCCAACTCCTTTTTGGTTTCCGCCGAAACCCCCAACTCAGAAATCTGATTAATTAAGGATAGCGCTTCCTTTTTTTCTTCTTCGCTTAAAGGGGGCTCCTCCTCTTCCTTCTCCTCTTCCTTCTCCTCTTCCTTCTCCTCTTCCTTCTCCTCTTCCTCCTCCTCTTCCTTCTCCTCTTCCTCCT
>PTLH01000080.1 GCA_002938035.1 Alphaproteobacteria bacterium MarineAlpha3_Bin6
TCGGTTGAAGTATCCAAATCCGAAAGAAGAAATTTGTGTATATTTAGTGTCAGGTCTAATCCCACTAGATCGGAATTTTCTAATGGCCCCATCACGGCCAATCGCATACCGAACCCTTCTTTCACAACCAAATCAACCGTTTCTGCATCACAAATACCGTTCTCGACCAAACTTATAGCCTCTCGTTTTAGGGCATGTTGTAATCTGTTACCAATGAAACCGGGAATATCTTTTTTAACGTGAACCGCGGTTTTACCTACGGACGTTAATAATACTAACATCCTTTCGATGATCTTGGGGTCGGTGAAATGACTTTGGATAACCTCTACCAAAGGAACCAGGTGAGGCGGATTCCAAAAATGAGTGCCCAAAATTCGTTGCGGCTCCTTTGTATCCTTAGCTATTTGTTCAATTGGTATTCCAGAAGTGTTAGTAGCCAAGATTGTTTCTTGAGGTGTGTTCAAAATTAACTGCTCGAAAAGTGCCTTTTTTAATTCCAGTTGCTCAGGGATTACTTCTATAACTACCTCTGCCTGTTCAATAGCGTTCTCCATATTTTCAAAGATATAGATATTATCTAACTCCTCGGGCGGTTGTCCCAATAATTCAAAAATTTCAGAAATCCGGCCAACAACTGAAGAAAGTGCTAATTTGTCGGGGTCATAAATGGAGACACGGTTTCCGGCAGCCGCAAAAATATATGCTATACCATGGCCCATGAGACCGGCACCGATCACCGCGATTTTTGATTTAGACAAAAACTTTACCCTGCAGTATATCCGCCATCCACATACATAACTTGGCCAGTGCAGAAATCTGAGGCTGGGGACAATAAATAAAGAGCCATCCCCGTTAAGTCTTCGACCTCCCCCAGCCTACCAAGTGGTATACGGGAGAGAGAACGCGCTTTAGTAGCCTGGCCCAATTCATCATCTCCATACATCCACGCGGTCAACTTTGATCTGAACACTGTAGGGGCTATTGCATTTACAGTAATACCATGTTTAGCCCATTCTGTTGCCAAAACGCGTGTAAGGGAGTCAGTCGCGCCTTTCGATGCACAATACCCGGTATACCCAGAAATATTTCCATGCCGCCCTCTGACAGATGACATCAATACCACCTTCCCCCGCACGTCATTTTCGATCCAATAGGAACCAATAGCTTTGGCCATGAACCAAGCTCCCCTAACGTTGGCATCCATCACATCCTGCCAATCTTGGTAGTCCATTTCATGGATAAAACCCGCCTTATTATAGCCCGAGCCAATGGCTAACATTTTAATTGAACCAAATTTCTTCAGTGCAGTATCTCGTATTGCTTCCGCATCATCGAGACTATCTGGTCGTCGGACAATTGTTTCCGCCTGCCCGCCAACTTCGCGTATTTCTTCGGCAACGCCGTTAAGCTCTTCCTCACTACCTGACGCTAACATCACGTTTGCCCCAAGAGCACCAAGAGTTATGGATATTCCACGCCCAAATGCTCCAGATGCACCTGTGACAACAGCCGTTTGCCCAGAAACATCAAACATGCTGAGAGGATCTTTCAGTTGTTGGGAAATTATTTTTGACAATTCAAAACCTTTTTCGTTTTTAACAATGTGACCAGATTAGCTAACCTATTCTTGGAGGTCTGGAATTCTAAATTCCTGTTCAGGATCTACAACGGCTATAACCCTAACACCACACCCCTCACCCTCTGGCCAGCGCCACGGGAATGCCATAAAGGTACACCTCTTCCCTGTTACGTCATCCAAATCACCACCAACATTTTCGATCCCCGGTATTCCGCCTTTGACCATTAGTGTTTTATGGGAGATTTCCCAGTGAGGAAAATCGTCCATAACATCACGTCCCACTTCATCCATGTATTCGTCCATTAAATGAGGATGCGAGGGACCCGGTCCATGGTCCACCAATTTTGTACCTAAGGGGTGATCAAGTGCCTGGACATCAATCCCCATCATCTTGATTTTCCTTTCTACCAGCCACTCGGCAGCCTCTTTATAAAGCCCAGGAGAATAGGCATAATATTCGTCAGTATCCGCCATTTTATGATGCATGCCAGTGTTGATCATTACTATATCATTTTCGCAAATTCTTGGTTCGGAATTTTCTAATTCCTCCGCCGTAATGACACCCCACTTTCCCTTTGGGATGGAAACTGCAACACCTGTACCAAAGAAGCGCCAGAGCGGATACCCGGTGAGTGAAGGCGTATTCTCAGTCACATGAAGAGGCGCATCCATGTGCGTACCCCGGTGCATAATCCCCTCAAACTCCATCTCATACACGCCATCCTTAGCATGAAATTTTTTAACATAGGCATTAACACCGGGACTTGAAGGCCATTGCGGCATCCCATGCCCCCAGCGATGGGTTAAGTCATAATATTTGAGGCAATCAGTGGACATTAATGCTACCTCATTTTAGCCGTTACCGGGTTCAATTCGATAGTCTCCACCCGGATCAAGTATGCCTACTAAACGAATAACAGAGGCATCACCCTCGATCCATTTCCATGGATACGCATGTATTAACGCTTGTTTTCCGGCAAGTTCTGCTACATCACCACCAACATTTTCAATAGTAGGGATACCAGCCTGTAACAATAGTTTGTGAGCACCATTCCACACCGGAAAATCAATTTTAGGATCACGTCCAGTCTCGTCTTCGTATTTTTTAGGGAGACGTTTCATGAGCGGCCCACCACGATGTGGGCCTAGGGAAGTTGCTAACGGATGATCAACTTGAGGCGTATCGACACCAACAAGCTTGACCCCTTTTTCCACCAACCATTCCGCAGCTTCGATACAAAGGCCTGGAGATTCACCAAAATATTCCAAACTGTCTGAGTATTTTGTATGCCACCCCGTTACAATGATTACAATATCGCCCGATCGAACTTTAGGTGTTGCACTATTTAAATCTGAAACAGTGACCAATTCCCATTTCTTCTTAGGAACGAAGATAACCGCGCCAACGCCGAAACACTTTTGAATATCCAGTTCACCTACGCCTTCGCCATTCTGAATTAAGTGAATTGGTGAGTTAAGGTGTGTACTTGAGTGCATAACCATCCGTATCCTGTGTGTCATGACCCCGTGTTCAGCATGTTTTACACCCCGTTTTAATGAAACATCTTCATGTCCCGGCATTGACGGAGTGCCGTGCCCCCAGATGTGGCTTAATTCAAAAAAATGAAGTCCTGAATGTGGATCTACAACGCTCGCCATCAGAATTCTCTTCTAAATATCCAGAATATAAGTGATAAGAATGAATGCATCGATGCATGTCAAGTTTGGTACTACAAAAGCATTATCTGGAAAGTTGGAAAGGAAGGTAGCTGACTTAAAAACATACAAAACCTTCGTGGCTAATGAATCATGGATGCTAATGGCTTTACCCTGAATAATGACCAAAGTGCATTCCGATCTCAAGAATAGAGGTATTATAAAAATGCAAATAACACTGTTAGGAACCGGAGTACCAACTCCCAACCCAAAACGGCGTGGCCCTGCTCAATTAATTAAAGCAGGAAATGTTAACATCCTGGTCGACTGTGGATCGGGGACAGTGAACCAACTCGTTCAAGGAAACGTCAGTCCACCTCAAATTAATAACGTCCTAATAACCCACCATCATTCGGATCACTATATTGACTTAGACCATTTTATTATTACACGCTGGATTATGGGAGCTGATAAACCTTTACACATCTACGGTCCAATTCGTCAAAAGAAGATAATTGAAAACATGCTGGCCGTTCATGAATATGACCTGAAAATCCGTGTTGAGCATCAGGGAACAAAAAGGCCCCTTCCCGAGGTAATCGTCCATGAGATTGGGGAGGAGATAGAAATGGAGATAGACGGGCTAAAAACCAGGGCATTTCATGTTGAACATCCACCAGTGGACCCTGCCTTTGGATACCGTTTTGACACCCAAGATCGAAGCATTGTTATTTCGGGTGATACTCGACCTTGTGAAAATATTATTAAAAATGCCTATAACGTCGACCTTTTAGTCCACGAATGTATGCATTCAGCTAAGGTACCGTTTGTACCAGGTGGTGGTTGGAAAAGTGCTGAACACAGGATCGAAGCCATGGCCCGATACCACACATTTCCAGAAAAATTAGGATTAATAGCAAAAGATGCAGATCCTAAGATACTGGCCACCACTCACATGGTATCCCATTCCGAGCCGTCTGAACTAATGGAAATTATCGGACATGATTATTCTGGTGCCCTTGTTATCGGGGAAGACCTCATGACAATTTAGTGGGATCAACTTGAAGACGAAATATAAACAATCGCACTTTATTTATATCAAAAAAATTTTAAGTATTCCCTACACTTTCAGTATCTTCAATTAGTCCCGCAAGTAACCTCGGATGCTGTTCCAGGAGATTATGCCTAAATCTTTCTACATCGGGATCTTCTGGTAGGCGTTGGCTGGGTAAGTCTACTAATAAGTCTAGAACAACACGTCCTGGAGTTCCCGACATAAAGACCAAACGATCACCTAAATATATAGCCTCACGCAAATCATGCGTAACAAAAACCGCAGTTGCCGAACGGCGTTTGCAGAGATTAAGAAGCATTTTACGTAATCGATTCGCAACCGGCACATCAAGTGACAAGAAAGGTTCATCCAGGAGCAAAAGGTCGGGCTCGGTTATGAATGCCCTGGCAAGGGCGGCCCGGCGACGCATGCCTCCGGATAGGCTTTTTGGGTAGGCATTAATAAATTTATCTAACTCCATTTCAGATAGTAATTCCTTTATTTTTTTATCCTTATTTGGCTCCTTATCGACCACTAATCCGACATTTTGTCCAACATTTAGCCACGGCATAAGACGAGGTGATTGAAACATATACCCCACCGCCGAACTTCGTTGCGGTGACACACCGTTAACACTGATTACACCTTCAAAATTTTTATCCAGCCCTCCAATTAAGTTTAATAGTGTCGTCTTTCCACAACCTGAAGGCCCTACTATGCACGTGAACTCACCCCTTTTAATCTCTAGACGAAAGTTTTCTAACGCCGTCACCGATGATTGACTAGAGACGCCGTTGTTATAAATTTTTTTTAAAATTTCAACCGATACCGCGCTCATTATCGCCATTCCATCAAGCGTCTATCTAGCGGTGCTATCACCAACAACTCGATAATCATCACAACGAAAATAAATGCAAAGCTGTACGCCAATATGCTGGTGATATCAAAAAATTGGAAATATATCCCCAACTTAAATCCTACCCCATCACTTCGACCGAGCAGTTCAACAACAAGTACAATCTTCCAGACGAGAGCCAAACCAGACCGTGCAGAAGCAAGTAAGTAAGGATACAGCTGCGGGAGATAAACTTTAAAGAACGTCCGGTATGGAGAAACTTTAAATGCCTGGGTCACCTGCAACAAATCCATATCTACCGCTTTTGCTCCCTCACGCATATTCACTACGACAATGGGAAATTTATTAATAGATACAGCAAGAACGGCCGCAAATTCACCAAGCCCAAACCAAAGATAACATAAAATAATTACGACAAGTGCCGGCAAATTCAGACTCAGGATCAACAAGCCATCGAGAGCAGCATCCCAATTCCGGTTGCGCCCCATTAACACCCCAACCGCAACACCAAATGCCATCGCTATAAAAAAACTCACGCCAACCCGGGCCAAAGTAATAGCCACGCTTGATAAGAGGTCCCCGGCAAATAAATGTTCATGAATACTTGAAGCTACCCTTGCGGGTGAGGGCAAAACATCTACGTCGATCCAAATAGAGGCAAACTGCCAAACACATAAGAACAGGATCAGGGAAGTCACTTTTAATGAATAACGGTTTTTGATTTTTGTGGTTACCGTCACCGTAAAGTCGATCCACTAGTAACGAAAACCAGACCAAAAGGTACCGGGTGTCAGCGTGGTAGAGTTGCCAACTAAGTCCTTGCCTCCATACTTAGCAAGCACCTTGAATAAAGTTTCAGCGGCAGCTACATCCTCATCACCGAAAGACTGAGGAATGCCCAGGCGATAAGCGTTACGAAGTGCTATGAAAGTAGATTCGTTCTTTGCCTTGGTCACGGGTTTTATGCGTTCCCATTCGGCATCAGATTTTTCAAGAATCGTTTTTGCCGCCCGAAGACTGCGGAGAAAACTCTGAATTTTCTTTGGTTCTCTCTTAGCCCAAACCTCACTAAATACCCAACCAATTAATGGCGGACGCCGTTTCACACCTAGCCCCGGCAGCAGATCAATGACACGCACAATTTCTTTCATACCTGCCGCTTTTAATCGAGCGCCATAGTGCCAAAAATTCAATACTACCGGAATTTCTCCTTTGAGCATAAACTTGTTAAGGAGGGGCGGTGCGGCAAATACCGGCTCAACAATTTCTTTAAGATCTATACCAATCGTTTTCTTTGCGTAAGCCCTTAGCATTAGCCAGTTCTTATCCACAGGTCCTCCAGCAATACCAACTTTTTTACCACGAAGATCCTTTAAAGAATTAATACCGGCGTTGGGATGTACTACCAATCCGCCAACGGCTACAGAATGCGGTACAAATGTATAGTCGCGCCCGGCAAAGCGTTGACGGGAAACCCAAATCCAGTCGGTTACAATTGCCTCGACCGCACCACCCTGCAGAGCGACAGCCGTAGCATTTTTTCCGCCAAACCCCTTAACTAACAGATTATACCCTTCTTTAAAATCAAGCTTGTGATGTTTAACTACGTTAAGTTCCCAGTTAACCGTCCCAAACTTCAACACTCCCACCGTAACCTGAGGCTCTTTAGCAATTGAATTTTGGAGACCTGACAGACAAACGATGATAAGGGTTAATATCCCTATAGACATACTCATCCGAAAAACTTTCATAAACAAAAAATACCCCCGGATTTACTTTGAAAGCAAAACTTATCTCCCGTATAGGGTTTATCACTAACTTTACACATCTTTTTTTGTCTAAATTTGATGAAACAGATTAACACTAATTGCAGGAGGTTAAACTTTATCTTATTGAAAAAAAGCGTTTTATTCACTAGTAGTCAATTTTCGCCCAACCATTCCCCGTGCCGGATCATAGGCATAAATAGCGGCCCCCAAAAAGAAAATCAGTGAAATGAAAGTATACAGGCATGCCTCCCAATTAAATTGCGAGTATAAAGCAAATCTGATCAGTTCAACAGCATAGTTAAACGGGTTTAAACTGCAAATCTGGTAAATGAAATAACTACTCTCACGTATTTTCCACAATGGGTAAAGAGCCGAAGACAGGAATAACATCGGAAAAATTACGAAATTCATTATGCCGGCAAAATTTTCCAATTGCTTGATAAGCGAAGATAACACCATTGCAAATGCACCAAGCATCAATCCGCAAATGAGTAAGGCAGGTAGTAACCAAATATAACCCATTAGCGGGTTCATGAAGCCAAACACTGCAGCAATCAACAAAAAGGCATAAACCTGCAATACAGAGACGAGAGTTCCAGCTATAAGCTTGCAAATAAGTAAATACCAACGAGGAAGGGGGCTCACCAGTAAGGTTCGCATACTGCCCATTTCGCGATCATAAACCATGGAGAGAGAGCTCTGCATACCGTTAAAAAGCTGAACCATTCCTATAAGTCCTGGCACAATATAAACTTCATAGGGAATATAGGTCTCGTAAGGGGGAATAATTGACACACCCAACGCTGAGCGAAAACCCACTGCAAAGATAAGCAACCAAACGAGGGGACGTACGAGTGCGGCAATGAACCTTTCCCGTTGATGTATGAAGCGAAGCGTTTCGCGAACGAGTACACCTGTCAAACACAGGGAGTAGTGGGATAAACTCATATGGAAATTCCCGTCGTTAGGCGCTCAAAAGCCTCTCCAATATCATTACTACGGGTTTGTTCCAGCACCTCTTTCAAAGAGCCGTCAGACATTATGGAACCTTCGTGTAAAACAATTACGGTATCGGTATCACGAACTTCATCAATCAGATGTGTAGCCCAAAGTACCGCTATACCATCTTCTGTCGAAAGTTGGTGAACATGATCAACAATATCGTTTCTTGTTGGGACATCCAAACCCACGGTAGGTTCGTCAAGCAACAGCAAATTAGGTGAATGTAATAATGCACGGGCAATTTCCACACGCCTTCGGTGACCTCCGTTTAGATTTCTCACGCGTTCATCAATTCGGTCTGCCATATTCAGTCTGTCGAGCTCGATCACCATGCGTTCCCCAGCGTCAGATCTCATTAATCCATGCAATGAGGCATGATAATGAAGGTTCTGTCGAACAGTTAGGTCAAGATCTAAAGTTGGTAATTGGAAAACCACACCTACATGACGAAGGGCAAGATAGGGGCTCTTATCTAGGCTATTTCCCTGAATCGAAATACTACCCTTTTTTGTATCATACAAACGAGTAATCAAGGAAAACAGCGTACTTTTGCCGGCCCCGTTAGGACCTAGCAGAACCTTAAATTCCCCTGTACCGACAGTGAATGAAATTTGATCAATTACTTTTGTTTGCCCAAAGCTATGGCTCACATCATTAACATCTAGGGAATATTGAATTTGGAAATCCATATTTACTTAAATCAAAAAAACAAAGGTCAGGATTTTTATAATCTTTTTAGAACGCATAGTATTGGTCCTGGAATTTTATCTATTTCACTATAATTTGTCCTAGCATTCCGCTCTCACGGTAGTTCTCCACATAGAAATCATACTTCCCTGGACGAATAGGCAGAAAGTACACGTCAATCTCACCTTCTTCATCAAATTCCAGGGAATAGATCCCACCAAATGGTTTCACCTCTTTCTTCTCGATCACGACCTGGCCAATCCAGACGTTCCGGGACAACTTTGGAAAAACGAAGCTATATTCGTCACGTCCGTCCGATATGATACGCCAACGATAATACTTTCCGGTCTCTAAGAGGTATTTTTTTATTGAGAAGCCTTTCTCAGCATTAATCTTGAGTTCCTCAAGACGTTCCGCGCGACGAGCCAAATTACCTTTTCCGGAAGCCTCATGTATCAATAAAACGGTTACACAAAAAATCGAAATAATTGCGACACCTATTGACTTCATTCGACGTGGATAAAATTTCAATTTGCAATTTGGCATTTTGACTCTCCATGATCGTAACCCATAGTGTCTAAATTATTGATCTGGTGTAAAAACCCATCAATAGGTGCTCGTGCGATTACTGCATTGTGGGTATGCAATAGGATTGGCTGCCGCAATTGGTTACTCCACGCCCTGTAGCTGCTTGGGTTTCCTTTATAGGTATCGATGGTAGTACCATCATCAATTAAAAATTGTCGTATAACGTTAATATCTTGCGATTGCGTCTTTCGCATTGCGGCGATTACAGATTTAATTCCGATCCAGGCAGCCCAATCTTCACTTCTCATGTGACGGTTCTTTTCGATACGGGCGAACCTTTGATTAAGTTGCGGTGCCCCGTGACGTTCCCATGTCCAGTGCCACGCTACGGGTGTTAGTCCTTCGTCGCCGACCATCGGTCGAGGCAGGTAAGTCTGGTAGGCAACGTAACGACTAAATTCACCTTGACTATCTGCTACAAATACAACGTCGTAATCAACACCACCCGTTAACAATGAAACGTTTGACTTGGAGCGTTCTCGTGGATCATTTGAAAGGGTAAAGTTTCGGTCATCAACGATGTCTATTCGGAGTCTACGGGCAGAGGAAACAAATGCGTCTGCATAGGCATGATCGTTCTTCTCCGGACCACGCAATAGCAAAACGTCCTTCCAACCACGTTTCACAAGGTACTGCGCTAAGGCGTCTGTAAGCATTCGATAACTAGGAATTGAGTGGTAGAGGTTAATAGAACAATTTTTGTTACGAAGATCATTATCACGATTTCGAATATTGAATAATAGAACCGGCTCCTTCTTGAATTCTTTTGTTATCACGCGCAAGGTTTGGGCGGGGATATCAAGGAGAAAGACTTTAACACCATTGTTAATTAGTGACTTAATAATAGATATATAGTCCCCATCTACTCGTAGAGATTTTTCAATAAGTTTAAATGTGATGCCAAGCGAACGACTCAATATACGGCTTTCGCGGATAGCTACCTTAGCTCCGGAAATCGATGGATATTGTTGCCTCAAGGTAAGACCGGTATACCGTCGTTTAGTGAGATATCGAGGATCGTCTTCAGCCATTAAATATGCAAAGACAAAGTTCTTAGAGTTCGCTTCAGTTGCCGATATCAACGCACAAAATGTGAATGCGCTGACCAGATATTTGATAAGACGGATCACCTTATCATTCGTCGTCGATTAGGATGGCATAGGGCACCATGCCCACTGGAACAGATTTTATAGTCCTACCGGAAGCAGTTTCGATAACAGTTATGTCATCGGAAAGACCATTGGCAACATAGAGAATTTTTCCATCATTCGTTAATGCCAAGCC
>PTLH01000081.1 GCA_002938035.1 Alphaproteobacteria bacterium MarineAlpha3_Bin6
GGATGACTTTCAACATGGACTCGGGAATACCTACGATTACAGCGGTGCCTTCCCGGACGGCGA
Source organism: Alphaproteobacteria bacterium MarineAlpha3_Bin6 (assembly GCA_002938035.1). GTDB lineage: Bacteria > Pseudomonadota > Alphaproteobacteria > Rhodospirillales > UBA2165. Next base: position 64 of record PTLH01000081.1, read on the forward strand.
AGCTTCCCTGGGTGGTGGTCCATATGGTAACGTGGCCATCTTGCCCCCAAAAGGCTGTAATACTATGTTTAAGATGTCAACGAAGGCTGCTCCAAACAACGTTTATCATTACATCAAAATCGCCTGAAGCAGGTGCCGGAAGCGTATAAAACTAGGAGAATTAGATGATTAAGATCACGGGATTCGAGCATATTTCTATCGGTGCTAAGGACACCGAACCATCGGCTAGTGTGCTTGGCCTCTTTGGTATTAAACCCCTATATGGCGAAGATATTCACCCGCATGGCGTTACCACTACGTACTACGAACACGAGGACAACGAAAATACCCGCGTGCGCTTTGAGATCATCCGACCCGTTAGTGAAGACGCACCGCTGCGCAAGTTTTTAGAAAAAAGAGGGCCTGGTATCCACCACATCTGTATGCAGGTAGAAGACTTGGAAGACGCAATGCAGCAAATCAAAGGTGCTGGCGGAGAACTAGTGGAGCCAGTTTTCGATGATTCACGTGGACGCCATGTATTTGTCCATCCCAGTTTCACAGGTGGTTTTTTGCTCGGTTTAATTGAACTTCACCCCGGCCAGAAACTCTGAATCTGCCCATGGTATCAAACATATCTTTGCAGGTTTTAGAGTGTGGGGTTACGGCTATGGACTTTGAAATGGTCGCCGTAGGCCACCCTGACAAAAACGCATCCAAACATCTGAGTTGCGGTCATCCGAGACTTAGGGAGGGGCAAATTGCCCACCCTGTTTACGCCTATATCATCGAACATTCTGGTGGGAGGATCCTCGTTGATACTGGGTTTAGCGATACTGCTAAGCGTGACTGGAAGAATAACTACTACACTGACGCGATGGACTACGAACCTGGGGACAACGGCCTTTTCTCCCAACGCCTAGAGCAACACGGTCTAAAGCCTAAAGATTTTGACGACGTCATTATTACCCATCTCCACACGGACCATGCTGGCAACTTACCAAAATTCGCCACCACCGACGCCCGCATTTTGCTCCACGAAGAGGAACTCCGTGGTGTAGTGAACGTGAAAGGTGGAATGTTGCGTGAAGACTTAACAACTCTCTGGGGTGTCACAAGCCCTCAAGGATTTACTCGTAAAGACTGGGCCTGCCTGATCCCGGACCGAGCTACCACACTCTATGGCGACATGGAGATTTATCGCGGTATTTGGACGGTGAGCTTGCCAGGCCATACCTGGGGTTCTCTCGGTGTCGCAATTAACTTGCCCCACACGGGTTGGGTGCTTTTGGCATCTGATCATATTTATGTTGCCGCTACGTGGGGCGAACCCTTCGTTGGTAACATCCTCAACCAAGACCCATCCGCCTGGGCTCAATCAGCAATGAAATGCAGGCGTCTTCAAGAAAAATACAACATGCTTATATTTCCTGGACACGATAACAAAATTATAGTCCCGGACAAAGACGAACCTTTCAAATTGGAGGATATTAGGGCGTCGTACGATTGAAATAATGCCTAGATCCTTGTGCAGCATCAAATCTCTACCCAGCCTAGAACGTCGCCCTCGAACCGACTGGGAAGAAAAGGGTTGGTGGGGGAAACCTCCTCTTTGGCGACGAGTGCGCGATCGAGCCAAAAACTATCCAAGCAAAACGGCGGTAATTGACGAAACAGGCAATCTGACCTATGCCGAGCTTTGGGAGGAATCAGTTTGCAGTGCCTCAGTTATTCACAATGCAGGACTGGAGCGAGGACAAATTGTTCTTGTTCAACTTCCCAATTGGCGAGAATTTGCTCCGATCATGCTCGGATGTGAACTGGCAAATACCATATTCGCCTTCTGCCCTATCACATGGGGGCCTCGGGAGGTTTGCCGAGCTCTTAACCTTCTGCGACCAAGTCTTTGGATAACGAGCGATAATTACCTTGGAGAAAATCGCACAAATACCATTAAAGCTGCCTGTAACAATGCGGTTGGGGCTTTAGAACCTGTTCTTTTGCGTGGAAACGGGACAACCTTTCGCTCATGGAGAGATCTAATTACTAAGGCACCCAGCCTTTCCGATACCCAGGCCACAGAAAATGCGGGATTTGGCCTTGATCCCCTTGAGGTCGCCGTCACATCAGGAACTACCGGAGTTCCAAAAGGCGTCGTCCACGCTCACGACACAGTGCTTGAAACGGTACAATCAACTATCGAACGACAAGGTATCTCGTCAGACGATGTAATACACCTAGCATTACCAGTCGGGCATACCTTCGGCTACTTGTACGGTGTACGTTGTGCCCTTCAAGCGGGTGGAACATTGGTAATGCAGGAAAGCTGGGATCCTTATCGGATGGCAGAGCTGGTCAAAGCCAATGGTGTAACTGTAACCCTTGGAACAGCCGCTTTCATAATTGACCTATTGAACGCAAATGAAAACGTTCGCCGCTCTCTCAAGGGTATACGGCTCTTCACTCAATCAGGAGATACTTTGCCGGAGTCGGTAATTGAACGCGCCATGGATAACCTCCCGTTTCGTATCTCCCGGGCCCTAGGTATGACCGAATTTGGGCACGTCACGTCAACGGATGCAGAGACACCACGCCAACGCGTTATTGAAAGTACGGGCACTCCACAGCGAGAAATTGATATTATTATAGCTGACGACCAAGGCAATTCTCTACCGCCCAATAAAACGGGTCGAATTTTGGTGAGAGGTCCTGCTGTTTGTGCTGGGTATCTCATCGAAGATGGTACTGTTGTAGATGTGGTTGACGACTTGGGATTTTTTGACACCGGAGATCTAGGCAGCCTGGATACCGAAAATTATTTACAAATAACAGGGCGAAGAAAGAACGTACTAAGGCGTGGTGCTGAAACTGTGCCGATCTCTGATCTGGAAGAGGTGCTCTGCTCTCACCCCCAAATTATTCATGCGGTAATTGTTGGACTTCCAGATAATCGCCTAGGTGAATTGCCTCTCGCCTGCGTTCAGATATGTGACGGGAGTGAACTCACAATCAAAACTATACGACTTTGGTTCGATGAACAGGGCATCACCCGTAAGTTCTGGCCAACCGATATCTACGTGGTAAGGAAATGGCCGACAGGTCCCACGGGTAAGATTGATAGGCGCCTTTTACAAGCCGCTTACCAGAGTAAAAAATGACCAAACACGTTGAAATTTTAGAGAGTGTAAAATATGGAGTTGCAATTTTAACGCTGAACCGCCCCGCCAACCTAAATGCTATCAATATGGCAATGTTCCATGAGATTTGGCAATTGCTAACAGATTGGGCCGATGACCCGAGTGTCAATTGTGTTGTAGTCCGTGGAGCAGGCTCAAAGTCCTTTTGTGCTGGCGGTGATGTTCTTGCCGTAGTTGAGAATCGTGGAGACAAAGCTTTTATGCATGAAGTGTACCGCTGCGAGTATGTAGTCGACCAGTTAATACACCGCTATCCCAAACCCTTTATTCCTCTCATGGATGGCATCGTTATGGGTGGCGGGGCTGGTATTTCTGTGCACGCCCAGGAGAGACGTGTTGTGACGGAGCGTACGATTTTCGCGATGCCGGAAACTGCGCTGGGTCTATTTCCAGATGTTGGTGCATCTCACTTCCTTTCTAGGGCACCCAACGCCATCGGTATGTATATGGGTTTGACGGGGACCCGACTAAACGCCGCCGATACTATATTTTCTGGCATAGCTGATCACTGCGTGCCTAGTAATTCATTAGAAAACCTAATTGATGCCCTGCACAGCGGTGAAGATCCGGATCGGGCAATTAAGCGGTTTGAAGTAGACCCCGGTCCAGCAAACTTGAAAGTTGAAGCGCCTGCTATAGAACGTTGTTTCGGAGTTGAAAGCCTACACGATGTCATTGCTCAACTGGAAGAGGAAGACGGTGATTGGTCTCGAAACACCATCGATTTAATCCGGTCCATGTGCCCCTTCAGCCAGGCTTTAACCTTTAAGAACATTCAATATGCCGCTGGATGCTCTCTCGAAGAATGCCTAATCACGGATTTTCGCCTCGCCCTCCGCCTTATGGATAGGGATGATTATTTTGAGGGTGCCCGCGCCATATTAATAGACAAGGATCGTAGACCTTATTGGAACCCCAAAACAATTGAGACGGTGAACCTAAAACAAATAGACGACTGCTTTGCTCCTCTAGACAACGAAGATCTTGCCTTCGACTGGTTACATGGTTCGAGGCAATAGTGGATTACGTTATAGGTTCTTCATACAAAGCTTCTTAATCGTGCCTACAATTTGTTGTAATAACGGTTAAACGCTAAAATATGTGACAACCTTTTCAGGTATAAGTGCCGCTTTAAGTCGACCAGAGCCGTCGGGGTGCTTAACACCCCAAAAACGAATATCAGATGCCTCTATAGCAATTTTATCACCGTTAAAAAGAGTGTGAGACATATCAAGAGTTTTTCTCGCAAAGGCTGTAATAGAGGTCTCCAGTCTCAAGAGATCATGTAGACGGCAAGGCCGTTTGAAGTTAACGTGGGTCTCAATTAAAGGAAGCCCTACGTTGCCGTGCTCGGCCTCCATAGCACGTAAAGGCCAATCAGCCTGATCGAAAAAATTCCACATAGCTGCGTCAAACCAGCGAAAGTAATTAGGGTAAAAGACGGCCCCTGACGGCGAGCAGTCACCCCAACCGACTGTAAATGTCATTACTCCAGTATGCTTCAAAATGGAATGCCTTTAATTAAAACCAGATTATCTACCTGACTAGTCACTTTGCCTCACAGTCCGAGAACAGGAGCCAACAGTGTTAGGGCTCTTCACCTGAGTCAACCTACGTTATTGGATATAAGAATTTGATTATTATAAAATTAGGGGCCTAATATATTAGATGCATCAGAGGCAAGCTATAACAAACCATCGGAGCCTAACTGATATTCCAATTTCCAGAGTAGATCACGCTAATAGAAAAACTCTACACATTCTTAAGTCCTCATTCTTATTTTCTTTATTAGCGGATCATAGGTGATTTGCGGATTACCGATTAGGTGCTAAAGTTCCCCTTAGGAAAGGGAGAGAGAATTTCATGCATATAGAAGCAGACCTAAATTACGTTATCGATACTGGAGAAACACCCATCATATATGTGGATTGGCCGGAAGAGGAACACAAAGCACGCCCACCCACCTACGAGGCTCATCGCTGCCTTATCGAAAACGGACGCCCTCACCAAAATGAATTTTCCTTGCCCACCCATGGTTTCACCTTCCTGTATCATCCTTCCAAAGTTAGGAATTTTTACGATGCAGACTCAATTACCAATGTTTACGATGCAGAAGTTGCCGAATTGATTAAATCGCAAACGGGTGCATCAAAGGTACTGGTATTTGACCACACATTCAGGACTGCCAATCAAACTGTTGCCAACCAGAATAATACCCGCGGTCCGGTAAAAGCCGCTCACAACGATTACACCGACCGCTCCGCACGACAACGGTTACGTGATATTCTGCCAACGAATGAAGCGGAGGAGTGTCTGAAACGTCGCTTTTCTATCGTTCAGACTTGGCGCCCGATTCGCCATCCAGTGCAAGCAGAACCCCTTGCAATTTGCGATGGACGCACAATACCTAATAGAGGTTTTGTGCCTATACAACGACGCTACTCTCATCGTACCGCTGAAACCTACCACATCTCGTATCACCCGGATCACCTCTGGTATTATTTTCCCGATATGACGCCGGATGAAGTAATCGTATTCAAAGTGTTCGATAGTGACCACTCAAAAGGCGTGCCGTTCACCGCACATACTGCATTTGATGATCCAAACACCCCAATTGATGCAAGGCGGCGCGAAAGTGTCGAATCTCGGGCACTAGTTTTATTTGAATAACTGGGGCAATTTGAATATTTGACTAATGCCGGCCATGTGCCTGCGCGGCACTGAAATCATTATAGTAATAAAAATAAGAGGTGCACCGGTATTAAAAGTGCACCTCCTAAAAATTTGATTTTTTTCCTAAAACTAGGCGGCTACTTGCTCATCTGCGCCGAGAAGTTTCTTGGCTTTATCAACGAGCCCATTTGCCGGACCGTTCTTGATAGCAATTTTATGTGGCTTTAGAGCCTCAGGAAGTTCGCGCTCTAAATCGACGGTAAGCATACCGTTTTCGATATTAGCGCCGGTAACCTTTACATAATCTGCCAAATCAAAATTTCGTTCAAATGCTCGGCTGGCAATTCCTTGATGAAGATAACTAACCTCACCATTCCCTTGGCGGGCTTTACCATCAATTACAAGGGAGTTTTCTTTCTGGGTAATTTCCAAATCTTCTTCACCGAAACCAGCTACCGCCATGGTAATTCGGTAAGTATTGTCTCCCAAAGCTTCAATATTGTAAGGCGGGTACGATGAGGAGTGATCGGCCCGGTTTACGGCCGACGTCATCAAATTTTCTATCCGATCAAAGCCTACAGAATAACGAAAAAGGGGTGATAAATCGTAAGTACGCATAACATATCCTCCTATAAAGCGATATGGTTTAAGCGGAACCCGCCATCATGGCCGAGCTCCTAATTTCTGTCTGTTAGACCCTATTAAGGCGCCTCTAGACATCTCTATATTTAGTTCAATTTTTTTGCATTTCAAGAGCTGTCTAAACCAAACCTAAATGGTTAGATCGTAGATTACGATTTACAAAGCGGTCAGTCTATTTTCACCATATTTAACTTACCTCTATATTAAATATGGCTCTCAAGGCTACCTAAATCTACAATGATATTTTAACAAGAATATTAATGTCCTTTTGCTAAACTAAAATTCAATCGGGACATCAGCCACTATTACTATTATAGCATGCCAAATATTTCGCACTGGCTAGAAAAAGGAAAATCTAGTGCCGCAGGAAATTCTTTACTTGGGTCTATTTTACAAATCTATATGCTTAACTTTTAACACGCTTTCGTTATTGCAACTATTAAACTACCACTGAGAAGTGATCATAATTTCTTCCGAAGCATCACCTGCTTGTAGATTTCAACTGTTTCAGAGTCAGTCTTACCAAAGGTGAAAATAAAAGGATCTCCTTTATTATCATCTGTAAAACCCCATCCTTCTTCGGAACTTTCCGTTGTAAATTGTATTGTCGCCAGGCGCCCATCCTGGCATTGGATAGCAGCAAGCCCAGTCGAACCAACACCGTTAGGGCTCAAAAAAGTATATTTATAATTCCCATGACAACGGATCCCGGTCACTATGCCTGTAAGCGAGATACTTCCGCTTGTGAGACCAACTGTCTGGCCTTCATAAATTTCAGACCCTTCACCAATGATACCTAGAACGGGAACGGCGACAGCTACCGGATAGGCGGTGCAAGCAATTAAGAATAAAAATACTAACGGTAAAATGGTTAATCTTGGCATACCGGACATTCGGCCATTCTTCGCATTAAAGTTCAAACAAAATCTATTTATCTGAAAATTTAAATCCAGACACAACGAATTAAGAGTACCCAAATAAAATTTTGCTAGGAATGGCAAATGATTACCGCTCATGTGATCAAATCTGTGCTATTTGATTGTATCAGCGTAAAGCAATATCTCGCTAATATGAAGTTCTAAAATCACTACCCACTCGAAAATCTTATGGAACTAATTCTTTAACATTAGTTAAGTGCAGCACGGGCGTCTCTGATGATGCCCTGATCAGCATAGAACTCATCTGCTTCGTTTATATAATTGTCACCGTTGCCGTGGTATTCAATCTGTGTACTTTTGCAATGCGGACATTGGACATTTTTATAATGCCTTTCTGGTTGCATTAGAATGGAGTGCATTTGTTTGAGCAAATCCTGTTCCATTTTGAGCTGCTCCAATAACGGCATTTCCTGATAGGGCAAGAGTTGGCCCTTAGTCCGCAATACTACCAATGTCCCCTGTTCACAATTCGGGCAATTCATATTTAAAATCTCCTTGCATCATTGAGGCTTTAACGCACGGTTTTAAAATTCAGTGTGAATTTGTCGTTCACTATTTCACACCGACTAATAGAGAACTCAATCTTTTACTTAGTATGAGGGTGGAACGTTACCGAAAAGTGAAAATTATCCTTGCGGGTTCTAATGTCCGAGCTCAAGCAAACTTTTAGTGGTATTATTAGACTAAAAGCTACTGAAAATAGTAGTTGTATCTTGTAACTCCCCGGTCTCCCAGTTAGCGCCTAATCCATTCTGGTTTTGACAAAAATATCTATCCTAAACCTGCATACCTGGTATCGCGAAAACACATCCTGAAAAACGCATGGCTGGAGTACCAAATGAACGCTACTCCAAAGTCGCAAACGGAACTAATTAGATTTACGGAATACGACAACGTTATTTAATGATTGGAATTCAAATGAGTTTAGCTGGATACGCAGAAGAATTTTTTAGACCCGTAGCAAAAGTAAAAATTAATGGGGTTGGAAAAATTGTAAAACCACCGAAACCCAGATTGCTATCCCGCATTTGTTCCAGGGTTGAAACATCCTTTAGTGAATGGACCCAACACTCTTACGAAGCCTGGGTAAAAAATGGAAGACCAGACAATTTCTAGAAAAGTGGGAAAACAAAATGACTTCACTTGCATATCCCAGGTGGTTGGTTAACCACGGACCGCACATTATAAATCAGCCCAATTCCAGCCCTTTAAAAAGGATTAGTGAATTCTTAATGCAATGGAACCAGGAATATCGTTGAAGCCTGCTCCACACTGTCGTCAAGTCGTGCCACACAACTTCTAGATCAAACAAACTTGCCCCCCTTTTTAATTTGATCACAACACTAATCGGCTTAGGCTGCTTATTTTTACTACTCATCAATTAAAGGGTTCTTAAACGGGACGCTTCCGCACGTTTACCCCCTAAACGAAACTACTTTTAACAACATCCAATCAAAAAACTAGACTTTCGACACTAGAAAAGTTTTAGTGGAATAATTCTCATACTAGGCGAAGACCAGAATGGCTGCGTGGTTCATCTCTGTGACCTAACAAAGACTACAATAGACTGGTAAGTTTTATAAGAAATTGTATATTTGGCAATCAGACTAACTGAAAGATTAAATATGGGCCGCAAACCAAATTATAGTTTTGAGCGTATGGAACGCCAAAAATTGAAAGCATCAAAGAAAGCATCAAGGCTAGAAGCAAAAAAGGAAAGAACCGAAAAAAGAAAGGCAGAGAATACTGAGCTTTCAGACAAGATCGAAGTTGATAGCCAATCACCGCCTGAAGTGTTATGACGTCCCATTAAGAAATGGTGGGCTGACAATCTACGGCCTGCTGTAGGGGAATACGTAATGCTTGCAACCTTCTTCCAGTCTGGAGACATGGGAGAGCGGGTCTATCCGGACTAAAAATTGTCTAAGACTTGGCATGAAAGTTAAATTGTAAGTCCTCTTTCCCCGGAAAAAACACCGTGACCTCTTCGAGCTCCTTGAAAATTATTTAAACCTACTCCGCCAGAAGCCATTGTTACGTTTTTTTTAATGGTGGATTGTTACCACCGTTTACTTTCAGCCCCAGTTTGAAAACAATTATTCTAGGCATGACTGCAAGATACTTCTTGCTTTAGGATTACGACATCCAAGCCATCATGCGTGATTTCTTTGCGTGATGGGAAAATTATTTAGCAAACTGCAAGGCCTTGGTGACCTCTTTGTCTTCAACCCTTTTTCACTGCAGCGTAAAGAGTGGGGCGAGAGACGGGGCTCGAACCCGCGACAACCGGCTCCACAAGCCGGGGCTCTACCAACTGAGCTACTCCCGCCACTGATTTGTATTATGCAAAGCGGTCAAGCTTCTGACAATACAATCCATATTTATATTTTCGATATAATAGTTTGCGAGTGTAACGGTTTAGATCAACCTTGAACCAATAATTCAGTTTTATGATACTACCCTTGAATTTGATCTATACGCGGTTAATTACCATAGTAAACACAATTACTTGTCAGGATATTTTAATAAATTACGTGACTATGAAAAAGTTGGTGACATTGAAATAATACAATCTCATCGGAGTGGTTTCGGCTCAACTTTTCAGAAAGCTTATTCAATTATCGTTTGGCGACCGTTATAGGGCTCCCAATTTTAACGGCAATCTAACACTTCCCCAA
>PTLH01000082.1 GCA_002938035.1 Alphaproteobacteria bacterium MarineAlpha3_Bin6
CAGGCATAGGTTGGCTGAGCTTTGAAAACATGATTAGAAATAATTGGAGCGGTTCGGCATCGATTATGTCCATAAACGTAACAAAATTATTAATTGCGTCAGCTTTAAAGCAACCAAAGGAGCAGCAAAATAAATGCTCAATGTTGATAAGTTGACGATTGTAATTTTGGAGCAACCGAAGGTTGGGTTTTCTAAGAGTGTTTGATTTCAATATGTTGTAAGGTTTGATCCTGTTTCAGGAGGCCGGGCTAGCTGCCTGAGCCCTATTTTGTTATCCTGCTTTAGATAAACCCAGTTTGGGGTGGCCTTAGAGTTGAGCTACAAACATAACTTTGAATTTTGTCTCGCCGATAGCATCGGGAATTCAGGTTTGGCATCTGCCAAATTTGAGAAATTAATGGAATGCGCGACTGAGAGCATTAATAAACTCGCTGATAAATCACACAGTGACACCCAGTCACTCTTCGGTCTAGTTCGGACGTGTGAAGATCTGGAAACGCTGGAAACGATCGCTGAACAATATTGTGAGTTTTTCGATCATGTCATTGTGTTGGGAACCGGCGGTTCAAGCTTGGGAGGCCAGGCTCTTACAGCCCTAGCCCCAATACCGCGACCAAAGGAAGTGGCTGCCCGGCCTACTTTACATTTTATGGCAAATATTGATCCAGATAGTTTTGAGCGATTGTTTCAGAAAATTGAGGCGGAACGTACAGGGTTTCTGGTAATCTCGAAATCGGGTAGTACAGCTGAAACCATGGCACAATTCATTTATTGTATGGATGTATTTCGGAAACATTTAGGTCAGGACAAATTTGCGAACCATTTTACATCTATCACCGAACCCGGCCATCGGCCATTACGCGAGATGAGCGAAACGCATGGCATAACCGTAATTGATCATCATCCGGCTATTGGTGGACGTTACTCTGCGCTCTCGGCTACAGGAATGCTTCCTGCGATGATTGCAGGGCTTGACGGGGAGGCTTTACGCAGCGGTGCGGCGAGCCTTGTCGATTCGATCACTAATTCCGGAAGTGCAAGGGACGTGGCACCGGCGGTGGGGGCCGTTCTCGCTGTGGGTTTAGCCCAATACAATGGGATTACGGCATCCGTGTTAATGCCATATTTAGACAGACTTGAGATTTTCGGAAAATGGTACCGTCAGCTCTGGGCGGAAAGTTTAGGTAAAGATGGTAAGGGCACTACGCCTATAGACGCGCTCGGGACAGTAGATCAGCATAGCCAGCTTCAGCTTTACCTTGACGGGCCGAAAGATAAATTTTTTACATTGATAATTTCAGAAATGATTCAAAAAGGCGGGCTTCTGCCTAAGGACCTAATTAATTTACCAGAATTAGCGTATTTGGCGGGCAGGAGTGTTGGTGATTTGATGGCTGCTGAACAACAGGCGACTATTGAAACTCTTGTGGCGCACAATTGTCCTACTCGGGTATTGGAAATAAGGCATCTTGATGAATATACGCTCGGGGCTTTGATGATGCATTTCATGCTGGAAACTATCATTGCTGCTGATTTGATGGATGTTAACCCATTTAACCAGCCTGCGGTCGAAGAAGGGAAAGTACTCGTGCGTAAGATGATGAATGAGCGGAACGTGACATGAAAATCCGTCTTCTCCCACCGAATATGGTTAACCAAATAGCGGCTGGTGAAGTGGTGGAAAGACCAGCTTCAGCAGTGAAGGAACTGGTGGAAAACAGTATTGACGCGGGTGCCGGTAAGATTGATATCGTCCTGCGGAATGGCGGTCAAACCTATCTATCAGTAACTGATGATGGCCATGGTATGACTAAGGAAGAACTCTCTTTCTCCATGGAGCGCCACGCAACATCAAAGCTGCCCGACGATAACCTTGAAAATATTGTCACATTGGGTTTTAGGGGGGAGGCACTCCCATCTATTGGCTCGGTTAGTCGAGTTGTTCTTACCAGCCGGGCGTTTGGATCCCAAGAAGGCTGGCAGCTTAGGGTCGATGGGGGCAAAAAGTTTGAGTCAAAACCGGCAGCACATCCACAAGGTACAAGCGTTGAAGTGCGCGATCTATTCTATGCCACCCCTGCCCGTCTAAAATTTCTCAAGACAGAACGCACGGAAATGAACCATACCACTGATGCAGTAAAACGACTGGCCATGGCGCATCCGAATATCGCGTTTACACTTTTCAACGGGGAGCGCCACATTCTTAAAGTGTCTTGCTCACAGGGAGATTTTATTTCTACTCGATTGGACCGAGTAGACGCCATTATGGGTAATGAATTTGGTTTAAATGCCCTTACTATTGATGCGGAACGGGAAGGCTTGAGGTTGACCGGTCACGCTGGGCTTCCTACCCTTAATAGGGGCAATGCATCGTTACAGTATCTTTTCGTCAATGACCGATCGGTTAGAGACAAATCATTTTTTGGTGCTGTAAGGGGTGCCTACCGGGATTTTTTAGCCCACGATCGATACCCGCTACTGGCACTATTCTTGGAAGTTCCGCCGGACGCATTAGATGTCAACGTTCACCCGGCAAAGACTGAAGTCAGATTCCGTGATCCCGGTCTTGTTAGAGGACTTATCGTCAGTGCCCTGAAATATGCGTTGGCTGGTGCTGGTCATCGAGCATCAACCACAGTTAGCCAAGCAGCACTTGGAGCTTTTCAGTCTCCTATTAATAAGCAACTGTTTGTTCAGTCTGCTCAGAGGGCAAATGTCACGAACGGTTTTCCAGAAGCTTCAGGATATAGTCCACCAGGCAGTGCAACATCTGCATTAGCTAATTTAGACCATTCACCGTCGGCAAAAGCAGAAATTGAGATAGACGGAAATAGAGGTACAAACGAGAATTTTGGGGATTATCCATTAGGCGCTGCACGTGGGCAACTGCATGAGACTTATATTGTCTCTCAAACGACAGACAGTATCGTAATTGTGGATCAACATGCAGCCCATGAAAGGTTGGTCTATGAAGAGATGAAGGCAACTATGAACAGTGAAGGGGTTAGAAGACAAGGTCTTTTAATACCGGAGATAGTTGAGCTTGATGAAGTAGCAGCCGAAAAAATTGTAGAAAAATCAGGCGAATTAGAGGAAATGGGTTTAGTGTTGGAGACTTTTGGTCCCGGGACCGTCGTTGTTCGCGAGGTGCCCGCCCTTTTGGGAGAAATTAATATTCAGGGCCTTATCAAGGACTTGGCGGACGAAATTGTTGAGCTTGACGATACTCTCAGCCTTAAGAGCCGATTGGCCGACGTTTGTTCCACCATGGCATGCCATGGAAGTGTTAGAGCTGGGCGTCGGCTCAATGGAGGTGAAATGAATGCACTTCTGCGTCAAATGGAAGCAACCCCGCATTCGGGACAGTGTAACCACGGCCGGCCGACCTATGTTGAACTCAAACTAACCGATATAGAGAAGCTGTTTGGTCGGCGCTAAAACCAGTGTCTTCCATCCCCCCACGCCGTTTTAAGTAATAACGGTGTTGCCCCATTTCTATCTTAATAGCTACCAAAAAGTTACTAATTCGGAGTAAGCCTATACTGTGCCGGCATTAATTTATTTACTGTGAAATCATTCCGTATGACAGCAACGTAAACGTGGATTTACCATACTTACGCTCAGAGGTGAGCGAGAACGATGAGGGTAATTTATAGTGATCATTTTTAGCCATTTCCACCACCACCACCGCCCCCATTTGAAGCCAGCCCCCTTCGTCGAGAGCTAGGAGAGAAGGAGTAATTAGATTCTTTCTATAAGGAGGATCAAGGAAGGCAAGTGCAGCGGCTTCGTCTCTGCTGGTCCGAGCCGGCAGGCAAGAAGCGTCGATTTGGCGGATGGAAAAAAATGGAGTTTGGCCAATACTTCTCCCATTCAATTTGATGCTCTTTATCGCCGCATACTTGTTGTCAATGAACACAACTCTGTTGGCCCCTCTGGATAGAGCTTCGAAACCTAGGGCACCTGTTCCTGAGAATAAATCAAGCACGGTTATCCCATCAAACTTGAAGCTTAGGCCATGAGACAGAATGTTGAATATTGCTTCACGACCCCGGTCACTTGTAGGCCGGATGCTCTGGCCCGACGGCACGGTAAGGCGGGACCCTTTAAATTTACCTCCGACGATGCGCACCGCTGTTTTCTCGCTTTAATTCAAGGCCTAACTGTTCGCGAAGGACTTTTTGCTTAACTTCAATTAATGCGCCTTTGGTCAGATTTCCGAGTTGGAATGGGCCATAGGCAATCCTTATAAGGCGGTTAACAGGCCAACCTAGATGCTGCATTACCTTGCGTACTTCCCGGTATTTTCCTTCTTCAAGAGATAGCGTAATCCATGCATTAGAGTTCTGCTGGCGATCAATAACCGCTTTGATAGAACCGTATTTAACGCCATCAATAGTGGTTCCTTCTTTAAGCTTGTCGAGAATTTTTGAATCTACGTAACCGTGAACCCTAGCCCGGTAACGCCGCTGCCAGCCAGTGGACGGGAGTTCTAATTTACGTGCTAATTCGCCGTCATTTGTCATTAGTAAAAGACCTTCGGAATTGAGATCGAGGCGTCCGATGGATATAAGTCTAGGAAGATTTTGGGGTAATTTTTCAAAAAGGTTTGGTCGTCCTTGGGGATCCCTGTGAGTAGTTAGGAGCCCCTGAGGCTTGTAATAACGCCAAAGACGGGTAGTTGGCGGTTCAGGGAGCGGTTTCCCGTCAACGAGGATTTTATTGGTGCTGTTAACGGTCACGGCAGGTGAAGAAAGTATATTGCCGTCGATTTTAACCCTTCCCTCAGAAATCCAGCGTTCCGCGTCTCGGCGGGAACACATTCCTGCCCGTGCGATTACCTTTGCAATACGCTCGCCCGAAGGTGTGCGGGTTTCTTTCTCCTGTATTGTTTTAATCACAGGCGGCATTGTTAAAGGCTGAAAAGATCCTAATATCATTCGGATCCACCTCAAACTCCGGGTGCCATTGTATACCAAGACAGAACTTTTGTTGTGGCGCTTCGATGCCCTCCACAACTCCATCTGGCGCTATTGCATCTACGATAGCTGTATCGGAGACCTCTCCCACAGCCTGATGATGAGCTGAGTTCACATGCATTTGTGTTACTCCAACAATATCGTGGAGCAGTGTACCGGTCATGATTGTTACCAGATGGCTTGGTTCATCCCGCGGATTGGGTTGTTCGTGAGGTAGCGAATTTTCGATTTCATTTGGAATATGTTGAATCAGTGTGCCACCAAGGACTACATTAAGCAGCTGCTGTCCACCACAAATACCAAGTATAGGGATATCTTTTTTTAACGCGTAACGAGCGATAGCATATTCGAAATTGGTTCTGTTCTCCTTCAGGGATACAGTCTTGTGAACCTCTTCGTTGCCATATAGAGAGGGGTTCACATCGAAGGCGCCACCCGTAATTATTAAACCATCAATTTGGGAAGTGTATTGTTCTGCCAGTAGCGGTTCGTGGGGTAGAAAGACCGGCACACCGCCAGTCTTAACTACTACTTGGCTATAATTTTCTCTTACTCCGTACCATGGAAAATTTGAATAGCCACCGGCTTCTTCGTGGTCAAGGGTGATCCCTATAACGGGGCATTTCTTGGAACCGATCATATACGTATTTTACGGTCGTTGACAGTATCGCGCAACGCTAACCATATTCTGCCCTTGACGTCTGGGTATAAAGACTGACAGCCTCTGTGAATGTTACAGGAGGTGAAAAGCTATATCCAGATGGCTGCGGATGAGGCGAATAAAGCAGGGTCGCGAGGTGAAGTTCCCGTTGGTGCTGTACTTGTAGATAGTGTTAACGATGAAATCATAGCCGCAGCGGGAAACCAAACAAAAGAATTTACTGACCCTACTGCGCACGCAGAGCTTCTTGTTATACAACAGGGAGGTCGAAGACTAGAAAATACGCATCTCACGGGATGTGATCTTTACGTGACATTGGAACCTTGCCCAATGTGCGCACAGGCAATTTCTTTTGCAAGAATAAGGCGCCTTTATTTTGGTGCTTACGACCCTAAAGGTGGTGGTGTTGAACACGGAGCTCGTATTTTTCAGCAATCTACCTGCCACCATCACCCAGAGGTTTATGGGGGAATTGAAGAGAAAATGTGTGGTGCCTTGTTACGATCATTTTTTGATGGGAAGAGGTAAGGCCTAAAATAAGTCCGGTTAATACGTGTTTTTGCTGAACGATTAGTCTGCTAACTTTATCTTGTTAAGGAGATGACGAAAGATCTCCAATTAATTGTGGGTCGTGATTACGCCCCGACAAAAAGGTTATGAGATAGCTTATTTTTCCTGGAAGAGTTTATAAATTGTTGGGAGGCTACTTTTTATTTGGTATGAAATCTCAGTTTAAGTTTATCCGGCTACAGGTGAATCGTTATTGAAAGTGAGGAGTTGCCTATGAGTGAAGCGCCCCATTGGAGGTTCAGTCATTTTGGCCTTTTCGTGAAAGACCTGGATCGGATGGTTCTATTCTACAAGCAGGTATTTAGCTTGGTGGAAACAGATGGTGGCGAAGCGCGTGGTCACGATATTAAATTTCTTAGTCGGGATCCCTTGGAACACCACCAATTGGTTTTGGAAAGCTCCAGAAAATCTGATGAAACCACAGTACAACAGATATCATTCCGATTTAGCAGTCTAGATGGTTTGCGGGAGATGAAAGACCGTCTAAACGCATTACCCAAAAATTTATTTGACGAGGGAATGACGCCCTACGGTGTCAATCACGGTATTGCATGGTCTCTTTACTGCCATGACCCAGAGGGCAACCGAATTGAAATGTTTGTTGATTCTCCTTTTTATGTCCGACAACCCCTCGTTTCCACGCTAGACTTATCAATGTCTGATGATGAAATCTTGCAGGAAACCAGCGATAAGTTTGGCGATGATCTCTCCTTTAAGCCTTGGTCCGATTGGTCCAAGGAGTTGGCTGAAAGGCTATAAGGAACATAGAGGAAAAATTTTATGATCCGAAAATGTGCCATAGATGATGTTAGGACTATCATCGAAATTATAAACGATGCTGCGAAGGCTTATCGGGGTGTAATACCTGATGACCGGTGGCAAGAACCCTACATGTCTGAACCCTATTTAACTGCGGAGCTTGACGACGGCGTCGTCTTTCAGGGTTTTACCGGTGTTGGTGATCGCCTCTTGGGAGTGATTGGTGTGCAGGATAAGGTTGATGTTTTTCTCATCCGTCATGCCTACGTGCGCACTTTGGCTCGGCGGCAAGGTATAGGGGGCCAATTGCTCGACCATGTAACCCAGGATATCGATAAACCATTCCTCGTTGGTACCTGGAAAGCGGCAATTTGGGCGATATCCTTCTATGAAAAACACGGCTTCAAGGATGTGGGTCAACAAGAAACGGAGCGCTTGCTAAAAACTTATTGGTCGATCCCAACTCGTCAGATCGAAACTTCAGTTGTTTTGGCTGATAACCGCTGGAGAGCTCGTTAAAAAAGTAAAAATTCCCGGTCTGGTTACTATTAAATCAAGAAAATAAATTTTAGCTATCGTTAATTACCGCGATACCTTGTATCTCAACCATCATGTCCGGGTGGGCAAATCCTGAGACGGTTAAAAGTGCGCTTGCTGGAAAATTTTCGAAATATTTCTTGCGGATTTTGATGAAATTGTCACCATATCTGGCATCTAGTATATACACGGTCATAGTTACCAAATTGGTTAGTTTTCCGCCGGTTTCTGACAACGTTGCAGTTAGTAACTTGAAGGCTTGGTGGGTCTGGGCATCAAAATCACCCGCTAGGGTTTCCCCATAATCGTCGTGGATTGCTTCGTGACCTGCGAGCCAGATAGTTGTGCCGTCCTTTGTAATGACAGCCGGAGAGAATGCGCGGTTTTTCTTCTGCCACGTACCTTCAATGAATCTGCGTTCCATACCTAGCCTCCCAATAGTCATTATTTCTCAGTTCTGATACCAATAGAATAGCAACATAAATATTGTGAGAAGTGTGCCCTCTTTGGACAGATGTTTCACGTTTGCCTTAACTCAATTTGAGTAACGCGGCATTAATAGCTGGGACCATCTTAAATGTTTCCAGAAATTTTCAATAATTCTAGAGTAATTAATTTCCCTGGATCAATACCCTTAATTGTGAAGTCTGTTTTATTGAGAATCTGTGTAAATTAGCAGTTAATCAGCTTCTAAACTTTCGCCATCCAACACGCGTCGTATGAGGTTTACAGTCTCGTCAATGCCATACAAGGCAATAAATGAACCCATCCGGGGGCCGGTCGGTTGGCCTAAAAGGGTTTCATAGAGGGTTTTAAACCAGCTCTTGAGGTCTTTGAAGGCGTGGCGCTTTCCCACTTCATAGATTTGGGTTTGTATCCCCTCTGCTTCCATATCTAAGGGGAGGGCACTTAATGTCTCAACCAAATCCAACAAAGCCATTCGTTCAATTTTTGTGGGCGCACGGTATTGTTTATAAGGCTTTACAAAATCCCTGAAATACTCAATGGCGTATTCAGTGAGGCGGTCTAAGGTGGGAGCGTTCTCTGGTGTGGCGTCTGGGCGGTAACGAGAAATAAAATGCCATAGGGTAGATTTGTCTTCGGTGTTGCAAACCGCAGCTAAATTCAAAAGAATATTATACGATAAGTGAGCCTCTTCCGCGGGCGGTTCTCCGGTGTGGATATGCCAGACAGGGTTGGCTAAATGGGCCAGGTCATCTTGTTCTGGATATTTTGATACATGGGTGAGATATTCATCGACATACTTTGGAATAACATCAAAATAAAGGCGTTTAGCTTGGGATGGTTTTTGATACATAAATTGGCTGAGGCTCTCGGGTGGCGCGTAGCGCAACCAGTCTTCCATCGAGAGGCCGTTACCTCGGGATTTTGAAATTTTTTCACCGTTCTCATCCAGGAACAGTTCATATGTAAAGCCTGCAGGTGGTATTCCGCCAAGGATGCGAACAATGGCACTCGAAAGTCTTACCGAGTCTATGAGGTCTTTCCCGGACATTTCGTAATCGACACCCAACGCTTGCCATCTCATTGCCCAGTCAGCTTTCCATTGTAGTTTGCAGTGACCCCCTATGACCGGGATTTCTGTGCGTTTGCCGTTCTCCTCTTCATAAACAATGGAGGATGTCTCTTCTTTACACTCGACAATAGGCACTTGGAGCACCACGCCTGTTTTTGGGCAGATTGGCAGGAAGGGAGAGTAAGTTTTCCGCCGCTTTTCGCCTAAAGTCGGTAGAATTACGTTGGTAATCTTTTCGTAATTGTGAAGGATGCCTAGCAAGGTATCATCAAATTCTCCCCCTTTATAAGCTGCGGTGGAGGATTTAAATTCGTATTCAAAACCAAATTCGTCCAAAAAAGCTTTTAACCGGGCATTATTATGGTCCCCAAAGTTTTCGTGGGTGCCAAAAGGGTCGGGAATGCTGGTAAGGGGTTTGCCTAAATGGCCCGCCATCATTTTTTTATTTGGGATGTTGTCTGGTACTTTCCGTAACCCATCCATATCGTCTGAAAAAGCGAAGAGCCTAGTAGGCAAGTTAGACAATATCTCAAATGCGCGGCGAACCATGGTGGTTCGAGCAACCTCTCCAAAAGTGCCAATATGGGGGAGGCCCGAGGGGCCATAGCCCGTTTCAAACAAAACAAAACCCTTTTCAGGGGTCTTGTCACCCAATCGCTTTAAAAGTTTCCTCGCCTCAGCAAATGGCCAGGCATTAGACACTTGAGCGAGATCTCTAACCTTAGACAGGTTGATTTATTCCTATATGTTTCATGTTATTATTGAAATCTAAGTGCTTGCCAACAGGTCGTCAACACTGGTTTACGCCGGAACTATAATTGTTGTTTGAGGTTCCCTGGAATGTTTCCAAGACTATCATGATTTTATCTTTTTGTCCTTACGTTTTGGTATCCTTCACATGGCGACGAAACACGTTTTTATAAAAAATAGAGTGGGTATAACTAAAAGAAAAGGGCCGTATTTTTGAATACGGCCCAAATTTATTTAATGGGATAAATTTTTTACATCATACCGCCCATACCGCCCATACCGCCCATGTCTGGTGGCATAGCT
>PTLH01000083.1 GCA_002938035.1 Alphaproteobacteria bacterium MarineAlpha3_Bin6
AGTCCCAATGAAAACATAATAAAGGCGAGTGCAAGCGGTAAGAAAATGGTGGCAACGGTTCCCATGGTGAAGCCCTAACGTTTATCCAATGAAGGTGTTGGGTATCCTTATCGTTTGGTTATTATCTCGGCCACTTCGCTAATACAATAGAGGCAGAGATTTACATGGGGAAAAACAAAGGTCAAATTTAGTAAAATCTATCCATAAGATTTTGCAAGGAAACTTGACATTTTTACGTCTCGCCGTTCAGTTTGAATAAATCTAAAGGACGCTTTTCTGAAGGGCACCGCAACTTATTGCTAACCATGGCGATGGATTTATCAGCCAAGAGGGGAATGGAATTGGAGTTACCAATAGACCCGGCAGAATTGATGGCTGGTTTAGAAGCCTGAAATGCTGTCTTTAAATACATCAAACTTCGGTGATTAACTCAGAATAGTCTGCTTGATCCGATACTTTAAACCGATCACATTTACTATATTCGCAATTAATGACATTTTAGGGAGAACGGAAATAATGACCAAGGTTCCTAGACCCCCATATAGATTTGATCATGTTGGTTCGCTTCTGCGTCCGGAGGCCCTCCTTAAATACCGGGAGGAATGGAAGAAGGGCGAGTTGAGTTTGGAACAACTGCGTGTTCACGAGGACGATTGTATAAGGCATGCGGTCAGGCTGCAGGAGGAAGTTGGTCTCGAGTCAATTACGGATGGCGAATACAGGCGCGAGAGCTTCCACGTGGATTTTATAACTCAAATCGAAAACGTCACATCGAACTGGGATTTTGACGAAGCGATTAAAGTGGGTAAGGAGGATAAAGCCGGTCAAAACAAAAAGACGCCACCCTTCATTCCTTTCATTACTGGTAAAATTGGGCGCCCGACCGGCGGCATAGAAGTTGAAAACTTTAAGTATACCAGCTCACTGACCGATAGGACTGTGAAAGTAACCATGCCATCGCCAACTATGACCCATTTTAGGGGTGGTCGTGAGGCAATTGATAAAGTCGCTTACCCGGAGATGGAAGATTTCTTTTCATCTCTCGCAAAATTATACCAGGATGAGGTGGCCGACTTGGCGGCTGCCGGCTGCCGTTATATTCAACTGGATGACACTAACCTCGCGTACCTTTGTGACGAGGGAATGCGAGAGAATTCCCGCCAATTGGGCGAAAACCCGGATGAATTACCTGCAACGTATGCGGCGTTGATTAATGAGTCGATTAAAGGCCGTCCAGAAGACATGGCGGTTTGTGTTCACCTTTGCCGCGGTAATGCAAAGAGCCAGTGGTTTGCCACGGGCGGGTACGAACCGGTAGCTGACAATTTGTTCAATCTCACCGATGTAGATGGGTTTTTTCTGGAATATGACGATGACCGTTCTGGTGGATTTGAGCCACTACGTTTTGTGCCTAAAGGGGACAAGAAGATCGTATTGGGTCTTGTCACGACAAAACGAAGTGTTGTGGAAAGCAAGGATGAACTGAAACGTCGCATTGATGAGGCATCCAAGTATGTGGATATTGATCAAATCTGTCTCTCTCCGCAATGCGGATTTTCCAGTAATGCAATTGGTAACCTCGTGACTGAAGAAGATGAAAAATTAAAACTGCGTCTTGTTATCGAAACCGCTGAAGAAGTTTGGGGCAGCTAATATAGGAATTAGAAAATGACAATACCTAATGAAATGAAGGCCATTGATATCAAAGAGCCTGGCGGACCGGAGATGCTTGTGCCGGTAACCGTCCCCATACCCGAGCTTACTTCGGATCAGGTGCTAATCAAAAATGAGGCCGTCGGTGTAAATCGACCGGATGTCGCACAGCGAACCGGTAATTATCCCGTACCGCCTGACGCTAACCCTCTCCCTGGATTGGAAGTGGCTGGTGAGGTCGTGGCTATGGGCTCGGAAGCCGGAAATTGGGAAGTCGGTGAAAAGGTGACGGCGTTGACCCATGGGGGTGGATATGCTGAATATACGGCTGTTCACCACGGACATTGTTTACCATGGCCCGAGGGATTTGATGCCCTTTTATCTGCCGCTATTCCTGAGACTTATTTTACTGTTTACTATAATGTTTTTACGCGCGCTGGTTTGCAGGCAGGAGAAACTATATTGGTTCATGGTGGCAGTAGTGGTATTGGCCATGCGGCTATTCAATTGGCACATGCCTTTGGTGCTAAAGTGATAGCGACTGCGGGAAGCTCTGAGAAATGCGAGTTCTGCGAAGACGCCGGTGCGGATAAGGCTATTAACTACAAAGTGGAGGATTGGGAGGCCGTCGCCAAAGATTATACAGATGGCAACGGTGTCAACGTGGTTTTGGATATTGTTGCCGGGGACTATGTTCAAAAAAACCTGAACCTTCTTGCGCGCGATGGCCGCTATGCCGCGTTAGCGCTTCTGGGCGGAGCGAAGGCAGAGATAAATATGGGTCGAATTCTACGGCAAAGGATTACGCTTTCAGGGTCGACCCTTCGACCTCAGACTACGGCTGAAAAGGCTAATATCGCGGCAAATCTCAAGAGCGAGGTGTGGCCTCTGTTTGAAGGAGGGAAGGTGAGGCCACACGTTCATGAGACGTTTTTTCTGGAAGAAGCTCCAAAGGCTCATATGCTAATGGAAAGTTCCGCTCACATGGGTAAAATTATTCTGAAAATTGCTGGTTAAAAAAAAGAAATGGATTTCCCAACCGAAGGATTAGTTGGCAATGGGGGCGCCCTTAATAAGGTAGGAAGGTTGTCGTCCATCGAATAGTAAAGAAAATTGTTTTACAAAACCCATGAAGTAAAGCGGTCGGAAAGCTCATTCATGGGTCACTGTATGATAATATGTCTGGGAGATAACCTTTTACATGGAACCAACCCCTGCATTTATTGAAAAACATGAACTCTGGTCTGACGATCAGGTGCGATTATCGGCACAAATACAACGGCGTGTTGAGGTAGAAAACCTAAAACTCATTCGCCTTGCATGGTCAGACACTCATGGCGCATCTCGGGCGAAAGCGGTCTCGGTGCCGGCGTTTTTTGATGCTTTGAGACATGGTTACAATATTAATGTTGCAACATTTACGCTTGACGCGGCGGGTGGGCGCGTATTTGCGTCTTTTACAAAAGGCGGTGGTATGGAGCTCGATGAAATGACGGGATCTCCAAATCTCACAATCGTTCCGGACCCCGCAACCTTTCGCATCTTGCCTTGGGCACCGGATATAGGTTGGATTTTGTGTGACGAGTACTTTGATGATGGGTGCCAATTTCACTTCTCATCCCGACAATTGCTTCGGCGTCAACTGGAACGTCTTGAAGAGAACGGGAAATCGTTAATTGTGGGACTTGAAGTCGAGTGGTACCTCGCCCGTCTGGAGGACGGTATTATCGGAAACGAAAATATTGGAGAGCCTGGCACCCGTGGACAGGCGTTAAAGACTTTACCTCTAGAACCTGGTTATTCATATCATTCGGAAACCAATCTCGATGTTATGCAGCCGATTTTAAGCAAACTGGCTGAAACTTACGAAAAGCTGGAGTTGCCGCTACGTTCAATGGAAAATGAGTGGGGACCAGGTCAGGTCGAATGCACTTTCTCTCCAAGTGAGGCCATGCGTGCCGCAGACGACTATTTCTTGTTCCGAACGGCGACCCGACAGGTGTGCCGGAGGCTAGGCCATTTTGCAACTTTTATGTGTCGCCCAGCTCTCAAAGGCTACTACTCAAGTGGCTGGCACCTACATCAGTCGATTATTGAAAAGGTGAGCGGTCAGAACTTGTTTATGCCAGATCAAAGTGATCTGCACCTCTCTTCTTTTGGCAATTCGTTTTTGGCTGGTCTTCTTAACAATGCAATACCATCGGCCATTTTTTCTGTGCCAACTATCAATGGGTACCGGCGTTTCCAACCTAATTCCCTGGCACCTAACCGGGCAACTTGGGGGTTTGATCACCGGGGTGCAATGATTAGGGTTCTCGGTGGTGTCGGTGATCCAAGCACAAGAATTGAAAATCGGATTGGAGAACCGGCGGCAAATCCTTACCTTTATATAGCTTCCCAGATTGTGGCTGGATTGGAAGGTGTGGAGAGTAACCTCACACCATGGCAATCTGACGACGAACCTTATACGGCAGAGCGGCCCCTACTGCCTGGTAGTTTGGGACAGGCGCTCTCTGCACTCCAAAACGACACCCTATATTCTAGACATTTCGGAGAATTATTTTGCGATTATTTTATTAAGCTCAAACAGGCAGAAATTGAACGCTTTGGGGAGAAACACGGAGAGTTTGATGCTACTGAAACGGGCGTCGTGACTGAATGGGAACAGAATGAATATTTTGATTTTTTCTAAGGGCAAAACTTCGTGTGGCAGGGGGAGAGAGATGTGACTAAGCCTGAAAACACTTCACCAGCCGTAGAGGCTGCGGGTCCCATTTTCGACTATGAAATGATGATACAGGAGGATAAGGTTCATCAGCGCCTTTATACAGAGCCAGGTATTTTCAGAGAGGAATTGACGCGGATTTTTGGAGCTGTCTGGGTATATCTTGCTCATGAAAGTCAGGTTCCAGAAAAAGACAACTTCGTTACCTCGCGCATGGGTCTCAGGCCGCTAATTATCGTTCGGGATTCTCAAGGGGATATCCGGGCACTCTACAATCGGTGTACCCACCGAGGATCTACCATATGCCGGCAAAGCTCAGGATCGGCAAAGTCTTTCCAATGTCCGTACCATGGATGGAGTTATTTCAATTCAGGTAAATTGAGTGGCGTACCTTGGCCGGAAGGCTATGCGTGCGATTTCAGTGACGCTAAATATAATCTTGCTCAAGTGCCAAGGGTTGCGTCTTTCCGCGGATTTATTTTTGGCACCCTAAATTTGGATGCGCCGTCGCTAGGGGACTATTTGGGACCGGTCAGAGAACCCATTAACGATTGGCTAGACCGGCATCCCGGAGGCAAGGTAAAATTTTCCAGTGCAAACCGCCTCAAATATATGGGTAATTGGAAACTCGCATATGATAACTCTGCCGATGGATACCACGTGCTTTTTTCCCACCGTTCTTTACTAGCGATGGAAAACCGCCACCACGAAGATGAACGGAAGGGTATGTCTTTTTATAAAGGTTCCCCCGACGGGGCCCCCATGTATGTCAAGTACTATCCCAATGGCCACCATTTCAAAGATAAGCGTCCCAACATCGAGAACCGTCCAGGTGCCCTATGGGAGATCGAAGGCACATTCCCCGGGATGGAACATTATGAAGCACTATTTCGAGAAAGGTATGGCGTGAAGGCGGATAGAGCCTTGGATCTTGCTTCGTCTGAACCCGTCAATATCAACGTCTTTCCAAATCTTCATATACTTGGGAACCACGTACAGGTAACTCAACCGATTTCCTATAACGAAACCGATACCACTTGGTATGGAACAGCTGTTGTTGATGACGACGGTGAATTGAGTGGTGCAGTCGACGACATAAATACCATTCGCATGCGGACACAGGAGGCATTTCCTAACTTCGGAGAAGTAGATGATCTGGCTAATTTTGAGCAAATACAGGCAGGTTTGGCGGCAGAGGAGGACGAATGGGTCTACATGCATAGAGGTTTGGGTATTAAGGACCGGATAACGGAAGAAGACGGTGTTTTCACGGCACCCGCTACTGACGAAGTATTTATGCGGGAATACATGAAGGTTTATAAAAACTTGATGACTTCAACCCCCAATATTGCAATTACCCGGGAAGTCTGAGGTTACCATGCAAACAGTTGATGGAAGCATCCATACACCCCACTACATCGACGACGAATATTATCAAAAATTGGTCAGTGACTTTTCCGGGTGGAGGCGGGCGGATCGAGAAGTCACGGATCCTGTTTTTCGAGATTCATGCCGGCGTTTTTTAGACCTCGAGGCTCGCTTTCTTGATGAAATCCGTTTGGAAGATTGGCTTAAATTATATGCACCCAATTGTGTGTACTGGGTGCCCAGTTCGGCAGAAGGCGGTGATCCCCGTAAGGAAGTGTCGATTTCCTTTGATGATCGGCGACGTCTTGAAGATCGGATTTTTAGGCTGTCGACCGGCGCTGCCTGGTCGCAGAGACCAACTTCCAGAACGGTAAGGCTGATTTCCAATATAGAAGTTTATGCGACGGATCAGTTGGAGATCGTTATGGTAAGATCGAATTTTCAAACTACGGAATTTCGCGCCGGTGAGACACGGCTTTGGTCGGGTCGGTACAGCCACAGGCTGCGGGATGTTGGCAACGAATTTGAAATTCTTGTTAAACAGGTGAACCTGATAAATTATGACCAGAACTTGCGGAATCCGAGTATCATTCTTTAGAACAAAATCTTTACTGAATAGTTGGATATTCTCTCGAGAACGCAATTTATGATCGCAGATGCGACCGGAAAGAAATCCCAGGATCAAAATTTATATTTAATGAGGGAAAAAAGTTCTTATTAGGTTCAAAACCATGTTGTTTTTTTCGGCTCCTTGAGGAAGCAAATGTTTTTTTGAGAAAGAAAGTTTAACCAACATATCGTAGGAGGTATTTACTGGCCTGCTATTTTTTTGCAAACATAGAGGCTGACGTTTGAATTTTCTAATGGAGATACTGTCTTGAAAATTGCTATTCCTGACTTGATATCCAATTCATATTTTCCTGTCGCCGCCGCCGTGGAGCTTGGGTTCTTCAAGGAGGAGGGACTACAGATGGAATTGGAGCTTATATTCCCAGTTGATCGTACCTTGGAGGTTCTCCGGGATGGCGATATTCAATTTGTCGGAGGTTCCGCCCATTCGACACCTCATGCCTTTCCTGAATGGAATGGCGGTAAGCTGCTAGCTTCACTTGCCCAGGGCATGTACTGGTTTTTAATACTAAGGACGGATTTGAATGCTAAGCGTGGCGATGTAGAAGCTGTCAAGGGTCTGAATATAGGGGCGGCACCTTTAGTCGATTTAGGGCTTAAACGTCTCCTGATTGAAGCCGGTATCGATCTTGAAAAAGATGAGGTCAATATTGCCCCTGTGCCGGGTGCCTTCCAAGGAAATAACGTGAACTTTGGGGTCGCCGCGGCAAAGGCTCTGGAGGAGGGTAAAATTGACGGTTTCTGGGCTAATGGTATGGGAGCTGAAGTTGCGGTTCGCCGTGGCGTCGGTACTATGGTGTTGGATGCCCGCCGGGGGGATGGTCCGTCAGCCGCATTCAACTATACCATGCCGGCATTAATTACCTCTCAGAAGATGATTGATGATGCACCCGACAGTTGTGAGGCAGCCATCCGGGCATTGGTAAAAACACAAAAGGCATTGAAAAAAAATGTTGGTCTTGCAACCGAAGTAGGAAAAAAGCTTTTTCCGAATGAAGAGGCGAGTTTAATTGCTGACGTGGTTGAGCGGGACTTGCCTTTTTATACGGCAGCTATCAGTGAAGACTTCGTAAAAGGTATGAACAAGTTTCAAAAAGATGTCGGATTGGTGAAAGGTGACTTCTCCTTTGAACAGGTTGTTGCCACCCAGTTTATAAAATTTTGGGACTGAACTCATGATGAATGAAGTGGATATTTATGAGCGCCAGGGGTTTGGAAATCAAAGCGGTTTTGGGAAGCAGCCGGCCTTACTTATCGTCGATTTTGTCAATGCCTTTGCCAATCCAGATGAATTCGGCGGCGGTAATATTGGAGAGGCAATCGCAAAAACTAAAGTCCTTTTGACAAAATCCCGATTAGCCAAAATTCCTATTGCTTTTACGAGGGTTATCTATGCTGAAGACGGCTCCGATGCTGGCGTCTTTTGCCTCAAAGCTCCTGGTCTGTTGAAGTTGACAGAGGTATCCCACGGTAGCCAGGTGGTCGATGACTTGGCACCAGGGGTTGGCGAATACATAGTTCGTAAAACTCAACCTTCGGCCTTTTTTGGCACGAGCTTGGCAAGTTGGCTTCATGCCAGATTAGTGGATACGTTATTAGTTACGGGGTGTACAACATCAGGTTGTATTCGAGCTTCAGTGGTCGATGCGATGAGCTACAACTTTCGGACCGTCGTCGTGACAGACTGTGTCGGCGACCGTGCTATTGCACCGCACGACGCTAATCTCTTCGACATGGAACAAAAATACGCTGATTTAATGACTTCAGAGGAGGTGATAGAGAAGCTCTCCGCGCCGATGACAACGTAAAATAAAGGGCGCCTTATGTAAGCAACATTAACTAGTGGTTGCGCAGCAAAATTCCGTAATTTTCAAATTGGTCATTAATACCTGCAGCCCTTAAAACAGCCCAGAAAGTAGCCTGATTACTGGTGATTACCGGCTTACCGAGACGATTTTCCAAATCATTGATCATATTTAAGACGGGAAAATCGGTGCAGGAGATCACCATAGCTTCCGCATCAGTTCGGTCGGCGGTAATAACGTGATCGAATATCTTCGTCGCTGGCGTTTGAGCAATTTCAATATATTCATGTGGTCCATTGGCACCGATGCCCAATCCCTGTTCATGTGTAACGATTACACCGACTTTTCCAAGGAATGCCACCTCATGTTTATTGAGTGCGTCGTGGTAGGGTGTGGCTAGAGCCACTTTGGTAATGTTAAGCGTTCTAAGGGCGTTAACGATTGAGGATGCCGTAGTTACACACGGCAGTTTAGCGTGTCCTTCCATAAAATCGCTAAGTTCCGTCAGCGGCAATACCATTGAACCCGCCGTGCAACCATAGGCAATGGCGTTCAGTCGGGCAGATGTCAAGTAGAGGGTCGCTTGCTGAACATCTTTATAAAGGGCCTGCTTGCCCTCTTTTGAGGAGGTGTCTGCATGCAGCGGCATGCGGGTGGAGTGAACCGATACGCCATCGGGGGCCATTATGTTCCACTCCGCCTCGTTTACCGTATTAGTTGGCGGGACAATTACGCCGATTTTGGCACGCTGACCGTAGGAATAGGAAGTATTTCTAAATGATGCCGTCATTGGAGAGTTCGTCGAGTTCACTGTCACTAATACCCAGGAGGGAGCCATAGACTTCTTTATTATGGCTGCCCAATTCCTGAGGTCCTAGCCACGCTATATCGCCTTCAGTTTCCGTTAACCGAGGAACTATCCCGGGGACGGCAATTTCCCCCAGGGCGTCATCATTCATATATCGGATCATCTTACGTTCCCGATAGTGAGGGTCCTTTGCAATATCGGCAATGGAATAGATCGGCCCCGTAACGACGCCATGCTTTTCAAGGTGGTTATCTAATTCCTTAACAGTCATGGTGGAAGTCCACTCTGCAACAATTCCGTCCAACACCTCGACGTGATTACCCCGGGCATTGTGATTGACGAAGCGTTTGTCCTTTGCCAATTCCGGTTGACCCATAGCTTCACACAACCTTTTAAACATGGGGTCTATGTTGGCGGCGATGACGACGTATTTTTTATCTTTTGTAGGATAAATATTGGAGGGGGCAATATTAGCGAGGCCGGTACCACTCGGTTCCCGGATGACACCAAGTTTATCATACTCCATGAGAGAACTTTCCATCATGGTGAAACAGGATTCCATAATCGAGGCATCGACCACCTGGCCTTTCCCCCCTCCCATGGCATCCCGCCAATAAAGTGCCATTAAAATCCCCTGGGCTGCAAATATGCCGGTAAGGGTATCCCCTAAAGAGATGCCAGAACGAGGCGGAGGCTGGTCCGGAAATCCGTTGATATAACGAAGCCCACCCATGGCTTCGCCTACGCTGGCAAAGCCTGGCCTATCGGCATACGGACCGGTCTGGCCAAAGCCAGATACCCTGGCAATAATCAATGCTGGGTTGATTTTATGTAACTCCTCTGGTCCCATTCCCCACTTTTCTATTGTACCTGGCTTAAAGTTTTCCACGAGGACATCTGCCTCCGCGGCAAGGCGCTTCACTAAGTCTTGGCCCCTAACCTCCCGGAGGTTAGCCGTCACGGATTTTTTGTTGCGCGCCAGAACT
>PTLH01000084.1 GCA_002938035.1 Alphaproteobacteria bacterium MarineAlpha3_Bin6
AATCAATCTTGAGATATAAAATCTAAACGGCCGTTAAAATTTATTAAGGGCTAAGATAATCCGGTGTTCTTCGGTTTTCTCGCCTCTTATTCTCACACAAAATGTAGGTTAGCCCCAAACTTCCTCTGAAGTTTCAGCGACCAGAGCTAGCTTTCGCCATTGGTCATCTTCACTGAGATTATTGCCGACCGCCATACTCGCAAACCCGCATTGAGGACTGAGACACAGATTTTCAAGAGGAATATACTTTGCGGCATCATCGATACGTCGTTTTAAATCATCTTTGGTTTCGAGATGGGGCAGCTTGGTGCTAACCAGACCAAGGACAATAATTTTATCCCGTGGCGCATAACGAAGTGGCTCAAAACTACCCGCCCGATCCGTATCCCATTCCATAAAAAATCCGTCTACAGGAAGATTGGAAAACATAGTTTCAGCGACCGCCTCGTAACCCCCTTCAGCAATCCAAGAACTCTTAAAATTACCTCTGCACATATGAACCGTAACAGTCATATCCGCCGGCTTCTCCGATAGGGCATTTGCAATTCCCTTCGCATATGTTTTGATCAGTTGATTAGGATCATCTCCCCGTTCGGTCATTTGATCACGTATTTTCGGATCACAGAGCATGGCAAATGTAGTGTCATCTAGCTGTAAGTAGTTACACCCTGCGTCTGACAAATAGGCTATTTCGTTCTGGTATGCGGCACATAAATCAAACCAAAACTCCTCAATATCAGGATAAACGGTCCCGTCAATCAGATCGCGTCCACCTCTGTGATATGCGAGACTAGGAGAAGGGATGCAAAATTTTGGTGTCGCCTTAGTTGTTTCCTTTAGAAATCTGAAGTGACCCAGCATTACGCCGCTCGGATTTGTAATTTTGCTGGAAATACTTAAGGAATTAATCTGGTGTCCCATCTTAAAAGCCGGACCTTGGGGCGGCGCTGTTTGTTCAATTCCTTCCAGGCTGCAGAGAAAATCATAATGCCAGGATGCCCGACGGAATTCTCCATCGGTTATGGCCTTCATACCAGCTGCTTCTTGTTTTTTGATAACCTCACTGATGCATTTGTCCTCAATTTGACGAAGGTCATTCGAGGTCATATCGCCTGACGCAAATTTCTCGCGAGCTTCATGCAAAGTTGTGGGTCGCAGCAGGCTACCAACATGATCCGCCCTGAATGGCGGCTTGGAAGAATTTTGATAAGTCACGAGATCCTCATTGAAACACCAAATAATTTAATTGAAAGGTACCAGCGTTATCACCGACGCGGCGGCCGATTTTCGACATCGGGTGGCGCACCAGGCCTTCGGAATCACCTTCGACGAGAAATGCCCGCGGTCCGTCGGGGGTCTGCGCCATGGTAACGATCAACTTGGCCAGGTAACCAACGGTCTGAAAGTTCTTGGCGCCGTTGATCAGCCATGACCCATCCGACTGCTTGACCGCGCGCGTCCTGAAGGCCACATCGGGCGGTGTCTCGGTGAAATAGTCGTAGCCGAGATCGGTGTCGGGCTCGTGAATGGCGACAGTGGTGAAATAGGTGTCGTCCTCGAGGAAACGCGGGATGAAATAAGCCCGCTGTTCGTCGGTCATGCGAATTTCGAACCAATCACGTGCACGCGGTCAAATGATCGGCAGCGCCGGCGGCGGCATTCTCCTCCTGCAGCACAAAGCTGCGGAAGCCGAGCTGCGAGCCCTTTTTCAATACCTCCCACGGTATGCGGTCTTCCCAGTCCGGTTTGGCATCGAGTTCGAGCGCGATCGGCTTGATCTCGTTCTCGGCGAAGTCGCGCGCCATTTGCTGGAACGCCCGTTGCTCCTCGTTCAATCGGATATCGAACATCTTCATCTAGCTTTCAAATAGAAGGACGACAAGTTGCACCGGCTTTTCCCACCCAGACTTTAGCTCTCTTAATTTTCTAACTACTGATCAAGTTACTACAGTAATTTAAGGATCATCACATAAGTCAACAATACCATTGTAAGATAAAGTTAATTATGCAGGGTTGCACCTAAGAAATGCTTTTGTCAGGTTAACAGGTACGATATCTCAAGGTTCGGGTTCAGGTAAACAAATTTTGTGCTGGTACAATGGTGGTCACCGATTATCGATCTGACTTCTATGAGGTTTCAAATCTCGAAGAAGCAATGAAAAAAATCTTAACTCCTGAGGGCGGTCTTTCACCCTCTGAGCGTTGGGAAATAGAAACACCTATTCTCGCAGAGATGCTAACTAAACGCCTAAACCTTTCATCCAATAATAATATTATTGACTACGGGTGCGGAGTTGGACGCCTCGCTAAAGAACTGATTGTACGAACCGGATGCAACGTAATCGGCGTTGATATTAGCCGCAGTATGCGAGCATTTTCGAACATTTACTGTGCATCAGACTCTTTCTTTTCCTGTTCAAATATGTCCTTGCGGAGATTGACGGAACGCGGATGGCTTGGTGATCATGCCTTTTCGGTCTGGGTTCTACAACATGCGGAAAACCCACATGAAGATATTGAATTAATTTATAATTCTCTCGCAGAGGGCGGAACCTTTCTTGTGATGAACTTGGAACTTCGATGCCTTCCAACGGCTAACGGCTGGGAGAACGATGGGATTGATATCAAGGAGTTAATTGAAAAACGTTTCGATGTTGTGGAATATTTTTCCCCACCAAACGACGCCGCTCCCAAGCCCGCCAGTTTAATCACGTTTTGCGCGCATTACCAAAAAAAGATAAACCAGCGAAATTAATCTTCGACCGTAAACGCAACGCTTATGCAGTTAAATTCCAATTTTTAAATGGCATCTTCCATGGTAATAAGGCCCATACCAGTTGTCATCGGAACATAATAATTGCGATGAAGCCGGTTTACTTTTTCAGACATCGCGCCCCGCATAATGAGCCACATAATAAGTTCTACGGCCTCGACCCCGGCACGCTCCATCAGTTCCTGATGGGTCATGTTAATCAATGCATCAGCATCGCCTTCGAGTTGATCAAGAAACCACTCGTCAAACTCACTATTGAGATATCCAAAACGTTCGCCTGATAATTGATGTGACATGCCGCCGGTACCAAAAATGGCGACGGTGAAATCATCATCATAGACCTCAACGGCATTTCGAATTGCTTTGCCCAATTTGTAGCAACGTGCCGCGGTCGGTAGCGGATGTTGAATCACGTTAACCGCCAAGGGTACGTATTTTATTGGCCAGTTTGGCTCTTTGTCGAAACACAAATTCATCGGCACTAAAAATCCGTGTTCCATTTTCAGTTCTTGGCAAACGGTAATGTCGAATTCGTTGTAGATGAGCTGCTCGCAAAGATGCCAGGAGAACGTTGAATCTCCTGGCACCGGCGGCAGTGGCCTTTTGCCAAATCCTTCGTCTCCAATTGGATATTCATCAGCTGCGCCAATGGCAAAAGTAGGGTATTTGTCAAAAAAGAAATCACATCCATGATCATTGTAAGCGATTATCGCAACATCTGGTTTGAGCTCTGAGAGCCATTCCTGGACAGGTTCATAAGCGCTGAACAAAGGACCCCACGCATCCGTTTTTTGCTCGCCTTTGTCATACGCTACACCTATCGACGGGACATGGGACGTTCCGATTCCGGCAACAATTTTACCCATTACGTAGCTCCACTGACGTTGCGTGTTTTTAAAAATTCTTCATAAGTCATACCGGCCTGTTTAGCGCCCAATTTGTATAGTGAATCTCCAAAAACGGTTGTTATCTTGTATAAAAAATAGATGTTAGAGCCGCCTTGAACGCATCCAATCCAATTTCGGTCACGTATCAGTTGCTTCTGCTCTTCAGACAGTCCGAATTGAGCCATATAGCATTCCTCATCATTTTTGAATGCCGCGCGCGCTTCATCAGACATCAATGAAGCGCCCAGTTTATTTAGCGCATATCCTTTTTGACTCATTGGTCCTGTAAAAATGTAACTGCCTTCGATCTTCCGATCAGGATCAAGTTGATTAGTCATTTTGTCATCAGCCTAAACTATTTTTTTATATCAAGTATTTGAGCAAACTGCGGCCAGCTTTGCGCGCCGAAAGTCCGCATGTCGTTTGCCAGGTGTTCTGGGAGCCAGTTGTCCAGGGCGGGTTTGAAACTCGAACGCTTCTTGATGCGGTCAAACCATGCTTCCACCTTCGGCAGCCGTCCACCGGTCCACATACCCGACATGGAAAGCATCTTGAGGCGATTAACATAAGGGGTCATGGCAATATCGGCGAATGTGAAATTCTCCCCTGCAAGCCAATCATTATCGACTAAGGCTTCTTCCATCTTCTGGAGAAAATGATCGTACAGATTGATCTTGGCTGATGCACCTGCTGCATCCAGCCCGTTCCGCACAATTGATTTCTTTGTTTCATGCCAATCGGCTGTGACTGACATTTCAGGGGTGGATTGGAGAAACTCCTCAACCTTCTCAGGGCCCAGCCGTAACACGATATGGCGGTGGGAGGCAAGAAAAGTTACGAAACCGCAAGCTGGATGCAACGCTTCGTCGACTGCCTTGGTCCAATACAGCACCCGCGCATGCACTAGCCCATTAGTTGGTCGCAGTACAATATCGGTGAACACGTCCTCCAAATATTCACAGATCACTGTGGAATCGCAGATAACTTCACCATCGTGGACGAGGGTGGGTACTACTGCCTTTGGATTGAGCTTCATATATGCAGGGTCAAATTGCTCTCCTTTTAGGATGTCGATATAGTGGCCTTTCCAATCCAAATCTTTTTCATGCATGTACATGCGTACTTTCGCTGCACAAACCGACGAGCCGTGATGGTATAGTTCAAGCATGCTGTTTGCCTCATTCAAACGTATGACTGGCAGTATTTTCCGCCATCGGTATTGATTGACCAAGATTCAAAATAGGAAATCCGCCTATAAATCAAGTAGAATGGGCAAATCCAGAGGAATTTTATTTTGGAGCGCAATGCGCCCGATAAAAAATTTCTAAAACCCCTTTGAGGGACCCATATACAAACATACTCTCTCTTCTAATTCCTTTTTAGAGAGGAATAAGACCAAAAGTCCGTAAGTAATGGACGGAAGGAGAGCTGAAGTAGTTACTTAGGTACTTCTTAAGAAACCTTATCTCCTTAGGTGTTCTTATGTACCCCTTAAGATATCTTACCTCCTAAAGTATAATAACTTAGGTATCTCTTATCTTTAGATACATGAGTGGTCTTTAGTGTTTCTTAGGTGACTAAAGTTGATTGAATAAATTTTTAATAATTAAAGTTAACTAATAACGTTGCTGCTTAGGATGTGCCTAGATAAAGTGGGGAAGAATTGAAATTAGTTGGTGGGGGAGAGTTCTTTTCCCTCAACGATGATACATCACCAAATAGTCGAAAAGTCGATAAAAATGACGAAGTTAAATTGCGTTATACTTTTGCTTTATCAGCATCTCAGCATAGTCTAGGTCATCATGAGTACTGAGCAGGAGGCGCATTACGATTATATCATTGTCGGGGCCGGCTCGGCAGGTTGTGTGCTGGCCAATCGTTTGAGTGCTAACCCGAAAAACAGTGTTCTCTTACTGGAAGCGGGTGGCAAAGATTCCAGTCCCCTCATTCACATCCCAGCCGGTACGGCTAAAATTTGGAATAACCCAAAATATAACTGGTCCTATAGGTCTGACCCTGAACCCCATATGGACAATCGGCGGCTCTATCATCCCCGGGGGAAAGTTCTTGGTGGATCCTCCTCGATTAACATGACCGCCTATGTGAGGGGTAATTCAGGAGATTACGATCGCTGGGGGCAAATGGGTCTGACGGATTGGACTTATGAAAAAGTACTGCCGTACTTTAAAAAGTCTGAAAATTACCTAACCGATAAAAGTGATTTTCGAGGCCAAGACGGGCCGATGAAAACCGCCATCTCTCCTACCGAAGACGAGATTTTTGACGCTTTTCGATCTTCGGGAGAAGCGCTCGGCTATGCCTATCGCGGAGATTACAATGGAAGCGAACAGGAAGGCGTTGCACGAATGCAATTTACAACGGCTGAAGGAAGACGCCAAAGCACTGCTGTCGCCTTTCTTCATCCCGCTTTGAAACGCCCTAATCTCACAGCCATTACCCGGGCGTATGTCCAACGCATTTTATTTGAAGGTACAAAAGCGACCGAAATTGAATATATAAAAAATGGGCGGAATGTTTCGGTAAGGGCGGATAAGGAAGTCATCCTGTCAGGTGGCACCTATAACTCTGCACAATTGTTGTTACTCTCTGGGGTTGGACCTGCAAATCAGCTTAGAGAAAACAATATCGAGGTGGTGGCCAACCGCAAAAATATCGGAGCAAACTTGCAAGATCATCCGAGCGTCATGATTGAGTATGAACGCAAAACGAGATCCGTTTTCCAGGAGAATCTAAGATTTGACCGCCTGTTCCTTAATATGGTTCGCGCACAGTTGTTTAAGTCTGGACCCGCGACGCATCCATTGGGATTTGGTACCGGCTTTGTAAAAAGCCGCCCTGAACTTTCTTTACCAGACATTCAACTATTCTTCCGATTATTTTTGGTGCAGTCCCGCGAATGGTTTCCCCTGATCAGAGAGCCCGGCCCAACAGGAATTGGCTTACTCGCCTGCCATCTACGTCCCGAAGCGCGCGGAACGGTGAGCTTGGCGTCAAGCAATCCAAATGACGCGCCCAGGATCATCAATAACTTCCTCGCCAGCGATATGGATCGGCAGGCCATTCGCCAGGCTTTTAAAATCAAGCGCTCAATCGCGGCTCAACCCGCCTTTGCCGAGCATATAGGCGCAGAGATGATGCCGGGCAAAGACGTGCGAAGTGACGATCAAATTGATGCTTTTATCCGCGAAACGGCGATAACCGTCTTTCACCCCATCGGCACTTGCCGAATGGGAGCGGATGAGGACTCCGTCGTTGATCCACAACTAAATGTACGAGGATGCGAAAATCTCAGAGTGGTGGACGCATCGATAATGCCAGATCTAGTCGGCGGAAATATTAACGCGCCTGTGATTATGATCGCCGAAAAGGGTGCGGACTATATTTTAGGAAAATGACTTTTTTAATGTATTCTTTTAGCCAAAAGCGGATATAAAAGGTAAAATGAATTTTAGTCATATGCTCGTTGGAACTTCTAATCCGGTCCGAGTGGCCCAATGCGGTGAGACCCCTTGGGTAATTGAAAGTGAAGATCGTTTGGTTACATACTTTTCCCTCAAGCAGATTTTATGGTGCTCATTTGCGTAGCGCATTATTGTGGTGAGTAACTGCATCGTCACTGAAACAGCAAAATATAACTTCTTTTGGATACTCGTTTTTTTCTAAGAATGAATAGACGGTTTTTAGGGCTATAATTGCCGCTTTATCCGGAGGAAACCTATAAATTCCTGTACTTATCGCCGGAAATGCAATACTTACAAATTTACGTTCCTCCGCTAGTTTTAAAGAGTTTTCATAGCAATTTGTGAGAAGTTCTTCTTCTGCAGACTCGCCCCCGTTCCAGATTGGACCCACTGTATGAATTATCCAGTCAGCCGGTAGTTGATACCCTCGTGTTAGCTTAGCATGTCCTGTAGGACAACCACCCAGGGTACGACATTCTTTTAACAATTCAGGACCTGCAGCTCGGTGAATTGAACCATCAACTCCTCCCCCTCCTAAAAGGGTCCGATTAGCTGCATTAACAATGGCGTCAGTTCGAAGTTTTGTAATATCTGCTTTTACAATTTTAATCTGTTCTTCCATAAACGTTCTCTTATTTGGGCCCAATACTATTTTATGTTTATAATTCCAAATGTATAGCTCATACTGGGGATGAGTTTTTTCTATGCTAGATACCATTTCCTAATCGAAATTCATGCAGGGAGTTCATCATGTTTCAGGTCCTGGATGACAGTGTCGGGGACTATGTCGCGCTCAAAGCGATCGGTAAAATCACCTCAAGAGACTACGATACATTGATCCCATATCTTGAAGAAGCCATAAAAAATAGGGGACCCTTAATATTTTATTCGATATGACAAATTTCGACGGCATGGAGATCAAAGCAGCATGGCATGACTTCAGGTTTGGTATGCGTCACATCCGAGACTTCCACCGCTGTGCACTCGTTGGTGCAAGTAAGTGGGTCGAATGGTGCGTAAAAATTACCGTTCCTTTTTTTAAACTTGAGGTAAGGTTATTCCAAACAGGTCAAGAAAAAGAAGCCAGGAACTGGCTTACAGATTGACAAAACCGTTTTACAGGCATGTTTTAATTCGCCGTATTGCCTCAATAATATTTTCAGTAGAATTTGCGTACGAAAAACGGATATAGCCCTCTCCTAAATGCCCAAAACTGGTGCCCGATATGAGCGCAACCCCGGCTTTGTTTAGACACACTTCCTGGAGGTCTAAAGATTTATACCCCGTACCACTTATGTTAGGAAAAGTATAAAACGCCCCCCCGGGTTCCGGGCAATTAAAACCAGGAATTTGATTTAGTTCATTAACAATTACCTGCCGCCGTTCATCGAAGGCGTCGGTCATTTCATCAACCGCATCCTGAGGCCCTTCAAGCGCCGCAATCCCGGCATATTGCGTTGCCGCATTGACACATGAATGACAGTTGATGGAGAGCCTCGTAGCAATTTCAATCAAACTTTCGGGCCAAACACCATATCCCAAACGCCAACCCGTCATGGCGTAGGTTTTCGACCAACCGTCGAGTAATATCAGTCGGTCTCGAAGTTGCTCGTATTCAAGAAAACTCACATGCTCTCTACCATCGTAAAGTATGCGAGAATAGATTTCGTCAGAAAGGACGCATACGTGGGGGTGCTCAGCTAACCCATGGACCAACTTCTCGATTTCCGTCCTCGGGACAGTACCGCCAGTAGGATTTGACGGTAAGTTTATAATTAAAAGACGGGTATTTGAATTTATCAAAGATAATACTTCATCGGCGTCAAAACCATAACCTTTATCCTCATGAAGAGGCATTGGGATGGGTGTTGCACCCGTATAATTGATGACGCTCTCGTAAATCGGGAAACCTGGGTTTGGGTAAATAATTTCGACACCTGGCTCGCCAAATATTTTTATTGCAAAAAACATCGTAACCTTGCCTCCGGGAACGATCATCACCAGGTCTGGATCAACATCAACACCCCGGTATTTTTTGATATCGGCACTGACAGCCTCACGAAGTTCAAGTATACCATTCGCCGGGGTGTAACCGTGGTGTCCATCTCGAAGTGCTTTTACGCCAGCCTCAACAATATGATCCGGCGTTTTAAAATCGGGCTGCCCAATCCCAAGGTTAATTATATCCTTACCCTGTTGGGCTAACGTTTGCGCACGCGCTAGCACTTCAAAAGCGGATTCTGTTCCTAGTCGAGATAAAGCGTCGGATGGTTTGATCATGAATTCCCCCAGGGTCAATAAACTCATTGTTTAATAGCAAGTGGTATAAGAAAGTGACAGATCGAAAGTTCCACGATTTAATGTCAAGATAAAGTAATCGCCACTACACTGCTAAAAACACCACACAGTCCGTTTATCTAAAAAATTTTACCCCTTACTATTAGTTAAACTGAAGAAAGTCTAAAGGGAGGATCAAATTGACCTACAGTAAACTGAATGTTTTTTTCATTATCAGTGTTATGTGCGGATATTTGATTATTTTTGAGTCCGTGACACTTGCCGAACACTTTAACAAGAGGCCAAAAGGGAAACATGGTCCTTATCCCGGACAAAATGAGCTAATTTTAAAAAAATCGGACAGCGCAAATTTTAAAGA
>PTLH01000085.1 GCA_002938035.1 Alphaproteobacteria bacterium MarineAlpha3_Bin6
TCTCCATAAAGAGTTGAACAAAACATTTATTTACGTGACACACGATCAGGAAGAAGCCATGACACTGGCCGATCGCATAGTAGTGATGGATGAGGGTGAGATTAAGCAGGTTGGTTCACCGATAGACATTTATAATAATCCAAACTCATACTTTGTCGCGGATTTCTTCGGCAGTCCGTCGATGAACCTGATCAGCGGAGAAATTTCAAATACCGATGCCGGGAAAGTTTTTCAGTCTTTAATTTTCAACGTCGACTTACCCAAATCATTTGAAAATTCTGCTCCAGGGCCGGTAACCCTCGGAATACGTCCTGAGCAAATCGGAATTAGTTCTTCTGGGGATATAAAGAAAAAAATTTACCTGGTTGAACCTCTTGGTAAAGATACGCTTCTATATTTTGAAACAGATGAAGAGCGAGAACTCATTGCAATTGTGGAAAGTAATAGTTCATACCGTTCAGGTGACACCGTTGCTCTTAATCTGATACCCGAGCATATATTTTTGTTCGATAGCTCCGGTAAACGCATCCTCAACTGAGCCCAATTAAATTACACAAATCCCCGCAACCTAGAACCCGGAGCCACTCTTGTTTTGGGTGCTTTTGTATTTTTTCAGCAACCTCAACTCCGGTTTTGGCGCAAGCCTGAAAACGATATTGTAGTCCAACTGGCCTTTTACACGATTAATTTATTAAATCACTCCACCATTTTGCGGTCGACCCCAGCAGCCACCTCGACCGCCTTACAAACTGCAGCAAGCTCAAGATGATCCAAACCAAGCGCCATGGCCGAATTAAAGATTTGCCGTGCAGCCGCAAATAAATGAATTGGCGATTTCATAGACGCTGCATATTCCGTTATTATAGAACAGTCCTTTTGGAAAACATTAAAAATTGTACCTTCTTCATAACGGTAATCAGAATTAGCCATATACTCACCACGAACCTGCAACATCGTCGAACCACCCGCACCCTTCGGTAGTACTTCATGGATCAATTTTGGATCAAGACCAGCCTTAATCCCAAGCACCATGCATTCAGCAGCAGCAGCCGTATGAACACCCACCAGATAATTGGCAAGAATTTTCATTTTGGAGGCATCTCCGACGGGTCCAACGTGGTAGTTTGTCCCGGTGAAACCTTCGATAATAGGACGACATCGCTCGTAAGCTGTTTTATCACCACTCACATAGAGGGAGGCTTTAAGCGCTTCGACCATGGGTGGGGTACCACTGATAGGGGCATCAAGAAAAACCTTTCCGCCGGCCGTCATTAACTCGCCCAAGTCAATTTTATCCTCGACTTTCAGTGTACAGGTATCGATCAGGATTTGATCCGGTTTGTCACACCTCAAAATCCCATCATCACCATCTATAACATCCTGGAGAGCTTTAAAACTTGGTAACGAGGTGATCAGAACATCTGCCTTTTCAGCGGTATCCTTAGGTGTTTTAGCGGGCTGCATGCCCTGTTTGGCCAATGACTTTACGTGTGCCTCCAACAGGTCGCAACCAAACACCTCAAACCCTGCATTAAGTAAATGACGCGTATAAATTCCGCCCATGGCACCGAGGCCAATGACACCAACCTTATCTCTCATTATTTTCTCCTATTTAGATGGGCAATCTCTACCAAACTGACCAACCTGCATCGACAATAATTGTCTCACCATGGATCATCTTGGAATCATCGCTAGCAAGAAACACCGCAGATCCGGTAATATCCTCCACATCCATGAAATCAATACCCGTGGGTGTAAACGTTTTCATTGTTTCAATATATTCTTCGTTACCGGGTCCACGTACGTGTGCGTTCAACGGCGTGGCCACATTTCCTGGAGCAATTGAATTGACATTAATATTTTCTTTCCCCAATTCAGCAGCCAGGGCGCGGGTCAGGTTAACAACACCACCTTTGGACGCGCAGTAACCAGGGCAATTAGGGAAAGCGCCAGTCCCAGCGATTGAGGAAATATTCACGACTTTACCCCCTCCTGTTTTCCGCCAATGTGGAACGAGGGTTTTTACGGCAAAAAAGTAACCTTTAAGATTAAGGTCAAGTGTAGCATCCCAGATCTCTTCAGTCGTCTCCATCACTGGAACAGTATGGAAAACGCCTGCATTATTGACAAGTATATCCACTTTCCCCCATTCATCCATCACCTCTTTTACCAGACGCTCGATTTCTGGGATTTTAGAAACATCCGCCTTGAAAGCCTTAGCCGAACCACCACCTACTATGATACTAGCAACCACATCATTGGCCTTACTTTCACTTTTAAAATAGTTGACCGCAACTTTGGCACCTTCTTTTGCATAACGTTTTGCAATTGCCTCCCCTATACCCATGGACGAACCGGTTACGATGGCAACTTTATTTTCAAGTCTCATTTTACCCTCCCAATATAAAATTTAGGCCCTCAATGATTGTGTAGCAGTTTTGTCGATTTCCATATTGTCGTCGATGACTATGCCATAAACTTCTTCGGCTCGATTACGGCTCACGATACCCTCTCGAACATCTTGTAACACTCGCTCCGGATCACGTGATTTGGGATCGCCATAGCCTCCACCACCACAGGCAATTGAGACCAGCACTTCTCCATCCTCAATCCATACTTGTGAACATTGATCAAGCCGTTGCAATTCTCCTTTGACCGTAAGGCGAAATTGATCAGAACGAGAGGCGGGACCACCATTACGTGCACCCAAAGGAATATGGATATTCCCGTCAGCAACGAAGCCGGCTTCCATTCGGCAATTAACAGGACTAAGTTCAACTCTTATGCCAGGTGCTCCCCTAAACCTACCTGCACCCTCTGAATCTTCAATTAGTCGCCTAGTATGTACTCGAATAGGCGTGTAAACTTCATCGAGTTCAACCGAATCGATGTAACACATCCCACCATTTCCTGCATGCAGCATTGTCATCCAGGCATCCTCAAAAGGAGCGCCCGCTCCTGCCGTATGACCCAAAAAAAGCTGGTTTACATAGGGCTTTCCATTGCGAGGATCCGTTCCTGATACAACCGAAGTTGAAGGCGGACAGAAGCAGCCAATCTCACCCATTCCAAGTCCATCACTGATCTCTGCCATAGCTCTCATAGTCGAGTTTTGAACGCGATCTGCTAAATTAGTAGTAGATGCAGAACAGCTTGTCGGATGGTGAGGCACCCCGACAACACCGTTATCTTTTAAATGAAGCTTAACGCGCCGAAAAGCGCCGGCATTCTTAGGGACTGTATTGTCGACAGAGTTGTAAATACCGATCATGGCAGACGTCCGCGTGCAAGCCTCGGAAACGTTCAACCCGCAGGCGAGCGCATCGGGATTTTGAGTAAGATCCACCTCGATCATGGCCCGTTTTGTGTCGATAGTGACTTTAGAAGTGATGGTAATTCCTTCCTTTGGAGTTCCCGGAATAGCGTCATGTGTAGATTGGGCAACACCGGTACCCTCCTGCATGCTTTGGATAGCTGCAATCATACGGTTTTCGGAATAGTCAAACCACTGCTCGGTAAAATTGTGGAGCGTATCCCATCCTATTTCTTCACCCAGAGATAGTAACTCGCGTTCCCCTATAAAGGCAGCACCGAGCATCGCCAAAAAATCGCCATACCACTGATCCGGAACGCGAATG
The DNA here is from genome assembly GCA_002938035.1 of Alphaproteobacteria bacterium MarineAlpha3_Bin6. Lineage (GTDB taxonomy): Bacteria > Pseudomonadota > Alphaproteobacteria > Rhodospirillales > UBA2165. Next base: position 3,639 of record PTLH01000085.1, read on the forward strand.
CGCATGCGACACATGCGTATAATATCTTCAATAGTTTCGTAATTTTTCACCACTTGAACGGCAGGAAAGATAAGGGCTCCTTCCTCATATACGTCCCGCGCCGTGCCGTGATAAGTCGTGGGAATGGAATTTCCAATATCCGCCTGGTGGGCTTTCGCCAAAACTGTAAAGTGATGTTCCCCGTGGCCATCTATCACGGGCATAAGCAAAGTGTGGTCCGCAGGATGGGAATCTCCATGGTACGGTGAGTTGTGCAGAAATACATCTCCTTTTTCGAGCTTAGGGTGAAACTCATGCATTGACTTGGCCATTAGATCTGGTCCGGAGAGAACGTGTATTGGCAGACTTTCTTCGGCGGTAAGTAATTCGCAGTCTCGTGTAACAATACAACAAGAAAAATCCTTGGCCCGATTCAGCACCCCTGAGCGTCCAGTCCGCAGAAGAGTGTTTCCCATTTTGCGACAAATGCCACCCAACCTATTGGAGAGGATCGCCAGCTTCGCTCCATCGAGTTTGTTTTTTATATTTTTATCCATATTTTTCTCCAAACCTTATGGCGAGATGATGACACTTCTATTTTCTGTCAACCGAAAGCTGGCCTGGGGGTCAACAACTATCGTTGTAAACTCTGTTTCAATAATAGCCGGCCCGGAATATGTTTTCTTGGTATCTATTGAGTTAAGCGTCTGAATTGGTGTTTCCATTTCACCGTGTTGCTCAAAATACGCCAATCGTTTAGCAACAACACCGTCCCGCAATGTACCTGACTTAATCTGCCCAGTCGTTCCACCACGCAAACGGCAACTTACCGAGGCCGTCCAGCTTACCATTTCGACGATGGAGTCTGGATCATTTATAGCGAAAATCTCCTTATGAACAGAATGAAAATCCTGAACCAACGCGTCTAGATCGCTACCACCTTTGAATCGGCCAGTCCGCAAAGGTACATCTATCTCCCAAACTTGACTGGCGTAACGAGCTTCAACACCAAACTCGATGCTGTGATCCACCGCACCTGTACCAGGCCCGTCAACGAAGGACTGACAGCGGGCCTCTAATCCTGCAAGAATTTCATTCACACCCTCCAGATCCCACTCCTCAGACGTAGTAAAAAACATAGACCGGAATTCCGTAGTGAGATCCGACATCACGGCTCCATAAGCACTCAAGGCGGCTCCAGTTTCCGGGATTAATAACTTTGGACATCCCAGGCGACGGGCTATAAGCGTAGAGTTAAGACCAGCTGCACCACCACCGCCAATGAGAACGGCATCTGCCGGATCAATACCTTGATTAACTGTAATCTCGGAAATGGCCTGAACCATATTCTCAGTCGCAACCCCAACGACCGCTGCCGCCGCTGCTTTCAAATCAAGACCAAGGGGTTCAGAGATCTTTTCCCTAATAGAGGCCTCAGCTGAAGATACATCTAATTTCATTTTGCCACCCAAAAAATACTTTGGGTCGAGATAGCCGAGAACCAGGCAGGCATCCGTCAGTGTCGGCTCCGTTCCTCCTGATCGATAACAGACCGGCCCGGGTTCAGCACCTGCACTCTGGGGTCCAACGTGAAGGATACCGCCATCATCTACACGGGCAATAGAACCGCCTCCGGCACCAACACTTTTAATATCAATAGACGGGAAACCCGTCATATGGCCGCGGAAAGGCTGACCAATCCAGGTTTCCCGTGTCTTGGGGATGCGTCCACGTCGTACCAGGCTCACATCATAAGTTGTACCCCCTGTATCGGCGATGATTACGTTGGTTTCTTCACATTCCAAATCCGCATAATGCCGGCCTGCTATGGGTGCCATAGAAGGGCCGGAATTAATGGCGTGAATGGGTTGGCTAGCTAACTCTTTAGCGTCAATCATTCCACCTTGGGAGGTCAGCACGAGTGTACGACCAGAAAACCCTACCTCAGATAGTCGCTCTGTCAAACTACCAAGATACTTAGTCATTAGAGGTTTTAGGGATGCATCGATGGCGACCGCCGACGCCCGGCGGTATTCGCGAAGTGCCGGATTCAAAACATGGGATAAGGAATAAGGGATACCAGGCAGATGCTTAGATAACAGATCTCCAACTCGATCTTCGTGCGAAGAATTGGCAATCGACCAAAGTAAACATACTGCGACGGCTTCAACATTTTTAGATTTCAGTTTCTCAATTATAGAAAGGACGGCCTCTTCATCGAGAGGGATCACCTGCTGCCCGCGACTATCGATCCGCTCAGGCACTTCGAACGTCAACGCTCGAGGGATATAAGGCTTTGGATAAGGAACTAAAAAATTAAACGGTTCTATCCTTCCTCCTTCACGTAACACTAAAATATCTGGGTGTCCTGCGGTCGTGAGTAATGCTGTCTTTGCCGTATTCCCAGTAATGATCGCATTAATGGCGTAGGTGGTACCGTGAATTAACATGTCCCCCCTTGCCATGAGGCCAGGCAAGTCAATGTTCCTCTTAGATGCCGCAAGAGTAAGAGCGTTCAACACCCCTAGAACCGGGTCCTCTGGCGTTGTAGCCGCCTTGAACATGGAGAGAGTTCCGTCGTCATCCTCTACAATGAGATCCGTAAACGTACCACCGGTATCACATGCGAACCTCATGACATCTCCCTGTTAGTTCTAATCTCGTTTTGGGTCTTTTTTAATCGTGTGGGGTTAGGCATTATAGACAGTATGAGTTTCCTGACTGAACGATGCAATCAAAAGGATAAATACAAATGCTGAAAATGATTGCTCCCTTTGAAATGGGTATATGCGTCGATGATCTAGAAAATATGATAGCATTTTATGGAGACGTATTAGGCTTCAAATTGATCAGTAAAATTGATGTGCCAGCAGATAAAAGCAACGAGGCGGGGTTTACGTCCGGGGGCTATACCATTGTTCGCATGCAGACAAACTACGGTGAACGTATTAAGCTTGTTAGGCCGATGACATCGGCCAATCCCAGGACATCTGGAAAAGAAGTTTTATCCAAAAAAGGAAATGTTTTTCTGACTTTCATCGTCGAAGATCTCAAACATACTGTTTCAAGGATCAAGAATACGGACGCCCCTATTCGAACCCAAGGCAGTATTATGGAGGTACGGGACGGCGTGTTTCTCTCAATCATAGACGACCCCGAAGGCAATCACCTGGAATTTGTCGAATATAGTGACATTACCAACTACCGGCCCGATCTTGTTTAGGCTTCCCATTCCATGTGACCGTCTACGGCAATAAATTGACCGCTTATGTGTTTGGCCTTTTCTGAAGAAAGAAATACCACTAAGTCCCCCACCTCTTTAGGTTTTATCCAGCAACGCATGGATATATATCTTAAATACTCCTCCTCAGTCTCCTCTAACGTCCTTCCATCGGCCTCTGCTTTCCTGGCTAAGATCGCGCGACCTCTCGTGTTATCGATAAGGCCCGGCAAAATTGCATTGCAACGGATATTCCAAGGGCCAAGTTCTCTGGCTACATTATGAGTTAGACCCATCACGCCCTGTTTTGACGTGATATAGGGGAGACGATTTGTCATGCCCGTGCGAACAGAAACCGTTGAAATATTAATGATTGTGCCGGATTTTTGTGCCTTCATATATGGCGTCGCCTTCTGGATACAGTAGAACATACCGTTCAAATTGACATCCATCGTTCGACGCCATTCATCAACATCAATTTCTTCAATGGGGGAATGACCGCCGCCGATACCAGCATTATTAACAAGGAGATCCAAACCACCCAGAGAAACCTCAACATCCTCAAATAGTCGCGCAACGTCAGTGGCATTCCCCACATCGCAGCGGGTGCCGCTAAGACCTTGTTTATCTTTAATTGCGCCTTCTAAGGCCTCACCGTCAATGTCACAGATATGCACCCTGGACCCTTCTTCAAGACAGCAGCCAGCGATGGCATTGCCAATACCCGATGCAGCTGCAGTTATCAAGATCCTTTGATTGACAGTCAACGGCTTTCAACCGATTAAAATGCGACCTGATCTCCCCCCTTTAGGGCAAGGCGCTCTCGAGCCTCCGAAGGCGTTGCCACTTCAAGAGAGAGGTCTTCAATAATACGCCTGATCTTAGCGACCTGGTCCCTATTGGATTTAGCCATCTCGCCCTTACCTATATAGAGCGAATCCTCAAGTCCAACTCGAACGTTCCCGCCTAAGATAGCACCCGTGGTGACAAAGCTCATCTGGTGACGACCGGCAGCCAAGATTGACCACTCATAATTTTCCTCGCCGAAAAGCTTATTTGCAATTCTTCGCATATGGGCGAGGTTTTCGATATCCGCTCCAATACCGCCGAGAATTCCGAATATGGTTTGTACGAAGAATGGCGGTTTGACAAGTCCCCTGTCTACAAAGTGCGCAAGATTATAAAGATGTCCCATATCGTAGCACTCAAATTCAAATCGAACGCCGTGACCTTCCCCAAGCTCTTTTAAAACCCACTCAATATCCTTAAATGTGTTGCGAAATATAAAATCCCGGGTCATCTCAAGATATTTAGGCTCCCATTCATACTTCCAATCGAAGGGCTTATCCAAAATGGGATAGAGTCCAAAATTCATGGACCCCATATTAAGTGAGGTCATCTCGGGGCTCGCCCTCAGGGCGCCGGCGCACCGCTCTTCAAGAGACATGCCGTGACCGCCACCAGTAGTGATATTTACGACAGCATCTGTGGACTGCTTAATGCGGGGCAAAAATTCCATAAATACGTCTGGGTCTGGAGTTGGGCTACCGTCTTCAGGATTTCTTGCATGTAAATGTAAAATAGACGCACCCGCCTCCGCGGCGGCAATAGCATCTGCCGCTATCTCATTCGGTGTTATGGGTAAGTATTCCGACATTGTTGGGGTATGAATTGAGCCTGTTACTGCACAGGTGATGATGACGCTTTTTGCCATTTTAGAACTCCTCTCCTGAAGATGATTTGCTATTTTTATTTACTATCTAGAACAATAAAGGAAAATAAAGCTATTGATCAATAAGTAGAGCAACAGACTTTATACCAATTACTTTATATCCGGAAAACCTATTGGGATTTCTCTACTAACCTCAGCCGCTAATCCAATCAACAAATCTTCACAAAAACGTGGCCCCACGATCTGCAGACCAGCAGGCATCCCCCTTTTTGTCAATCCTGATGGAACGGAGATGGCGGGCAAACCAAATAAGGAAAACACCAGTGTCGGTGCAAACCAGTCAAAATAGCTCTCCATTTTCTTGCCATTGATGGTTTCTGGAAAATTCTGTTCCACGGGGAATGGAGTAATGGGAAGTGTAGGTGTTAAAATAAAGTCATAGGCTCCTAATGTCTCAACTAGTTTACCCCACAGCCGGGCGCGAATTGACTCAGCCTCAGCAATATCTGTTGGCTTCAAATCAAGTCCATCCTTTATATTACTGGATAGGTTGGGTCCCAGTTCGTCCAGGCGGTCCAGTAAATCAAAATATTTTGTCACCATCCATTGGCCACGCAGTATCGAAAAAGCATACCGTCCCTCGGATAGATCCAATTTGACCTCGGTTAAGGTGTGACCGGCCTTGGTCAGCATGCCCGCTCCTTTGAGGCAACTTTCCGAAACATCTTTATCCACGCCAATACCCGCGACATCAGGGATATAAGCTAGGTTAAGTCTTGGGGCTCCCTGTACCTTTGAACTAAAATAGCCTCTACCGGGGGAATGAGCTTCACTGTGATGAGGCTGCGCCATCACTTCCAAAAGAATTTCCAAATCCTCGGGTGACCGGGCCATCGGGCCTGGCACGCCTAGCGTATCAAAGGGTAAATTTTTGGGGCCTGAAGGCACGAGACCGGGCGTTGGCCGGAGACCCATGACACCGCAAAAGGCTGCTGGTATCCGAAGTGATCCTCCCAGATCTGATCCAGATGCTATAGGAAACATACCTGATATGAGTCCGGCGCCACCGCCACCCGTGGACCCGCCCGCAGAAAGCTCAGTGTTCCATGGGTTCCGGGTAGCGCCAAATACGTCATTATACGTATTACCACCTGTAGCAAATTCCGGAGTGTTGGTTTTGCCAATGATTACACCATCTGCCTCCTTGA
>PTLH01000086.1 GCA_002938035.1 Alphaproteobacteria bacterium MarineAlpha3_Bin6
CAAAATTGCCGCCTCTCTGGTAAGTCTTTGTAATCCAATCCATAAAAATTAATTCGCAGGCGACTTGGGTAATGATGGAAGGGACGGCAAAGATTTAACGGGCTGTTGATTCGTCGGTTCACCAACCGGTCTATCAATGATAGAACTCCGAGATGAACGACCCTGATCGGCTAGGATAGCTAAAAGTAGGCTCGTAGCCATAAAAGCAGCAGCAATGATTCCCGTTGCACGCGTAAGCAGATTTGCCGTGGCTCGTCCGGTCATAAAGCCACCCATGCCTCCACCAGAGCCTCCACCAATACCTAGGCCGCCACCCTCACTTTGCTGTACCAGTACGATGAGTATCATAGAGATGGCGAGCATTAAATGAATAACAATAACTACAGCCGTCATAGCGGAACCATGAAATTAAAACCAAAATCAAAATTTATTTCTAGATACTTTACTTTGGGGCACTTTCTAACTTGTTTTCACTACTTGTAAATGTTTTTTACTCTCTATCAAGGCAACATGCAGCAATTGCCATAAAATCCTCCCAGTTAAGGCTCGCCCCACCAACTAATGCACCGTCCACATCAGGTAAGCTCAAGAATTCATAAGCGTTGCTAGGCTTTACAGATCCTCCATAGAGGATCCGAGTTTGATTTGCGTTTGCAGAAGATACGATACCAGAAAGATTTTCTCTAATCATGGAATGAATTTCCTGCACATCATATTTATTTGGTGTGACGCCTGTTCCAATTGCCCATATGGGCTCATATGCAATAATCATGTTTGCAGACGTGGAATGAGGTGGCAATGAAGCAGATAGCTGAGAAAGGATTACATTTTTTGTTTGGCCATCAGCCTTTTGATCCGCACTTTCCCCAACGCAAATGATTGCAATTAGGTTCGCGGCTATTGCAGATGATGCCTTCTCAAAAATTATTTTATTTGTTTCGCTATGTGCTAAACGACGTTCTGAATGGCCTACTATGACGTGGGAACATCCGATATCGGCGAGCATTTCTGCGCTAATATCGCCTGTATAGGCCCCAGACGAAGCAGGATGGCAATCTTGTGCGCCTAAAAATATTTCAGACCCTTTGATCGAGCTTGAAATCATTCCAAGCATGGTAGCAGGCGGGCAAATGAGTGTCTCGAATGTAGAGTTTGAAATCTTAGATAAGGCGGTCACAATATTTTCTACCCGCAGCAGGCTATCTTGACGAAGCCCATTCATTTTCCAATTCCCCGCAATCAAAGGACGCCGCAATTCCGCCATCACAAAAATCCCTCTAATTTCGAACATTATCCGGCACAATCAAATTGCATGTTGTAGGGCTTGAGTCACGCTTTTATGATGTGATCACTCTAAGTGAGGAGATTGGTATAAACTGCCATAAAGTGAATGGTTAATCAGGTACAAATATGATGCTCGGAAATTTTCGGGAAAAAATACTATCATGGGGTGCAAAATTACTCCTTGGATTGCTGATCATTAGTTTTGGTTTGTGGGGCATTGGTGATTATACGACGAACACTGGTGGAGACGATCAGATTGTTGCGGAAATAGGGGGACAGGAAATTAGTTCTCGTGAATTAGAGTCCCAAATTCAAGTTTCTATCTCCCGAATGCGGGAAGTTTTGGGTCAGAACATAACAAATGAACAGGCTCTTGCGTTCGGAATTGTTGATCAAACTTTGAATGGTATGGTCCAAGAAATCATATTTTCTGAAGGAGCTAGAAACACAGGTCTCATAATAAATGATGATCTTCTAAACCAAGAAATAAGAAGCGATAAGCAATTTAAAAACCGTGCGGGGCAGTTTGATCGAAATGTATTTCAACAATCAATCAACCGGGCAGGATACAGTGAAGGTACCTACGTTGATCTTTATCGCAGAGAACTGCTTCAGAAACAGCTACTGAGCGCTTTCGAGTATGGGATTTCAGTTCCTGTAGCCCTAACGGATAGTGTCCTCCGTTACAGAGAAGAACGGCGTGTAATTAAGTTAATTAAAATTAAGCATACTGCCCTCAACCTAATACCGGATCCACCGTCTTCGATACTTGCAAAGTTTCATAGCGATAATGCCGCTCGGTTTTCTGCACCCGAGTATCGGGCGGTAACCCTTTTAAGGGTTCAGCCTAAAGATATTTCGGATGAAATTGAGGTTTCAGAGGAACAGATCAAAAATGAATATGATAGCCGTATCTCAGAATTTAGCCTGGAGGAACGTAGAAAAATACAGCAAATCCTAGTTTCTGAAGAGCCGTTGGCTCAAAAGGTAATGTCGCGCTTAAAAATGGGAAATGATTTTATTGAGGTAGCAAAGGGAGTAGCAAACTTCGATCAAGAAGCTTTAGAATTAGGAGATTTGACGCGTGGGGAGTTAGCGATCAGAGAACTTGGGGATGCGGCATTCTTATTAAATGCTGGCAATTACACTGTACCAATTCGAAGCAGTCTCGGGTGGCATATTTTACGAGTCACTAACATAACACCGGCGACAAAAAAAGCATTAGGAGAGGTCCGGAATGTATTGAAACGCATCATTCAGTTAGATTTGGCGGCAGATTCATTAATTACACTATCTAATCAAATAGAGGATGAACTCGGCGCAGGAGCTAGTATTAGGGATGCAGCTGCTCGCTTGAATCTTAAAGTGGAAAATATTCCGGCGATAGATAATCAAGGGTTAAATGAGCTTGGTAAACCTATTGACGGGATTAGTGATCAAAAGGAAATTTTAAATGCAGTATTTGCGACATCGGAAGGAGAAGATAGCGACCTTAACGACTACGGGTCGTCGAGCTTTTTTATATTACATGTCAATAAGGTAACGAAACCAACTCTTCGACCTTTAGATAAAATTAATAATGATGTCAGAATAGCTTGGAAGCGTGATCACCGGGCCGAAGAAGCAGAAAACAAGGCGAAAAATCTGGTTAACGAACTTAATAACGGTATCTCACCTAAGATTTTGGCAAGTAAACTTAAGGTTGATCTATTATCAACCAGGCCATTTACAAGGACCGGTGAAGGACTTAAAAGGGAATTACCGAGAGAACTTATCTCAAAGGTCTTTGCTTCTAAGGTTAGAAATTCAGTCCTAGCAGCAGGTAACGGCGTTCACCTGGTTGCATTCGTTTCTGAAAAAAGACACCCAATTACTTCCAGCAGCAGCAAACTTGCCGAAACTATCCGTGCGCAATTAAACGAAAATATTTTGGGTGATTTGAAGAAACAACTAGCCGAGGCCCTTCGAAAGCGACTGGGTGTTACGATTAACAGGGGAAATATTAGACAAATATTTTCAAAAACAAATACCCCATGACCGCATCAATGTTTTTTAATTACAGTGGTTAGACCCCATAAGAATTAAACAGCTCGGTAGTTTTAATTCTATTATAATTCAAATTTAAACCTATTTACTTTGTAAATTTTTCGGCCTTACTTTGCCGATAACTTGATCAAATTTCTTGGTATCCCAATACGTTTTGCCATTATTACGCTGATAGGAACGAGGTTGAGGCCTTTTTCGGCGATTACGGGGAGCCATTGAGATAAGGCGGAGATAGTCGTTGCCCTTGGGTGGCCTATTGCTACGGCATAACCTTGTTTTATTGCAAGTTTTTCGAGCACCTCAAGTTGGGCTAATATAAATTCTAAACTGGGTTCGTGATCAAGAAAAACGTTCCGTGTCACATAAGGCACGTGGTATTTCCGAGCCAATTTTGGGATGACTGTTTTTTCAGATGTCCGACTATCCAAAAAAAGTAATCCTCTGAGGCTAAGTTCTTCCATAATTAGGCTGACGCCTCTGACATTACTTGTAAAACGGCTTCCCATATGATTGTTGATGCCGACGCTTTCTGGCACCTTAGTGAGCGCCAATTTAATATTTTTCCTAATTTCTTCATCCGAGTCGTCAACCCTCAGGAAGTTTGGGCCTGGATTTAATGTCTTATTAAATGGTTCCATTGGAACGTGGGCCATAATTTCATGTCCGGCACTTTTTGCATGCTGTACTTGTTCGTTCAGTTTAGTTGCGTAAGTGAGGAAGGAAATGGTTAGAGGGCCAGCAAGCTCAATTGCATGCTTTGTGCCTAATTTGTCAACTCCCGCATCGTCTATCACAATGGCAATTTGGGGGCCAGGTCGTAAGTCCTCTGTGTTGACAGAATTAATGCGCCAGAGTGGTTTAACTGTTCTATTTGATGCAGTAAATTCTTTAAATTTACTGTCTTTTTGAGGTTTTTCGGACTTTGCTTGGGTGTGGACTTCCATCTCTATTGGGCTGGACCAGTATACCCCTTCAACTGGATATTCTTCATCAACACTCTCACGAGCAACCGGTATTTGATCAAGCACCGAATTTGGAGCTTTCTCGATAGCGTTAATTCTTGCTTCCTCACGTTTAATGAAAGAAATTTTATATTTTTCACTTAGTTCAGGGGGTTTAGACTCATCCGGATTAATGTTCAGATCAACCTTTGGCAATTTTTCAGGAATGGCTATCCTGGTAAGTCCTTGAACTGTTACTCCAGCATTTTGGTTTTGGGAATTAAAAAAAATGATTGCGGAGATGGTGCTTACGGCTCCCGCCGCCATTAAACCAGTTGCCAAAAAGACTTTTGTCCTGTGTTTAATCGTTAGTATCCTATAGTGCTCAACGACGTTCCGTTATATTTCTGCGATACTTTCAAAGAATAATATCAACACTACAACATGTCCCAACAAGATAACGCTATTAGATCATGTGAAATGATGTAGTAAAGGCAAATGCTTAATTATTCCAAATGCTCTTGACCCAAGTAAAAGAGAGCACCATTGTGACCACAAATTTGTAATATCTCTGGAAGCAAAGTTAATTGATAAGTTATTGTAATATAAAGAATAAATAATAAAGTTAAAATAAAAATTCTTGTTCATTAATAAATATATTTGATCGTCAGTTAGAATTGGACAACAAAAGAATATGGATATGCAGAGTATGAGATCTTACATCTCCATGTTAGCGAATGGCGAGGTTCTCAATGAAATTGAAGCTGAAAACGCTTTTAATATCATCATGTCTGGTGACGCCACTCCGGCTCAGATTGGTGGATTTTTGATGGCACTTAGGGTTAGAGGCGAATCGATTTCTGAAATTACTGGAGCTGCCCGTGCATTGAGGGCAAAAGCACTTTTTATCGAGGCCCCGGAAAATGCAATGGATATTGTTGGTACGGGGGGTGATGCTACAGGAACTTATAATATTTCCACGGGAGCAGCTCTTGTTCTAGCAGGGACAGGTATTCCTGTTGCAAAGCACGGTAACAGAGCCTTGTCATCTAAATCTGGTGCTGCTGACGTCCTTACATCGCTAGGTATGAACAACGAAGCAGATTTTGCGCTGATAAAAAAATCGATTTGGGAAGCTGGTATAGGATTTCTTATGGCGCCAAGGCACCACAGTGCTATGCGACACGTTGCAGGCCCACGTGTTGAACTTGCGACGAGGACAATTTTCAATGTGCTGGGCCCGATTAGCAACCCGTCAGGAGTAAAGAGGCAGTTAACGGGCGTATATTCCAGGGAATTAATGGAACCAATTGCCCATGCCCTTGGCAATTTGGGTTGTGAGCGCACCTGGGTAGTTCATGGATCCGATGGGACTGATGAGTTAACAACCACCGGGAAATCATATGTCGCATCACTTGAAAATGGTAAAGTGGATACCTTTGAAATTTCACCTAGTGATGCGGGACTTCCTGAGGCTAAACTTGAAGATCTGAAGGGTGGAGATGCTGAATATAACGCTTTAGCTATTCGTAAGATGTTAGCGGGTGAACCTGGTCCATATCGTGACGTGGTGCTTCTAAATACGGCGGCGGCGCTAATAATATCTGATAAGGTTAAGGATCTGAAAGAGGGCGTCAACATTGCAGCAAATACTATCGATAGCGGAAAGGCCAAATTAGTATTAGAAAGAATGATCGAAATCACAAATAGTATTGATGTTAATGGGGAGGTAGAGGACGCGTGAGAGACGTTCTTGAAAAGATTTGTGATCAAAAAAAAGTTTTTGTAAAAGAACGACGAACTGAATATCCCGAGTCGTACTTAGAGAAACAAATAGCAGTTAAAGATGCCCCGCGTAAATTTATCAAGGCATTAAACGATTCGTCAGCTTCAGGCTTTTTTTCTTTAATAGCTGAGATTAAGAAAGCTTCTCCTTCGCGTGGGTTGATTAGAAAAGTATTCAAACCTGCGGAATTAGCTGTTGCCTATAAGATGGGAGGTGCGACGTGTTTATCTGTTCTTACTGATGTGCCCTATTTCCAAGGCGACAATAGAGACCTAGAACAGGCAAGTGCTGCCGTGGACTTACCAATTCTCCGAAAGGATTTCATGATTGACCCCTATCAAATTTTGGAATCTAGAGCAATTGGCGCGGATTGTGTACTTTTAATTATGGCTGCGGTCTCTGATCCAGTAGCTTCTTTATTATATACTAATGCTCAAGAATTAGGGATGGATGTATTAGTTGAGGTGCACGATGAGAATGAGATGGAACGGGCTCTCGCGCTCCAGCCAAAACTTATCGGTATCAATAACCGAAGCCTCAAAACGTTGAAGGTTGATCTTGGGACGACGGAAAGACTAGCCCCTAAGGTGCCGGAAGATGTAATATTGGTGAGCGAGAGTGGTATTCACCTAAATACAGATCTAAAAAGAATTTCCGCTTTGGGTATAAATTGTTTTCTTGTGGGTGAGTCACTTATGCGCCAATCGGATGTAGAAAAGGCCGTTAGGGATTTGCTTGGTGACAATATCAAAAGTAAAACTTGATGGTATGAAGTGATGAATGATTTAACGCACATTGACGCTGAAGGGAACGCCGTGATGGTAAATGTTTCTGCCAAAAACATTACAGAGCGTACAGCGACTGCGGCAGGATCCGTTTATATGCTTCCTGAAACCCTCAAACTGATTATTAATTCTGGAGTCAAAAAAGGCGATGTATTAAGCGTCGCACAGTTAGCAGGAATTATGGGAGCCAAGAAAACCTCTGATTTAATACCGTTATGCCATCCGCTTAATCTTACGTCGGTTCGAATAGAATTGTCTTGTGATGAAAAACGTAGCGCCGTTGATATTACAGGAACTTGCTCACTGTCAGGAAAAACGGGTGTAGAGATGGAGGCACTAACGGGTGTCAGTATTGCGGCTCTAACGGTCTACGATATGTGTAAGGCTGTCGATAGAGGTATGAAGTTATCTGATATAAGATTGGTGCAAAAATCGGGTGGCAAATCCGGCACTTTTACTGAGGTTAATAATGGATAGAGCAAGCGATGGCCTAATTAGTGTAGAAGAAGCCATCTCAAGAGTTTTGGAAGGTATTTTACCTCTAAATTCAGAGCAAGTTAGTATTTCTGAAGCTTTTGGAAGGGTTCTTGCGATTGAGGAAGCATCAAGAGTTACTCAGCCACCGTTAGCAGTTTCAGCCATGGATGGATATGCAGTCCGTGCTAGTGATGTTTTATCTGTTCCCATCACACTTACGCAAGTTGGGGAAGCTGCTGCAGGAGCAGGTTTTGATGGATCTATCCGTGACGGAGAGACAGTTAGAATATTCACCGGTGCGCCTATTCCGGAAGGTGCTAATGCCATTGTGATCCAAGAAGACACAAAAGCAAAAGGAGATAAAATAGTAATTAAATCTTCTGTTGAGGTGGGTCAGTTTGTTCGGCCGAAAGGGCTAGATTTTGAAAAAGGCCAGGTTTTGCTATCGGCTGGAACTCGTTTGAATTCACGACATGTTGCGCTGGCGTCCGCTATGAATATTCCTTGGTTATATGTAAGGCGAAAACCTCGTATTGCTATACTTCCGACCGGTGATGAACTAGTCATGCCGGGTGAACCCCTCAAACCTGGCCAAATTATAAGTTCAAACAGCTTGGGACTGTCGGCTTTTGTTAACGCTGCCGGGGGGGTGGGGGTAAACCTTGGCATAGCACAAGATAATTCAGATTCAATTCGTAACTTAATATCCAATGTCAAGGGAGCGGATATGCTTGTTACAATAGGTGGTGCCTCTGTTGGTGATTATGATCTTATTAAGACCGTGCTGAGTGAGGAAGGATTAAATATTACCTTTAGCCGCGTAGCCATGCGACCTGGAAAACCACTAATATTTGGACAGATCCACGGGAAGCCGATGCTTGGCTTGCCAGGTAATCCCGTCTCTGCGGGTGTAACGGCTCTTTTGTTTCTCAAACCAGCAATTGATCTTATGCTAGGCCGTCCGAACCAAAACGAGCCTAAGGAGACAGCGGTTTTGGGACTTGATTTGGAGAGTAATGATCAACGTCAAGATTATCTGCGTTCAACTCTGGTGCGGGAGAACAATGGAGAATTACATGTAATGCCATTTGAAAGACAAGATAGTTCTATGCTAGCTATTTTTACCGATGCTGATTGCCTTGTTGTTCGCAAACCTTTTGCTCAACCCGCTTTAAAGGGTGAACGTGTGCCAATCATACGTTTGGATCCAAATGCATAAAACCCTCCCCCATTAATGGTGAAATAGCTATTCCGTTTGAGGATTACTCTCTAATAGTCGTTTAGACTTCTTTTCATTTGGTTATAACCAACCAGAATAAATCTGCGCATAAAAATTTTGTCTGGCGGGTTGGTAAATTGCGGGGTTATATTCGACGATTTACTAATTCGTTAGTGGCAACCGCAGCAGAAGCCAAACTTGCGCTTTCAGAAACAAGCTTTATGTTTATGTCAATCACGGAAATTAGTAATCGATATTTAATTTAAAACGTGCTCTTTACTAAGTATGGTATGGAAGAAATGACATCGTTTTGATCCCTATTGGTTATTTTCTAAGTGCTGCGCCACGCATGCTTTGGTATCCGTTGTTATTAAATCATTATAATTGACACATAACGGGAACTAAACTAGAACAATCGAGAACATAATTTACTTGACAGAAGAATTTTATTGAATTTATAGGTTAAGATTAATTTCAATAAGAAAAGTACTATTATCTAATATCTGATCAAATGTGGCTTATTAAACCTAAAAATGCAGATGAT
>PTLH01000087.1 GCA_002938035.1 Alphaproteobacteria bacterium MarineAlpha3_Bin6
TGCCGTAGGCGCTGCGTTAACGGGCCGCCGGCCAATTTTTATTCTTAGATTTCAAAGCTTAATTTGGCTAAATGCCAGTCCACTGATCAATCATGCTGCCAAGGCGAAGGCGCTTTTTGGTTATGGTTGTCCCCTATTCATTCGTGCGTCTGGCGATGAAGGTAATTCTATGGGCCCGGTGCATTCGGGCACTCATCATGCACCTTTTATGTACGTGCCTGGATTGCCTGTTGTTGCTCCTATGACACCCTGTGAGTATCAGGAAATTTGGGCTCATTTCATGGATCATGATGATCCTATGTTCGTCAGTGAACATCGTATCAGCTACCGCAATAGCGAGGAACTTGCCGACCAATATGACGATGGAGCAGAGATCACAATTTTCGCGGCATCGGCCAGCCGGTTTCAAGCCGTTGAGGCTGCGGTCAAGCTGCGTGATGAAGGCGTTGGCGTAAATCTTATTCATTTGGTTTGGTTGAAACCATTGCGCATACCGGCAGCGGGAATCGAGGCGCTAAAGTCTTGTGGCAATGGTTTGGTTCTTGATTCTGGATTTGAAGTGTGCGGTGCCTCGCGCTCGATTGCCTATGATTTAACCCATCAGACGGGTATCACTGTTCATGCCCTTGCGCTCGAAGACCGCTCATCAGGGGTCGCAAAAAATTTGGAAAACATATCACCTAGGCCCGAACGTATTGTTGCAAAAGTCAAAAACATCCTTGGAAAATGACTGAGCGGCCACCAGCTTTGATCGACGGAATTTGAACATCGCACATTAATATCTAAATTGCTTGATGCCTAAAATTAATGAGATTCTGATTGAAAAATTAACCAACATGTGGAAAATTTGGACCTATATCTTGGTGCTTTCATGGGGAACGATCGATGACCGCCATTGATGTTGTCATGGTAACGCCGCCGAGCCGGCTTGAAGTCTATCAAGGGTTGTCAAATAAACTTGCCGCCATCGAGCCGCCGGTATGGTCGGGCTTGATCGCTTCTTTTCTTCAGCGCCAAGGCTTCAGTGTCACCATAATCGATGCTGAGGCCGAAGGACTGAGGCACGATGAAACTGCGCGTGCCATTGCGGAGTTACATCCCACGCTGGCGGTTTTTTGCATATATGGCCAGCAGCCGTCCGCTTCCACCCAATGCATGCCGGCAGGATCAAAATCCTGCGCTGAACTCAATAAAATTTCCGATGTTTTGACCTTAGTGTTGGGGACGCATCCGTCGGCATTACCGGCTCGGACTCTCGTGGAAGAGCCCTATACATTTTTGTGCCAAGGTGAGGGCCCCTACACAATCAGTGGGTTGATTAAAGCGATCCAAGAAGGTAGCAACTTTTCCATCGTTCCCGGCTTATGGTACCGAAACGATGAAGGTGCCATAGTTGGTACGAAACCGGCGCCAAACATCACCGATCTAGATGGCGATCTCCAGAGACAGGCTTGGGAACTATTGGATATGAGCCGATACCGGGCTCATAATTGGCACTGCTTTCATGATCTGGATAGCCGCGGAAGTTACGCCTCTATTCAGACCAGCTTGGGATGTCCCTACCGCTGTCAATTCTGTTGCATAAATGCACCTTTCGGCGGCCACGGCATCCGTAGATGGAGCCCAGATACCATCATGGCTCAGATCGATGAGTTGGTAATAAGCTATGGAATAAAAAATATCAAAATACCCGACGAGATGTTTGTTCTGAATGAGAAACATGTGCTGGGCATTTGTGAGCGATTAATTGAACGTGATTACAATCTTAACATTTGGGCCTACGCACGGATCGATACCATTAGGGAATCCATGTTGGATAAACTCAAATCAGCAGGATTTAATTGGTTGGGTCTGGGTATTGAATCGGCCAGCAGTTTTGTCCGCGACGGTATGGCTAAAGGCAATTTTGGTAGTGAAATGATCTATAGCGCCGTGGATGCGGTGCGGGTTCATGACATCGCTGTTGGAGCAAATTATATTTTTGGCCTGCCCGATGATACCCAGGAAAGCATGGAGGAAACATTGGATCTGGCAATGGAGCTAAACACCGAATGGGCCAATTTCTATTGTGCTATGGCTTATCCCGGCTCCCCGCTTTACGAGGAAGCCAAGGCAAAGAAATGGCCGCTGCCGGATGATGAGAACGGGCCCGGCTGGATCGGCTATTCCCAACTTGGTTTTGAAACGCTCCCTTTACCGACCAAATCATTGAGCGCCATCCAAGTTCTGGAATTCAGAGACCATGCTTTCGACAAATACTTCACCAATCCCGCCTATCTCACCATGTTGGAACAAAAATTTGGCGCAACAGCCGTCAGGCACGTCGAACAAATGACATCCCATCAGTTAAAACGCGGTCTTTTGGAAAAAGGATTGGCGGAGGGAGAGGGATTCGAACCCTCGATAGAGCTATAAACCCTATACACGCTTTCCAAGCGTGCGCCTTCAGCCGCTCGGCCACCCCTCCACAGCTAGCCACACTGGACTATGCCTCTACAAATTACCTGACGACAACTTTGACAGCAATGGTTTTAAAATATCTCAAATTATAAACCTACAAGCCTATTTCAGAGGTGCGAAGCCTGTTACACTCTGATCTATGAAATTTAAAAGAAACATTGGTGTGCTTTTGTTGTTGGGAGCTTTTATTTTTGCGGCAGCTGGCAACGCTGCCAGAGGTCTGTCCGGCGAACCAGGTGTTTTTGGTATTTTAGAAGCCAAACAAGTGCTGGAGATCTTGGTACCTACATTTTTGCCGTCTATAGCCAATTTTATTCAGAACTATTTACATCCACTAATTTGGGATCCATTTTTACTCGGTATACTCGCCTTCCCGGGGTGGTTCCTGATAGGACTGCCGGGCGCCATCCTAGTTTGGAAATATAGGCAAATTCCCGTCGGCGGGGAAGCAACCAAGGAGGAACTCGCTTATAACACTTATGAAGATGTCTTAGCGGCGGCGAAAGAAGCTGAATTGGAGAACCCTGAAGAACCCTCCAGATATAAACCTCTTCAAGAATACGACCCTCTAAATCCACCCGACGACAGAGTGCAATACGGTGCTTTTTTAGAACAGCCGGGAGGAGCATCCGATTTAGCAGATTTTCGAAACGAAATAATAGATATGCCGAGTGACGTAGATATTCCCTCTGAAGTACATTATGAACAGAGGGTTTTGCTTGGAGAGGCTCAGGAACAAATATCCCCAGAGCCTAATCTCGTCCACTCACCAGAAAACAAATCCGAACCGATCCCAAATGATGATCACGACAAATAGACTTTCAAATACAACCTTTTTATTCGTCTCCCGTCCTCAAGGCTGCAAGAAAAGCTGATTGGGGTATTTCTACCTGACCAAATTGACGCATGCGTTTTTTCCCCTTTTTTTGCTTTTCTAGGAGTTTGCGTTTTCTGGTTATATCGCCGCCATAACATTTAGAAGTTACGTCTTTCCTCAGCGCACTGACGGTTTCCCGGGCAATAACTTTACCACCGATCGCCGCCTGAATAGCAATCTTGAATAGCTGGCGTGGAATTAAATCTTTGAGTCGTTCGCAAATGATGCGACCACGATTTTCTGCCTGTCCGGCATGAGCGATAAATGCCAGCGCATCTACTAGTTCACCATTTACAAGGATGGAGACCTTTACAAGATCTGATTGCTCATAACCATCCATCTGGTAGTCGAAGCTGGCATAACCACGGGAAGTGGATTTGAGGCGATCATAAAAATCAAACACTACCTCATTAAGGGGCAAGCGGTATACTACCAATGCCCGGGTCCCGGCATATGTAAGATCGATTTGTACACCACGTCGCTCAGTACAAAGGGACAACACACCGCCCAGATGTTGATCTGGGACCAATATGGTCGCCTTTATCCAGGGCTCCTCGATTGACACTATCTTCGTGGGTTCCGGCATATCTGCCGGGTTATGCAGTTCACGCACCACGCCATCTGTCATTTGAAGTCGATAGACTACACTAGGTGCCGTATTTATCAGATCTAAGTCGAACTCTCTCTCTAATCGTTCCTGAATAATCTCCAAGTGGAGGAGACCCAGAAACCCGCAGCGGAATCCAAAACCCAGGGCTACCGAAGTTTCTGCTTCATAGATAAAGCTTGCATCGTTAAGCCGAAGCTTAGCCAAGCTCTCACGTAACTCCTCAAACTCAGCATTATCAGTAGGGAAAAGACTAGAAAACACCACAGGTACCGATGGCTTAAAACCAAAAAGGGGCTCTAAAGCTGGGCGCTTATCATCGGTAATCGTATCTCCCACGGGTGTTTCAGCAACAGTTTTTATGGAGGCCGTCAGATAACCTACGTCGCCAGCGGTAAGCGCTGATACTTGGGTTGCCTTGGGAGTAAAGACGCCTACATTATCGACCTGGTAGGTTGCCCCCGATGACATAAAACGTACCCTCATACCTTTTTTTATCGATCCATCGTAGATCCGAACTAGGCTCATAACCCCGAGGTAGGGATCATACCAGGAGTCGACCAATAGCGCCTTCAATGGCGCGGTCTCATCTCCCTCTGGCGACGGCAATCGGTTTACCATTGCCTCCAACACATCCGCCACGCCGAGGCCCGTCTTTGCAGAAATTTCTATGGCTTCTGATGTATCAAGACCAATCACTTCTTCTATTTGGGCCTTAATACGCTCCGGCTCTGCAGCTGGGAGATCAATCTTATTGAGAACGGGGACTATTTCGTGATTTGCATCAATTGCCAGGTACGCGTTGGCTAGCGTTTGGGCTTCGACACCCTGCGTAGCATCTACTACCAACAGTGAGCCCTCACAGGCTGCAAGCGATCGACTTACTTCGTAAGAAAAGTCGACGTGGCCCGGTGTATCAATCAAGTTTAACTCGTAGTTTTCTCCATCCTTAGACTTGTATTTTAGTCGTACGGTCTGAGCTTTAATGGTGATACCTCGCTCACGCTCGATATCCATCGAATCGAGGACTTGTTCCTTCATCTCACGGTTAGATAATCCACCACAGATCTCAATCAAACGGTCAGCCAGGGTAGACTTACCGTGGTCGATGTGGGCGATAATCGCGAAATTCCGTTTATAAGCTAGATTAGTCATTCGGGCTATTTTGAGGCTTTATATCCTTTACGCGCCGCTGTCTAACATCCAAAGATTAAAATTTCCAGAACCCATTCTTGTTGCATAAGTGGATACCTGTCTTATTTTATCAAAACTACAAGGTATAAACATCTGATTATGAACAAGATCGAGACCAAACCTATTCGTACGATGTGTCCCATGAACTGCCACCCCACCTTATGCGGGATGGTAGTGAAGGTGACGGATGGAAAGCTGATCGAAATTGCCGGCGACAAAGACAACCCCGACAGCAAAGGTTTTCTCTGCGTTCGCGGTCTAGCAGCTAAAGAGATTATCGGGAATCATCAGAGACTACTCAATCCTTTGATTCGGGAAAATCGTGAGAAAGACAACTGGCGTCGAGCAGATTGGAACGAAGCCCTGGATTTGATCGCTGTTCGCATGCGTGACGCTGGACCAGGAGCTGTGGGCTTCTGGCCCGGTCACGGCAATGGCGCCAATGACTATGGGGTTGGTGTTAAATGGCAACTAATTGAACGCTTTGCAAATCTCTTCGGAGCTCAACGCTGGAACCCCGCCATGATTTGCTGGGGTCTTGGCGGTTTTGGGATTGGTATCACTGGCGCACTCGAAACCAGTACCAAGGAGGATATGGGCAGAAATTCTGAACTAATCGTGTTATGGGCAGC
Organism: Alphaproteobacteria bacterium MarineAlpha3_Bin6; assembly: GCA_002938035.1. GTDB lineage: Bacteria > Pseudomonadota > Alphaproteobacteria > Rhodospirillales > UBA2165. Next base: position 5,771 of record PTLH01000087.1, read on the forward strand.
AAATTTGACAAGCCAACCTAATACTGCCCCCCATATAAAGTTGGCTAAACAGCGCGGTGCTAAAGTCGTCACCATAGACGTAAGACGCACAGAGGCGACAGCCCAATCAGATGAAGTTTATCTTATAAAACCAGGAACAGACGCCGCACTGGCATTGGCGCTTATTAATGTGATTATTTCAGAGAAGTTACATGACGCTGACTATATCGAGCAATATACCGTTGGTTTCGATAAATTATGTGTCCACGCAAAAAAATATACTCCGGAATGGGCAGCGGCATTGACCGGATTGAAGGTGGATAGGATCATCGGGCTTGCCCGCCAGTACGCAACTACTAAACCGGCAATGTTGGTAATTGGAGGATCGTCGTTGCACAAAGGATCCAATAGCTGGACTGCAGCGCGGGCGATTTCTTGTCTACCAGCGGTGACGGGAAATTTTGGAAAATTGGGTGGCGGGATTGGCCCTCGCCATGGAAGCACCAGCCATGGTCGAGGGATGGGTAATATCACCGCCATCAACAGGAGGAAGCCTGGGACCTACATTCCAAATCAGATGGGTGATGTAGTCCGGGCTCTTAATGATGGTAAGATCCAAGTATTGATGTTGCCAGGTTGCAATATCTTATCTTCTTTTCCTGATACTGGTACTTTGATGAAAGGCCTCGAAAAAGTAGGCCTTATTATATCAACTGATCTGTTTATGAGTGAAACCATTCACCGTGTTGCCGATGTGGTGTTACCCTCCACATCTTGGCTTGAGGAGATAGGCTGCAAAGCCACCAACACCCACCTATATTTAATGGACAAGGTGCTGGACCCACCCGGTGAAACCCGGCCTCTTTATGAAATTTTAAAAGGTCTAGCCGAACGATTAGGAATTGAAGAGTTTTACCCCTGGAGCAGTCACGAGAATGCTATCAATGCCGTACTAGATCATCCTGCTACTGGTCACGCTAGCATCTCATCTCTGCGGGCTAATAACGGGAATGTACCTCTTAACATTTCACATGTCTCCTACCCTACCCATGAATATCATACGCCCTCCGGTAAAATAGAGTTCTTTTCGGCTCAAGCTGAAGCTGCGGGACTACCAGCGCTGCCAGAACCAGCTATGTCAATAGACGAAAACTATCCTCTAACACTCTGCCAAGGTAGAACACTTACCCAGTTTCATTCCTTTTATAGCCAAGGCCAGGCGCTGCCGAGCCTTGCCAAACATAATGCCGGTCCGGTTTTGTGGATGTCGCCGGAAGATGCAGCAAAGAGAAATCTCCGCGACGGTGACACTATCAGTATTTTCAATGACCGCGGAAAATTCACAGCCAAGGCCTACGTCTCTGACAAGATTTTAGGAGGAACCGTCTGGATGCGGGATGGTTGGGTCGGCTTGAATAACGTCACCTCCGGCAGTGATGTATTACCAGATGCAGCACTCAACCTATTTCCATTTACCGTAGGCCAAACAAATTTTGGCGCACAGGTAGATGTCGCCGGGGTTAGCGAATAACAATAATTAAATTAATTAAAATTCCGATGGGTTTATCAATCACCACCCGCTATAACGAAAACTGGTAATTTCGGCCCTACCAGCGGAACGATATATGTCAGCAAAACACCCTAACTTCCTTTTTATCATAACCGATCAGCACCGGGCAGATCACTTGGGTTGCTACGGAAATGACATTGTAAAAACACCGCATATGGATAGCCTTGCTGAGAAAGGTCTTACCTTTGATAAATTCTACGTCGCCTCACCCACCTGTACGCCCAACCGGGCTACACTCGCAACCGGAAGAATGCCATCCGCCACTGGTGTAACTACCAACGGGTTTCCTCTACCCTTGGATACCGTGACACTTATGGATTTACTCGCGTCTGCCGGCTACCGGACCGCATTAATGGGAAAGGCGCATTTACAATATATGACTGACCGGACAGTCCGCCCGGAAACTTTTGCGGTGACAACCTCGGGAGAAGCCCCGCCGGAGAACCTTTCTCAGGCGCTTCGCAGACGTATCGACGGCAAGGAATACCAAAATGAACTCCGTAGTGTCTGGGATAAAAATCCAAAACGCGGTGTGGCACTGCCTTATTACGGGTTTCAAGAAGCCAAAATTGCTCTTTTCCATGGTGACCGCGTGGGAGGAGATTACTCCGCCTGGCTGTCAGAGAGACATTCCGACCCCGACGCGTTACGCGGCCCAGAGAATTCCCTCAGCAATACAAAAAATATTAGGGCACCGCAGGCCTGGCAAACAAGAGTTCCGGAAGAACTATACCCAACAACTTGGGTCACGGAACTAACTATCGACTGCCTAGAGCGTTATGCTAAAGACCCGGACAAACCCTTTTTCATTCAGTGTGGTTATACAGATCCCCACCACCCCTTCACACCACCCGGCAAATACTGGGATATGTATGATCCCAACGACATCCCCGTTCCCGTATCCCTGGGTGCCCAGCATACCGACCCACCACCCTTCATCCGTCATCTTAAAACTATGCTAGAGGACGGCACCGCAATTCGCGACTATGTACATCCTTATGCCGTCGATGAGGTCGAGGCTCAGCAATCAATTGCACTTACTTACGGTATGACAACCATGGTAGATGACGGTATTGGACGTCTACTCGCAAAATTGGATGACCTTGGTTTAAGTGAAAACACTGTCGTGATTTATACGTCAGATCACGGAGACGTAATGGGCGATCACGGTGTGATGCTCAAGCATGGTCTCCATACGGAAGGCGTCATACGGATGCCGTTTATCTGGACCGATCCGCAAGCTAAAGGAGGGATGCGCACAGACCTACTGTCGAGCGCTATTGACTTTACACCAAGTATATTGGGTCGCGCTGGACTTCAGCCATTCTCAGGGGTGCAGGGTGTCGATATTGTTTCGGCCGCTCGCAATAGTTTTAAACCAGATCGAGCGGGTATTATAATCGAAGCGGATGAACTGCCTGAAAATGTAAACGTAGAGAAGTTTTTCCGTGTCCGTTCGTTTGTTGACGGGCGCTGGCGCATGACCCTATGGGTGGACGACGATTTTGGGGAAATGTATGATAGAAAAAACGATCCCCATGAACTTGATAATCTTTGGAATAATTCTCAGCACAAAGAAACAAAGTCCAGACTACTAGAACAGATGTTGAAGGAACAGTACCGCTATTCAGAACTCATGCCTCGCCCAATATATATGGGGTAAAGACTTGGCCCTGAATACAGACCATCAATTTGTACGCAATTACTGTCAATTAATTATAGTGTTAATTCAAGAATCCCAAAA
>PTLH01000088.1 GCA_002938035.1 Alphaproteobacteria bacterium MarineAlpha3_Bin6
GACCACACGCTTCATTTGGGTATGCGTGTTCAGCATCCTGTTTAATGTTCTTAATGTGCTCAGACGTGAACTGAATAGAGACCGCCATTACTGCTTTGATCCGATCATATACTGTCCTAATATCTTTCCGGTCCTTGGTTCCACAATTAATATTCCCTCTCGACCCTTATCATTCTGGATATACAATGAAATATGTGTAGCATTCGACGTAGCAGTTTTTATGCGGAAGCCTTTTGGGATATTGATATTAATTTTTTCTTCTGGGTTTACAATGAATTGTTCCGAAACAAGCTTGTCGCTAAAATTGGATTTGGGAATTGATGGTGTTGGGTCTTTAGCTTTCATTATAAAGCCGGTAACGAGAGCACCAAAACCCATTGCGATAACGAAACCCAATCCAAGAACTATTGCAATTAATCCCTTGTTCGTTGTTATCATTTAAGGTCAATCTTCCGGATATGGTAGAACAGGTATCTCAAAAATATAAACTAATCGTTCCTGAATCGGGAGAGGGAACGCGGGTTGATAAGTTCCTGAGTTCAGCACTTGCGGAGTTATCCAGAACCCGACTAAAATCCTTGATCGAGGAAGGACAGGTAACTCTTGGTGGAGTGAAATTAACGAACCCATCACATCGGGTCAAATCCGGTGACGAACTTAATATAGAAATCCCTGTTCCTCGACCGCCTTTACCTAAAGGCCAAGAAATTGCCCTAAATATTGAATTTGAAGATGATGACTTAATTGTCTTGGAAAAACCCCCGGGGCTGGTTGTTCATCCGGCGCCGGGAAATCCCGATCGCACTCTAGTTAATGCATTAATAGCCCATTGCGGATCTAGTTTATCGGGGATTGGCGGAGAAGCCCGGCCAGGCATTGTTCACCGCCTTGATAAGGACACCAGCGGTCTTATGCTCGCTGCAAAGAATGATTATAGCCACCATCATCTCGCTGCACAATTTGCAGATCACACCTTAGACCGGGCTTATCTAGCTTTGGTTTGGGGTGTTGTTTCGCCTAATCAAGGCAAAATTTCTGGCAACATTGGGCGTAATCCAGGTAACCGAAAAAAAATGGCGGTAGTGCCCTACGGTGGTAAAACGGCCCTTACATCTTACAAGCTTCAAAAAGCCCTTGGTGACTGGGCAAGTCTTGTAGAGTGCCGATTAGCCACAGGTCGGACCCATCAAATCCGGGTGCACATGGCTTCTATCAGCCACTCTGTCATAGGCGATAATCTCTATGGAAGCGGTATTAAATCGGCAATAAAAAAAAGGGCACCTGAGTTCTGTGAACGAGCCGCCAAATTAGACCGCCACGCACTTCATGCTTACCTCCTTGGTTTTATACATCCGAGAACCGGGAAAAGATTGAGATTTGAGATTAAATTGGCAAAGGATATTAAAGCCCTTCTTTAGTTTTTATTTGTGCGGATTTATTAATTGCAGGGGGTTAATATCATCTCATTTGGCTAAGTAGTGTAAGAAACTGTTGCGCGAGATTTAAGGATAGCTGTTTCGATGTACGCTGCTTAGCTAAGATATTTCACCTAATAATAGAAGGTTTTTAAGTGGCGGGAGGAGTTTGGAGTTCCGGCACACCATCAGATCCATCTTCCGGCCCAGACGGTTCGTCTCCAGGTTGGGCTGTATTTTCATCCGTCATACCGCCGTCGTTATCGGCGGCCTCTCTCATCTCGATTGCTCGGGGACCAATAGCAACACCTTCTCCCCACTCTTTAATCAGTTTCTTCTGTTCAGTACGCAATTGAGTAATACGATGATGTGCAATTACCGTAAGTAGGCCGCTGACGACAGGAGGAATGACCAAATAGAGCATCCATCCAAAGCCGGCACCTGCAAACATAATAGCCAAATCAAATGGGTCTGTAAGAATATCCATCGCCGCAGAGACATTGTTTTTACCATTCCAGAGTTCTAAGAGCGAGGGGGTGACGCCCGCGACGTTCATTCCACCAACTGAAAAGGCAGCGTATTTGCTCTTCGATTTGTCTACGATAAACGCAACGACTGTCGGAGAAAGTCCAAGGGCAAGCAAAATAAATACTTGCGGAATTATAAATACAAGAGAAGCGGCCATTGTTCCCCAAAGTATGAATTTTCTATTGTTCATTCTAGTTTCCGCTTTCGTAATGGGCCTAGCCTGCAATGAACATGACGACAATTACAAATGTCATGATTACAACAGAAGTTACTGAAGCTACTTTCCTGGACGCGAGCAAAGCTATGTCAGAGTTAGGGCCCATGTCATGCTCTACTTTCTTGATTTCATCTTGCGCAACACGAAACGCTTCAATGGCAATTTCGTATTCCGATGCGTCAGTGAGACGGGTTTCAGGGTTATCAAGAAGCTCAAGAAGTTCACTTAAGTTACCATTACGAACGACTTTGGGAACTTCCGTTTCTAGGTGTTTTTGGGTTGAGCGGCTTTGGTAAAACTTGATGATTGGTCCCATCTGTCCACCAATCCACTTTGACAGACCTGTAAGGATATCTGGGCCATATTGTTTTTGTAAGGAAGCCAGAAGTTTAAGTGCTCCTAATGTCTGCAGTGCTTCATCTGGATCGCCAATTTCCTGGAGAAATGGCTCAATTGATATTTTTGTAACCCGAGCTGCCACGAATGCTGCAATATGCCGATCGACTGGATTTGTCTTTGGGTCAATACTTTGCTCTATCTTATTAAGGGCAGGTAAAATGTCTTCGATGTTTAGTATGTATTCCCTTTCAAATAATGGGCTCTGACATGGGATATCCCAGTTTAGCTCATACAAACAACGTTCAATACCGTATCCATATCCGGCTTTTTGGAGGTGTGATCGTAAGCGTCCATAGTTTGTTCCCTCCGACCACATATGGCTCAAATTTGGGCGATCTTCGTTAATTTGATTCCAGATATTAGGAACTTGATTTGTGACTGATTCTATTAGGTGCTTGAAGTCTCCACCCCGTATGTTTTCTGCGACTAAGGCTGTTCCAAATGCATCTGGCATGTAGGAAACGCTTTTGTATCGGATCGGAGCTTGGGGATCCAAAATTATCACAACATGAGAAAGCAACACCGCATCGGCTTCTTTTGTTCTTTCGGATTGGCTTTTGGCTTCTTCTAAATCTGAGGTGAAGGATGGTGTAAGGGTTCCATCCATAAAGTCCTTTTTGATCCAACGTTCAATCGTTCCATCTCTGATTAAATCAATTGATTCTTCTGGGCGCAGAGCCATTGAATAAGCTAGCGTTCGTGGGTAACTATGATTGAACCTCCCAAACTCGATCGGACGATGGGCTTGGTGAGAACTTGTTGTTCCGCTTGGTTTGTTGGGAAGTCCATTTTGCCACTTTAAAACCTCTTCAAAACTCCAACGGTTTTCTGGATTATCAATCAACAATCCACGCATAATATCCAAAACTTTTGGTGTAATTACCTCCTTACCTACAATTGTTTGAAAGGTAGAATTTTCTATCTTTGATATAATGATTTCTTCTTTGGAATGATTATCTGTTGGCAACTGATTTTGGGACATAGAAGCAATAGTCACGCCAAAGGCGTACATGTCATCTTCAAGAAGACCATTCCCTCGGCCTCCTTCATCTGCCATACCTTTTTCAATGGTTTCGTATACCACCGGTTGGTCAAACCCAGCTGAGGCAGAAACAAGGTCACCTAAAACAACATTTTTGCGTGTTTCATCGCTAAAGAATAAGTTGTTGTGACGTAAAGATCGGTGGGTAATGCCTCTATTACTAAGTTGCTCAAGTCCTTCAATGATACCATCCACCGAAACCATCATGTGTTCAATATTGTTATAGGTTGAAGGTTCTTCTTCCATTACGGTACTTACCCGTCCTCCTGTTGGGCGTTCATATACCAGGGCCGGCGTTTTCTTGCCTAGGATAGGCCAGTCAATGATGCCGTAATCCATCAAGGTTAAAATACCTGGAATTCTCTGACGAATGATCTGTTCAATTACATCTACCCTAACCGCCATACCTGGGATACAGATGAGTGCAAATAGATTGGCATAGGCACCCTTACTGTCGTTTGCTTCAAATGCTTTTGCCGAGGGTGCATCAAATGCGGGTAATGGTTTCGAAGGGAATATATTATATCGGTCATTTAATGAGACTGGGGGTGCATCGGGCTCAATTTCTAGTTCTGTAATTTCTTCTATTGTATCACTTGGCTCAATAGTGCCGTCCTCGGGTTGGGTCTCTTCCAATAAGAGTTCGTCATTGGTTTCGAGAACAGTTTCTTCCTCTGGCTTAATATCTGCTGCAGTATGGGGTATGGCCGGGTCCATCTGGGTAACATCGTCGGGAACCTGGTTGTGCCCAGATTGAGAAGCAGTTTCAGCCGGTATTTCTCCCTCTGGGGTTTGTATCTCTGTTTTTGTAGCAGCCACGTTGGCATGAGGTGACCTTTGATGGGCATCCCCGCTAGACAAATCTCCATCTGATTTGTTGTCGGTAGACTGCTCTACTGCCATATCAGTATCGTTAGATAGATCCGCCATCAGGATTTGGAATCGCTAATTTTAAGTTTCATTATTTGCACTGCAAAATGACAAAAATTTTGATTAAGTGGCTAAGTCAACTTAAAAACAGGTATAACAGGTATATATGGGATTTGGATAGCCGAAACCTCAAAATCTGACGAACCCAAAATTTTCTATTTTAATCGGCAAATGGGTCGTGAACCGTAATTGTATCTTCTCGCTCTGGACTAGTGGAGAGTAATGCTACGGGAGCCTCTATTAGCTCTTCAATTCGCTTAACGTATTTGATAGCTGAAGACGGAAGGTCAACCCATGTGCGAGCTCCAAAAGTACTTTCGTTCCACCCTTCCAATATCTCGTAGATGGGCTGAATATTGGTTTGTGAGGCAATTGACGCAGGCAGGTAGTCCTTGCGTTCGCCGTCAATTTCATAACCAACGCAGACTTTTAACTCCTCAATCCCGTCCAAAACATCCAATTTGGTGAGAGCTATCCCAGTTATTCCAGAAATTTTTATAGCTTGATTGACTAATACGGCGTCAAACCAACCGCAACGGCGTTTTCGCCCAGTTACAGTGCCAAATTCACGTCCTCTTTGTCCCAAGGTGTTACCAATGTCGTTTTTTTGTTCCGTTGGAAAAGGCCCTGAACCTACGCGTGTGGTATAGGCTTTTGTGATCCCTAGGACGTAGTCTATAATTCTTGAACCTTGGCCAGACCCCGCTGCGGCCTGCCCAGCTACGGTATTAGACGAAGTTACATAAGGGTATGTGCCGTGATCATTATCCAGCATGACACCTTGTGCGCCTTCGAATAATATACGATTGCCGCGCTGTCTAGCCCCATCAAGGAGGCGCCACACGGTGTTAGCATATGGTAAAATCTTTGGCGCCACCTCCATTAGATGGTCCAAGATGGTGTCTTTTTTGAGTTCTTGGGAGCTAAGGCCCCGCAATAGAGCATTATGGTGCATAAGGAGTGAGTTTACCCGTTGATCAAGTACGTCGGGATTAGCCAGATCGCCAATCCGGATTGCCCTCCGGCCTACCTTATCTTCATAAGCAGGTCCAATTCCTCGACCTGTGGTACCAATTTTGGCGTCACCAAGAGCATTTTCTCGCTTTAAATCTAGATCCTTGTGCAAGGGTAAAATAAGTGTGGCGTTTTCTGCAATTACTAGGTTTTCCGGTGAAATATTTACACCTTGCCCCCGAAGAGTGCCAATCTCATTTATGAGGGCCCAAGGGTCAATCACGACCCCGTTACCAATGATTGATAATTTACCTGGTCTGACGATACCTGATGGCAGCAAGCTAAGTTTGTAAGTGATATTATTTATTACTAAGGTGTGACCGGCATTGTGACCTCCTTGGAAGCGAACTACGACGTCTGCTTTCTCTGACAACCAGTCGACAATTTTTCCTTTACCCTCGTCACCCCACTGGGAACCGATAACCACAACATTCGCCATCGAAGGTCCTAACTATTAATTTTTTAAACGCCGTGGATTTATAATTTTTTTAGCTCACCATCTTGCAAAATATGGGTGCATCCTAATCGCAATGCTTCCTTTGGTTGATTTGGGTTGTGGACCAATTCTGCAATTGCAATCCAACCCTCACTCATAAATTTTTGTATAGCCTCTTTATTGCTACCCAACGGGACAAACATCCTTTTAGTTGTTAGAGGATTGGGTAGGGAGTTAAGCAGCGTATCAACAAATAAGGTCACCCCAGTTGCCATTTCTCCAACGTCAGAACTGGAACTATCTGTCGAGATGTATCTACCCCCGCGACCTAATTCGCCACGAATTCCTTTTGAAAATATAGTGAAGGTGAGGTAACTGTGATACTCGTATCCACGAATTTCTACGGGATCAACGGTCAGTGAAATTTCGGGGGCTCTGTTTTTTAGTTCACTAGCCACCGACTTAAGGTGATCAAGCTCACGTTCTGCCTGGGGCGATAAATGAATTTTCTTCAGCATTTCGAGTGATTTGTCGACTGGGCCTACAGCAGATAAAAGAACGCTAAATATACTCGCGGCCTTAGCATTGAGTGCTGAAATTGAGGCAGCGTCTTTTTGATTAAGGGCAGTCCTCAAGGCAATTTTTTCAACCTCATCGGTAATTCCCAAATCACCACAAATAGTATTAACAAGGGTAGGTATTCCAAGATCGATGGATATCTCAGTTATGCCCAGGTCCTTTAAACTATTCGCAGTCATTATGATAATCTCAACATCTGCAGCAGGTGCCCCCGAACCGATTAGTTCCGCACCCACTTGGCCAAACTGTCTCTGCGGTCGCAAATTTGAGCTCTTAATTCGGAGTACCTGTCCCGCGTAGCTTAAGCGAAGGGGTCTCGGTAAGTCTGACAAACGGGATGATGCTATTCGTGAGATCTGTAGGGTCATATCTGCGCGAATTGCCAACATACGCTGCGAATCTGGATCCATAAGCCGGAAGGTCTGCGCAGCTGTTGCAGCGCCGCTACCGGTGACTAAATTTTCCTCAAATTCAACTAAAGGGGGCTTGATCAACTCATAACCGTTACGCCGAAACGCAGCTATGAGCCTCTCTGTAGTGCGCGCTTCAAACTCAGCTTCCGGTGGTAACAGGTCAACCATTCCAGGCGGCAGCAAGGCTTGATGGGGTTTTTCTATCATTTAAGTAAGCCCACTGAAGGGCTTGTAGCAAAATTTAACGATAATACCATGTTACCAAAATGTTGAAGGTTTATAACAAAAAAGAAATTCGAGGCTTTTATAGAATGATTTAGTCTAAACCGCATCCCAAAAAGCATAATTGATACCTTTAGATACAATAAGAATTGTTTCTATAGAGACGATTTTTTCAACATGTATTTTAGCTATCATAAGCTGAGGTGTAATGGTGTTTTAGGTTGGTTTTGTAGGTCAAAGTTAAGAAAATTAATTAACAAGTAACTTCCCACAAGAAAGGGTAAAGCCGCTAAAATTATAGTACCTGTATATGCGGGTACCTGGCTTATTAAACTATCATACCAGTTTATTGCGCCGTAAATCGTGCCAAACGTTGTTAAAATAACACCCAGCACAAGTTCAAGTGAGGCAATGTTAAAATCATGCAGGAAATAAGTGTAAAATATGCGTCGCATGAAATTTACAAAATGCTTGTAGGCAAATGGCATTAAAATCTTCGAAATTGTTAGACTGCTTGTTTCCTCGCCGTAGTTTGCTTCCATTGGAACGTCTGCCACTACCGCTCTTAAGATATTTAGTTGGTGTAACATGTCAGATTCGAAGAAATAGTCCCGCGCAAGTTTGTCTCTTGGAAGTATACTTGCCACTTTGGCATGTATGGCGGTAAACCCATTAGTGGGATCGAAGTTCTTCCAATAACCGCTTGACATCTTGGATGCGAATGAAAGGACGAAGTTGCCAATTATCCGAGGTATTGGCATTCCGGAAATTCCCTCTAGCCTATAAAACCGATTGCCTTTAGCGTAATCGGCCTGACCACTACAAATAGGGCGAACCAAGGTGGACACCATAGCAGGGTCCATTTGCCCGTCTCCATCTATTTTGACGATTAAATCTGCGCCCAGTTCAAGTGCTCGTTCATAGCCTGCAAGTGTTGCACCTCCTACACCTTGGTTTTCTTTATTGACGATGACTTGCACCCGTTTATCGTTGCACTGCTGTTTCACATGTTTTCCTGTATCCTCAGGGCACGCATCATCGACTACGATGATATGCTTGACGGCATCGTCGAATTTCGACAAGACCGAGAGTATTTGGTTTCGTTCCCGATAGCATGGAACCACAGCAGTAATAACGTAATTTTGTTTGTATAGATGCGGTGTCTCGAGCATTTAATTATTTTTTCCTCTCTAAAACCTGAATCATAGAGAGGACAATTTTTTTGCGCAAGTACGAGGGAAAAATACACTTGATAGACGGCTAGAGATTCAAATCTATAAATAGCACCAGTCTTTGTTATTCTTAATGCTGACGAAAGGCGGGCGGAAAAGTATATGAAAAATTAACACGTTAACTATGAAAAATACCTTGGCACAATTCTTGGCCAAGTATAATTTGCCAGTCTACAGTTTTATAAAATTCTATCTACGTATATACTAAATCCAGATATCTCAGCTTAGGTTTTGCAGAAAGTGTCTCACGGTGAAACTTTGGATTGGGTCACTTAATCTTGCCTTCTTTAAACACCACATGTTTCCGTATTACCGGATCGTATTTTCGCAATTCAAGTTTTTCAGTTTGAGTTCGCGGATTTTTCTTGGTCACGTAGTAGTAACCAGTGTCTGCGGTACTCTCCATTTTAAT
>PTLH01000089.1 GCA_002938035.1 Alphaproteobacteria bacterium MarineAlpha3_Bin6
ATTTGGCTGGATAGATCCCGTTCAGTGCGCGGCAGATATAGGTTTTGCAAAAATTGTTACCAACAAGGTCTACGGAAATTCTTTGTCAAAGAAGGTTCGGCCAGGTGACAAATTTTTTCATAACCAGAGAATCCGAACCAGTCTAGACAGTGGTGTGGACATACGATTTCTGGACGCTTCTATTTTGTATGTAGGAGAGTTATCTGACTTAACTCTCGATAACATGATTTATGATATAAAAAAGAAAACGGGGACTGGGGCGCTGCAAATCGTAAAAGGGGTTATGCGTTTTGTTTCTGGGGCAGCGCCCAATTTGAATTTTACGGTGAAGACGGCAAATGCAACTTTGGGTGTCCGGGGAACAACCTTTGACCTAATGGCGACAAGTGGAGGAACGGAAGTGGCTGTGCGTGAAGGTGCGGTACAAGTCAATTTTCCATCTGGATCTAAACAGGTCGTTACAGGCCAGGTATTTCGTATTCCCAAAATTGGGGAAGCCGGTTTTGAAAGTTCTATGTCAGTGAAAATGAAGAAATCCGTATCAAAAATGCTACGGATGCTTGAAGTCTCTCCAGTCGACGCTTCGAAGATCACTGTGAAGAAAAAGAATGCGAAACAAAAAGAAGATCGAGCATTGAAGCAATCGCCGGCTGAGAATAATGCCACTATTGGAAAAAACCTGCACAACATACTTTACATGGATCTTTCCTATGGGCGGGTAATTATAGAAATGATGCCAAACCTCGCACCAAATCATATAAAACGGATTAAACAGCTCGTTAGAGAGAAGTTTTATGACGGTCATAAATTTCATAATGTTATCTCTGGCTTTGTCGCGGAGACAGGCGACCCAACGGGTACTGGTGTTGGTGGCAGCGGCACAAAACTTAGAGCGGAAAAATCCGGAACTCGTTTTACCCGGGGGCTCGTAGGAATGAAGCGCGACCGCAATAATCCCGATAGCGCGGATAGCCAGTTTTTTATCCTTCTCGGTGATGCGAGGCATCTGGAAGGAAAGTATACCGCTTGGGGTAGGGTGATCCACGGTATGTTATTGATGGACCGGATGCGCACGGGTAGCCCTCCCATGAATCCTGACTATATCGTTCGGATGAGAATAGCGTCTGATCGAGGCGGATAGCGTTTGGTATTCATTGGTGTCGTACCCTTGTTCGTCTAATACTCCTGGATTATTGTTGTGGTTCTGAAGGTAATAGAATGGATTGAGGGACATGTTGAAACTCTACGACTATTTTCGTTCAGGCGCTGCCTATCGGACGCGAATTGCGCTCAACCTGAAAGAGGTTGAGTATGAACAAATATCTATCCACCTGACCAAAGGAGGTGGAGAACAATTTGAAGCTGTTTATAGCGAGATTAACCCACAAAATCTTGTGCCAACATTGATGGATGGTGAAGTGAAGATTTTTCAGTCTATGGCGATAATGGAATACCTTGAGGAAAAGTTTCCGGCGCCATCGCTGCTTCCGTCTGATCATTCGTCTCGCGCGCGTGTACGGGCTTTAGCAAATATGATTGCTTGCGATATTCACCCTCTCAATAATCTGCGGGTTAGGTTGTATCTTGTGGATGAGATGAATGTTACTGAGGAAAAGCGACAAGCATGGATTAGTCATTGGATACACATTGGTTTTCAGGCTTACGAAAAAAACCTTGTACATTGCGAAGAGATTGGCTTGTACAGTCACGGTAATCATCCCACGATGGCTGACGCATGCCTCATCCCCCAGATTGCCAATGCACGCCTCAATAAAGTTGATTTGTCTAACTTTCCATTCATTCTTCAAGTTGAGGAAAGGTGTCAGGCGCATCCAGCCTTTAAAAAGGCTTTGCCATCCAATCAGCCAGATGGAACCTAAAGAGAGGTGTTAAATCAAAATGTCCATTGGGGTGCAATTTATATTTGAAAAAGGGAGCCAAATTTTTACAGCTAAAATCTCCAGACGAAATGATTGTGCCCTTGATATAAAGGTTGTTGAAAGATTTTTCTGGCCAAAATAATCTATGGCTATACGTTCATTTAATTGATAGCCGTAAATTGCTTGAAGCCAAAGTAAGATTGACGTTACTAGACGTGCATTTGATGTTGATACTTTTGTTATTGTAGACGTTAAAATGAAAAACGAAACGGGAGGAATTTTCATGATAATAGAACGTGATTTACCCATCAAAATGGACGACGGCGTTACATTGCGCGTTGACGTTTATCGCCCGGATACAAAAATTAGAGTACCTGTTGTCATGGCCGGCGGTCCATATGGAAAAGGTGTCAAGTACCAGGAACACTATAAGCCGCTGTGGGAATCACTCCTTAAAATGCATCCCGACCTCCTTTCCGGTTCCAAACATCGTTGGCTTACTTGGGAAACCGTTGATCCGGAAATATGGGTTCCTTGGGGCTATGCCTGTGTACGGGTTGATTCTCGTGGCGCTGGCCGTTCTCCTGGTTATCTCGATATATTTTCGCCGCGAGAGACTAAGGATTTTGCCAATTCCATCGAGTGGGCCGGCAGTCAGAAATGGTCGAGCGGTAAAGTTGGTCTTAACGGTGTTTCTTATTACGCAATCAACCAATGGCAGGTTGCAGCATTGCAACCTAAACATCTCACTGCGATGATCCCATGGGAAGGTGCGGCAGATCAATACCGTGACTGGGCACGTCACGGAGGCATCCTATCAAATAAGTTCATGGAAATTTGGTACCCACGTCAGGTTGAAGCTGTACAACATGGTAACCCAAAAGGACCACGTGATCATTGGCTAAAGACACGTGCAACCGGTCCGGCAACCTTGTCGCCAATTGAATTAAAGGCCAATCGAGCAGATACGTTGGAAAATTTTCGTGTACGTGAAATGGATGACGATTGGTATCGTTCGCGATCACCAGATTGGTCCAAAGTGAAGGTTCCGTTTTTGAGCGCTGCCAGCTGGGCTGGTTTTGGATTACACCCAAGAGGTAATTTTGAAGCCTTTACTCAAGCTGCGTCGAAGCAAAAATGGCTGGAAGCTCATCCCGGTCGCCACGAAGAGTGGTTTTACCTAAAGTATGGCATGGATCTTCAGAAGCGGTTCTTCGATTATTATTTGAAGGGCCAGGAGAATGGCTGGAATAGGGAGCCGCGTGTTTGGATTAATTTACGCCGTCCATTCACCAATGAGGTAGAACTACGTAAAGAAAAAGAATGGCCTCTGAAGGGTACCAAATGGACAAAACTCTATCTAGACGCAGGCGGAAAGGGAAAGGTGTCCTGGACGCCGCCTAAAGCCAAGCGAAGCAAAACGTTTCGTGCGCTTACACGCGGCATCACATGGATGTCACCGCCATTGAATCAAGAAACCGAAATTACCGGTCCCATGGCTGCAAAACTTTATGTTTCATCATCTACGAGGGATTGTGACCTTTTTGTTACCCTTCAGGCTTTCTCACCAAAAGGTCGGGAGGTTTACTTTCAGGGAACAGTCGACCCAAAGACGCCTTTAGCTCAAGGTTGGTTGAGGGCTTCCCATCGGAAGCTCGATATTGAAAAGTCGGAACCATGGCGGCCCTACCATACTCACGATGATAAGCAGCAACTTACGCCGGGTGAAATCTATGAGGTCGATGTTGAAGTTTGGCCGCAGTGCATTGTGTTACCAAAGGGGTTCCAAATAGCCCTCAATATTTCCGGGCAGGATTTTGATCGACGGGGGCCCTCTGTTGAGGCTTATGTGCCCTCTCGAGGTTCTGGGCCGTTTTTACATGATCATCCAACAGACCGTCCGAAAGAGGTTTTTGGGGGGCAGACCACCCTCCATACCGGTCCAAAACATAGGTCGCATTTGCTCTTGCCAATAATCCCAAAAAATCGCCGAGCAAAATAGGAATTAGATTTTAACAAATACAGGAAAAGGTGGCCTAAACGGCCACCTTTTGCCGTGTGATGGCTGCTAAGTATTCTCTCAATTCTAGTTTAAGTTAGGCAGGTTGAATAACGGAGCGATCCGGTGTTCACTTTAGGCAGGCAAACCGAGTGTAGATAGAAGCCAGTGGAATACATATTATAACGGCAAATGTTACTCGGAATGTGCAATCTCTTTTGCAACATCGGGTGCGGATATAACAGTTTTTTTGAGAGAAAAGTTTTCGGCGTGGTTGGGATTGTTTATAAAGTATTGAATAAGGGAAAGAGCCTCTTTGGCATCCCATTCGGCGGCAGCCTCCATCTTACCCACTTCTCTACCTTTTGAATCGAACACGATAGTAGTTGGGAGAGCTTTTATTTTGAGTAATCTCGCGACGGCATTTTTTTGATCTACGTGCAGATCAAGTTTATCTAATTTTAATTTTTGCTTAAAACGATTGGCAATCGGCTTGCCGCCCCGATCAATATTCAAAGCTATTACTGTAAACTTGTCGCCACCTAATTTGGCTTGAAGTCTGTTAATGGATGGCAATTCACGGATACATGGCGGACACCACGAAGCCCAGAAATTGAGTAATACGACTTTGCCGTCAAATAATTCCAGAGTGACTTTATTATCGTTGGCATCCTTCCAGCTGATATCAGGTCGCGCGCTCGTAATAGTTGTGAGTTTAAATGTTTTCATCTGGTTTACTAGTTTTGGGACGGAGGTGGAGTTAGCCAAATCAGTCGGTGATGAATACAAACTAGGTAAGCCGGTTTTGTTAATCTCCTCCTTCTGACTATAAATATTTGCAGTATCAGCTTCACTTTTCAAATTTCCCATTAAAAGTGTTCCGCTGACGACAATGGCCACTATAGTAGTGTTAATTTTTCGAGGGTTATTAAAAGTCGGCATAATTTATTTTACTCCAGCTCCAATGCTTTCGATGGTGGGCGATACTGGACTTGAACCAGTGACCCCCGCGATGTGAACACGGTGCTCTCCCACTGAGCTAATCGCCCAAGCACTGAAGATTTGTAAGTTAGTGGTTATACATCCCACTCTATCCTAAAAGTCAATGAGGCAGGGGTGACAGATCCAAAATTGACGTTGGTGAAGGTATGAAAAGCTCTCAAAAAGGTTGGGTATCTAGAGCTTTAACGGGCAATGAAGAATGGCAAGTGGGTTTGTTACTGTTACTTTATATCCAAATCCCAGAGTGGGAGGCAGAGTAGGGAAAAGTTTGACAGGTATTTATTCGTTGAAAAAATTTGTAACAAACTTTGACTTGGCCGTTGAGTTACCGTGTGGCATTTTCAGTCTTGAATCCTACCTTGTTTAGTTGCTGATGAAACATTTATTTGCCGATACCTGAAATTATGAAGAAACATAGAACTGTTGCCATCGTGCTTGCTGCTGGATTAGGCACTCGAATGGGTTCGACATTGCCAAAAGTACTCCACCCGCTTGGAGGACGGCCGATGCTATTACAATTGTTTGAAACACTTTCAAACGTCCAACCAGATACTACGGTATTGGTGACAGGACCGGATATGGACCCTGTAAGTGGGATGGTTGCCAACCATAAGCTGAAGCCAAATGTTGTTATTCAGGAGGAAAGGTTAGGTACCGGACATGCGGTAACGGTAGCGAGGAACTTCTTTGAAGGTAACACGGGAACCGTTTTAGTGGTTTATGGCGATACTCCCCTCTTGACCGTTCCAACGATGCAATCATTGATGTCGGTTCGGCAAAGCAATGAAAATCCCGCGGTTGTGGTTTTAGGTTTTAGGCCAAGTGAGGCTGGAGAATACGGGCGGCTGATTATGGATAATCATGGCTCTTTGCAGAAAATTGTTGAGGCTAAAGATGCATCGTCGGAGGAACTCAATCAACTGTTATGCAATTCGGGTATCATGGCTATAGATGCGATACTGCTTCCATTTCTGCTAGACCAACTAAAAAATGACAACGCAAAGGGAGAATACTATCTCACCGACATAGTCGAACTTGCAATTTTAGAGGGTAGATCTTGTGCAGTGTTGGAGGGCGATGAGAACGAGGTGATGGGAATTAATTCAAAGGTAGATTTAGCGGCAGCGGAAGGTATTTTACAGAAAAGATATAGACAAAGGGCCATGAATGCTGGGGTCACGCTTCTGGATCCCTCAACCGTTTTTTTTTCATGGGATACTAATCTGGGTCGTAATGTTTCAATCGGCCCCAATGTTTATTTTGGACAGGGCGTTACTGTGGATGATGACGTCGAGATACACTCGTTTTCCCATCTCGAAGGTACAAAAGTATATTCAGGTGCTGTCATTGGACCATTTGCCCGGCTCCGACCAGGGACAGATATTGGGCGTGATGCGCATATAGGCAATTTTGTTGAAATTAAAAATTCGGTTATTTCTAGCGGCGCTAAAGCTAACCACCTAAGTTATATAGGTGACGCCAAAGTGGGACAAAACGCTAATATAGGGGCCGGTACAATTACCTGTAACTATGACGGTCAAAAGAAATCAATGACGGAAATTGGTGCGGGTGCTTTTATTGGATCCAATACCTCTTTGGTAGCTCCAGTGAAAGTTGGAGTTGGTGCGGTTACAGGCGCGGGTAGTGTGATTACCAAGGATGTTGAGGACGATGCGCTTGCGGTAACACGGGGCAGTCAAAATGTGGTGCCGGGTTGGGCTAGTAGACGTCAAAAACCAAAAGGTAATGATTAAGCCTTATGTGTGGCATCGTCGGGATAATTGGGAAGGAAGGCGTAGTCGGACACCTTCTGGAAGCACTAAGAAGGCTGGAATATCGCGGTTATGACTCTGCAGGAATTGCGACCTTAAATGACAATCGAATTGAGCGGCGAAGGGCCGAAGGCAAGCTTTCAAATTTAGTGAAGCTACTGGAAAAGGATCCTTTACCAGGGTCTATTGGGATTGGACACACAAGGTGGGCGACCCACGGCGTACCCAACGAAGTTAATGCACATCCACATGCTACGGATAAAGTAGCCGTCGTCCATAACGGTATAATAGAGAATTTTCAGGTCCTTCGCGATGAATTAGTTGCGGCAGGGTACAAGCTGGCTTCTGAAACCGATACAGAAGTTGTAGCCCATCTCATCACTAAATTTTTAGACGACGGATTGCTTCCTGAAGAAGCCACGACAGCTGCGTTGAAACAGCTTGAGGGGGCGTTTGCTCTTGGCATAATCTTTGCTGGTGAATACGATCTAATGATTGCGGCAAGGCAGGGTAGTCCACTGGCTGTTGGCTTTGGTGACGGGGAGATGTTCATTGGGTCAGATGCCATGGCGCTGGCGCCGTTATCTGAAAATATTACCTACCTAGAGGAAGGTGACTGTGCGGTCATAACGAGTGCCGGGGTCACGGTTAAAGACGTTGAGGGACAATATGTGGTTCGATCCGTTCAGGAAACGGCACTTTCCGGTGCCCTCACTGGAAAGGCTGGATACAAACACTTCATGCTTAAGGAGATTTATGAGCAACCCCAAGTGATAGGTGACACTCTGCATAGTTTTGTTAATTTGTCAGAGAAGACAATCACGTTGCCCGAACTCCCTATTGACTTTAACACTGTTCCTAAAATTACAATTGCTGCTTGCGGAACCGCTTATTATGCTGGTCTTATCGCCAAATATTGGTTTGAGAAAATCGCGCGTGTATCTGTCGAAGTGGATATAGCTTCTGAGTTTCGCTACCGGGAGTTAGTGATGCCAAAGGGTGGTCTCGCGATCTTAATTTCTCAGTCTGGGGAAACAGCTGATACACTTGCAGCGCTGAGGTATTGTCGAGAACAAGGTCAAAAAATTCTATCGATTATCAATGTGCCGGAAAGTACTATTGCTAGAGAGTCTGATGCGGTTCTACCTACCTATGCAGGCCCTGAAATTGGTGTAGCCTCTACAAAAGCTTTTACCACACAACTCACGGTTCTTGCCACACTCACCATCGTATTGGCTCGCGCTCGCGGTGCTATCGAAGTAGAAAGGGAATCTGAATTGGTAGAAGCGTTAATTGAATTGCCGGCTAGAGTAGCAGATGTTCTCAATCATGATGAGAGATTAAAGGAATTGGCGGTTGAACTCGCTGCTGCTCAAGATGTTTTGTTTCTTGGGCGAGGGACTAGCTACCCGATTGCTTTGGAAGGGGCCTTGAAACTCAAGGAAATAAGTTACATTCATGCCGAAGGTTATGCGGCGGGAGAAATGAAGCACGGTCCTATCGCATTGATCGATGATGGTGTTCCAGTAATAGTTATTGCACCATTCGACTCCCTAATGGAAAAGACTTTCTCCAATATGCAGGAGGTTATTGCACGGGGTGGGCGTGTTATATTTCTGACAGACGAGGAGGGCGCTCGCCGACTCGGCAACTACGCGACCCATACAATCGCCTTACCGCAAGTGGATCCTTTTGTTGCCCCAATCCTACATGCTATTCCGGTTCAACTCCTTGCTTACCATACCGCAGTGATTAAAAATACAGACATAGATCAACCGCGAAACCTCGCTAAAAGTGTTACGGTTGAATAGTTTCGTTAGGGGGTACTTTGGACTTTCCAGTATGATCTCGTAAGGGGATTTTTACCCCTGTAACTGGATCACCTTCGACCACCCGAGCGTCTACCAGCGTTATGGTTGCGTGCAGGATCTGTTCTCCGACACCCTTGTCGATCTCGATCCCCAGTTTCAACCGGAGCCTGCCGCCGCTACCAGCTGGTCTGTCGCCGACGACGGCATCACCTGGACCTTCCACCTGCG
>PTLH01000009.1 GCA_002938035.1 Alphaproteobacteria bacterium MarineAlpha3_Bin6
ATCGAAGTAGAAATTAAAGGTGCTGTTCCTTCTATCGCGGCGGTTTTGGATGTCACCGACCATGCCGGTGGTGACAATCCTTATTACTCCCCTGGAAAAGGTGGTCCCGCGCCATATTAAAACAGTCTAACCGGCCTACAATCTAGACGGTATCATGAGGGTTCTACTCCTTTCCACGTATGACCTTGGACATCAACCATTTGCCCTGGCTTCGTTGTCTGCGGCTGTATCTAAAGATGGGGCAGAAGTCATTTGTAATGACTTGGCAGTGGAACCTTTAAAAGAGGAGGCAGTAAAAAACTCATCACTGATCGCCCTCCACCTTGCCATGCATACCGCCACCCGTTTGGCACTCCAACTCCTTCCTCGATTAAGAATATTAAATCCAAATGCTCATATATGTTTTTTTGGACTATATGCTCCAATGTTAGGGAATATCTTAGTTGAAGAGAGAAATATGTCGTTTATTGGTGGTGAGTTCGAAACAGCCGTCAAGAAACTTTGTTATAAGCTAAACGGTTCCCACTTTTTTAACGCGCACGAGCGGAACGTCACAATTATAGGAAAATATCGCTTCCAAGTACCTGATCGTACCAAGCTTCCAACATTAGACAATTATGCTTATCTAGAAGAAGCGAATGGTGATCGAAAGATTACGGGTTACACTGAGGCTAGTCGGGGCTGTAAACATGTCTGCCTTCATTGCCCAGTTGTCCCTGTATACGGTGGTCGATTTTTTATCGTTCCTGTAGATATAGTGATGAAAGATATACGACAGTTAGTTGAAGCAGGCGCGGAACATATCAGTTTTGGTGATCCCGACTTTTTTAATGGACCCAAACATGCGTTAGATATAATCGCAAAGTTACACGTTGAGTTTCCGCATCTCGGCTACGACGTGATAATAAAGGTTGAACACCTTCTAAAGCATCAGCAATTGCTTGCCGTTTTAAAGAATACAGGCTGTAGGTTTATCACCACAGCGGTTGAATCTGTTGACGACCATGTCCTCTTAAAATTGGAAAAAGGGCATAGCACTGCTGATTTCTCCGAAGTAGTCGAAATCACTAAACGCTTGGATTTACATTTATCTCCAACTTTTATCCCTTTTACGCCATGGTCTACGGTCCAAAATTATCAGTACCTTCTTAAAACTATTATGAACCTTGGACTAATAGATAATGTTGCTTCCGTGCAACTAAGCATCCGCCTTTTAATCCCATTGGGATCCCGCTTATTAGAGCTGGAAGAGATCAAAGCACGCGCTCCACAATTTGACCAAGAGGCACTAAGTTATCCTTGGCAATTCAGTGATCCTCAAATGGAAACTTTGGCAAATAATGTAAGACAAATTGTTGAGGAAGGAGAACAGCGTAGCAAAACAAGACGGGAAATATTTATGGAGCTCTGGGAGGCTTCTAACAATGCCCAAGAACCGGCTACCGGGCCATCAAAAACTTTAAACTTGTCGCTAGATTACACAGACATACCAAAAATGAGTGAGGCATGGTATTGCTGCGCAGAGCCTACGCGTTTTCAGGCCGAACAGATTTAAATACAAATCATGGCGCGCCTACTTCTGTTAATACCCACTACTTCATACCGGGTAAAAGACTTTATGAATGCTGCTCATAAATCCAGTGTAAATGTAACGATTGGATCCGATGAAGAAAGTGTATTAAACACTTTCCAATCTAGCGGGATACTCCAACTGAAATTCGATGACTTAAACGAAAGTATTGAAAAAATTAAAACCTTTCATAAAAGTTACCCTATCAATTCTATCATTGGAGTTGAGGAGCAGACATGTTTTCTTGCTGTAAAAGCTTTGGAGAAATTAGGTCTGCCACACAACTCAATTGGATCAATAAAAGCCTCTATCAACAAATACCTGTTCCGAAACACCCTAAAAAAGAACGGCTTACCTAATCCAAATTTTCAGTGTCTAAAACCGAACCACGATATTAGGACACTTGCAAACTCCACTGATTATCCCTGCGTTTTAAAGCCAGTAAATCGTTCTGCAAGTCAAGGTGTAATACGGGCTAATGATCCTCGAGAATTCGTAGCCGCCTATCAGCGCATCGCCTCTCTGGTTTCTGGTGAAGATATTATCGTTGAAGATTTTCTCCCGGGTCAGGAAGTGGCATTGGAAGGGCTTCTGACAGATGGAGAACTCAAAACGTTGGCTATTTTCGACAAGCCAGAACCCCTGGATGGACCCTATTTTGAGGAAACGATTTACGTCACCCCGTCTCAACATCCCATAGTAATCCAAGATAGACTCCATCAAATTGTACAACAAGCGGCGAACGCTCTTGGTCTTACGGAAGGCCCTGTTCATGCTGAATTACGAATACGCGATCAGGAATCCACGGTTAACGAACAAGGGCCTTGGCTAATCGAATTGGCAGCCCGCTCAATTGGAGGTCTATGTTCGCGCAGCCTAATGTTTGAAGGTGGGCGCTCGCTCGAGGAATTGATCATTTCTCACGCTCTCAAAGAACCCATCGGTTGCGTAAATCGAGAAAAATTGGCTTCGGGTGTTATGATGATTCCAATCCCAAAAGCTGGGATTTTAAAAAGTGTTGAAGGCGACATCGACGCGAGAGCATTAAAACACGTTAAAGATTTGCAGATTTCCATTAAAATCGGACAAAAGTTAACTCCCTTGCCCGAAGGAAAACAATACCTCGGATTTATTTTCGCTAAGGCTGAAAGCCCACTAGAAGTTCAAGCTTCCCTTAGGGCAGCCCACTCTCGTCTACGATTTAAGATCGATTAACTGGTATTTCTTACCAATATTTGACCAATTGCATCAGCCGCTTCGATAACACTTTTCCGATCAACGTCCATATGAGTAACAGCACGGACACTATTCTCTCCCGTTACGTTTATGCGAATTCCTTGATCTAGAAGAGAAGAGGATAACTGAACAGCATTTATGTTCAACGTGTTGACCGTAAAAAATATTATATTGGTCTCAATATTCTCTGATTTAAGCTCAATGCCATCAATTTGAGACAGTCGCTCGACAAAAACTTGAG
The DNA here is from genome assembly GCA_002938035.1 of Alphaproteobacteria bacterium MarineAlpha3_Bin6. Taxonomy (GTDB): domain Bacteria; phylum Pseudomonadota; class Alphaproteobacteria; order Rhodospirillales; family UBA2165. The sequence continues at coordinate 3,048 of PTLH01000009.1, forward strand.
CATTCTCATGGTCTTCAGCTAATCGAGACACGTTGTTTTTAAGAGCAAATATTCCCGCCGCCGCCATCATACCGGATTGTCGCATAGCGCCTCCAAGACGTTGCTTCCAAAACCACGCTTCTTCAATGAATGCACGCGTTCCAGTTAGTACGCCACCGATAGGACACCCCAGCCCTTTTGATAAATCAATCCATGCGGTATCCGTGCAAGAGGCATAATCTTTGGCAGAAATACCAGAGGCGACGACCGCATTCATTAGTCTAGCCCCATCCATATGGACAATTAAATCACTATTACGGGCAATATCTTTAATGGAATTAAGCATTTCCAATGTCCATACGCTGCCTCCACCTAAATTCGAAGTCTGCTCTACTACTACAACCCTAGACTTTGGTGAATGGCGAAGAGGCGGACGAAGCGCATCCTCTACCTGCGAAGCAGCAAATATTCCATTTTTTCCTTCAATAGGCCGTATCATGGCACCGGCTATTGCAGACGCACCTCCCACTTCAAAATTAAAGATATGAGAGGTTTCATCAGCTATTATTTCATCCCCTGGATTGCAATGAACTGCGAGAGCAATCTGATTACACATTGTACCAGAAGGTAGAAACAGAGCTTTTTCGTGTCCCAACAGATCAGCCACAATTTCACATAAGCTGATCGTCGTAGGATCTTCATCAGCTTGCTCATCACCAACCTCCGCGGCACACATGGCTTTGCGCATTTCCATCGAAGGGCGGGTTTTAGTGTCACTGAACAAATCTATACGTGGCGGATTATGTGCCATACATTGTCCTCATTAATATATTGAAATTATGAATATCACCTGAATCCAGATTGTTAACTAGCAATTTAGCTTCCTCTTTATCAAGTCTTCTTATCAAGTCTTCTTATCAAGTCTTCTTATCAAGTCTTCTTATCAAGTCTTCTTATAGAGCCTGATCTCCTCAGTTGCCTCGAGAAACGTTGGTATAGTGCCACATCATTCTAGCGGCTGCGCTTCGCCAAGGTTTGTATAATTCACCAATCTGTACCAGTTTTTGACGGGAAGGCCTTGACGTTAAGCCTTTCATACCCATCACCCCTTTTACTATACCCAAATCATCTATTGGCCACAGATCTGGTCGCCGGAGTGCAAATATCAAATAGACTTCCGCCGTCCACCTGCCGATGCCCTTAAGAGTCATCATTTCAGCAATGGCCTGCTCATCTCCCATATTGGCAATTTTTCGAAGACTGAATGTTCCATTTATTATAGCTTCAGCAATACCCCTTCCATAATTTTCTTTTTGGCGACTAAGACCAATTTCACGAACTTTTTTATCTGATAAGCCCATAAAAATTTCAGGGGTCATCGGTTTTGAAATAGAGTCAAGACGTCCTGTAATGGCACGTGCAGCTGCCGTCGATACTTGCTGAGCGCATATAACCTTGAGTAACGTGCCATAACCAGGGGGGCGAGTTCTCAGAAGTGGCAATCCACTCGTCCTATAAAACATATTAAGATCAGGATCTCGTTTGGAGAGAGTTTCGACGGCCTGTTTAAATATCTCTTTGGTAATCTTAATTTTCATGGGCAACGATTGAGATGTACAACTAATACTTGTCAAGTTTCTATTTTAATCTACCAAGATTCTTTTGATCAAGTTGCTTTGAATTGATAAAGGATCCCGTGCTAAGCTATATAAACAACCATGTGTAATCTTAGGAGGATCCATTGTTCGTTGAACAAATCTGGACTGGTAATGATTTCCGCAACTTCAACTATTTGATCGCTTGCCCGGATACCGGTGATGCTCTCGCTATTGACCCGCTTGAATACAACCAGTGCCTTTCAATAGCTAAAAACAAGGGATGGCATATTTCTCAAGTACTTAATACCCATCACCATCATGACCACATTGGGGGTAATCAGGGTGTAGTTGAGGCCACGGGGGCTAAGGTGCTTGCTCATGCGCAAGCTAAAGATCAAATACCGAATATGGATGAAGGACTCTCGGCTGGTAATATTGTAAAAATCGGCAAAACGGTGGAACTTGAAGTATTGGACACGCCCGGCCATACAATGAGCCACATATGTCTATTTTCCAAGACAGAGATCCCTGCCCTATTTGCTGGTGACACTCTTTTTAACGCCGGTGCAGGACACTGCAAAGGAGGAGGCCATCCAGATTCTCTATATAACACCTTCGCAAGTCAGCTGGCACAACTCCCAGATGAAACAAGGATATATCCTGGTCACGACTACATCATAAATAATCTAAATTTTACTCTGGATAGGGAACCCGATAACGAGAGAGCAAAAGGTTTAAAATCTGAACTAGAGAACCAAGACACAAATAGCGCATTGATAACTAACCTTGGTATTGAGAAGGAAATTAATACTTTTTTTCGCCTCCAAAACCCCTCCATCCATGTAGAATTACGGAAGGCCTTCCCCGATTTGCCGGAAGAACTGGACAACAAAACCGTGTTCTTAAAGCTTAGAGAATTAAGAAATATTTGGTAGCCATCAGGCCAAGCGTTATCGATAGCTCTAAAGTAAAAAATAAAATCATTAATGAATGAATAGAAACTTAGGGCTGCATTTCTTCATTAATTGCTTATGGCCTTTGAGCATTATCTCACTAGGAATATAATGTTAGATTAAAGAACCGTCGTCGTCACGTAATTGATAAATTCATCTACCACGTCTTTGTGTTCAAATAAACTCGCGTTCGTTTCCATGATTTTATTTTCAATATCTCTTCGAAAATCGGAATTTGTACCGAGCTTCAGTGTTGTTTGAATATATTCTTCTAACGTAAGGGCAGTACATTCTTCTATACCCATAATACGGTACATCCCCGCAGAAACACGACCCCGCATAAATGTACTGTCCAGCGTGACTACCGCTTTGCCTAAAGCAAACGATTCATAAGTGGTATTACCGCCACTAAAATACGGGGTATCAAGAATGACATCCGAGATAGACTGGAGTGATATAAAGTCTTCTGGGCTTTGGCGGGGCAGGATATCAATTCTTTTTTCTAGATCACCGATAGTTTTTCTCCATCGGTTTCGGAGCAAACCTGTCCAATCCCTTATTGCACCTTCCAGTAACAAAATCCTGGCCTCTTGATCTCCCTTCAAAATTTGCGCAAAAATATTATCCACGTCCGGATGAAATTTAATGGTACTTTGAGGACAGAAATAAATGTGCTGATTTTCGTCAAGACCGAATTCGGCTCGTGATTTCAAACGTTCAGGAATATTGGGCCGATAATAAAATGTCGGTAGTGTTGAGAAGCAATAAAGATTTTCAGAATAATGTTCTTTGGCGTCGGCAGGCTCAATCAATGAGCTGGACAAGAAAGTATCCATATTAGGTATACCAGTAGTGTCTGGATGTCCCCAAGTCAGGCATTGAACCGGTGCTAATCGCGCAAAGGCGAGAAAATAGCTGCGTACATCCATACCAATGTCTGCATAAAACAAGACATCAAGTTTTTGTCGACCAATCTCCTCCTGCATCTCAATCAAATTTTCCGAGAGATAGACGAGATGGTCAGCTGCACCTTGAATTTTAAGTGCTATAGAATCTTTCTGCCCATTAGTGGTAATAACTACCACTTCGAAAAGGTTCTTGGGTATTTGAGAAATTAATCCAACCATCATCCGGCCCACAGAGTGGCGGTAAAAATAGGCTGATAAAAAACCAATTTTTATTTTTCCTCTTTCACGTTTAACACCATTGCAGTGAGGAGCAGTCCACCCTAAGCGAGAGCAAGAATTCAGATGTATATTTGCAATAATTTTCTGGAGGTCCCGATCATTGTAATTTTGATAAGCTAGAAAAAAATTTGTAGTTGATGTTTCTAGAGATGGATCTGAAACTTCTAGATCTTCCTCCAACAACTTTTCTAACTTAAGTTCGAGGCTTTCTCGAACCTCTTTAATATGATCTAAACTTTTGTAGACGACAGGCAACGTAACAGCGGATCTAATTCGGAGACCATCGTGGGCATGGATACTTAGTACTCTACCATATGTATTTATTGCTTTTTCTGCTAACCCCATGCGTCTATAGACATTTCCTAAATTAACCAGAGCAAGGGTGTCCTTGGGGTTCAATTCAATGACTTTCTTAAACTGAATAATTGCATCATCCAGGCGTCCCACATCGACAAGAATGTTACCCAAATTAATAAGTGCATTTAAATGTGATGGTTGGAGAGATAAAACTATCCCGTAGCTAGATAATGCGGCATCAGTTAAGCCCAGTTCTTTATACAATTTGGCCAAATTGTAATGTGCGTCTACATTTTTATTATTAAGGTTAATGGCCAGTAGAAAAGAGATCTTAGCCTGTTCCAGTTTTTTGAGATTGTGTTCAATTACGCCCAGATTGCAGTGGTAAACTGAGTTTTTTGGACTTTCATTTACTGCACGCTCTAAAAATATCAATGCTTCATCGAGCTTACCTCGTTGACCAAGCAAAGTACCTAAAAGATAAAGTGCCTCTGCATCACAGGCATTAGAGGCTATTACCTGGACATATAACTCTTCAGCCTCGGTATAACGCCCTCTGCCGTGTAAGCGTTTAGCTTTTTCAAAATTATCCGTCAAATCAATCCGGACAATGGCGAAGATGGATCAGCATAGAGTTTCCTTGGCATACGCCCTGCCAGATAAGCATATCGACCTGCCTTTACGGCATGCTTCATTGCGCGCGCCATTCGAACCGGATTTTTGGCTTCAGCAATAGCTGTATTCATCAGGACACCATCGCACCCAAGTTCCATAGCTTCAGCCGCCTCTGACGCCGTGCCGACGCCCGCATCAACCAAAACCGGGACTTTAGACTGCTCCACAATTAAACGGATCCCAACCGGATTCTGAATCCCAAGTCCAGAACCAATAGGTGCCCCAAGTGGCATAATAGCATGGCAACCAAGTTCCTCCAGTCGTTTCGCCATAACTGGGTCATCGTTGCAATACACCATCACCTTGAAGTCGTCTTTGAGAAGTAATTCAGTTGCCTTCAATGTTTCTATCATATTGGGATAAAGTGTTACATGGTCCCATAGCACTTCCAGCTTAACAAGGTCCCAACCGCCTGCCTCACGTGCCAATCGAAGGGTCCGTACTGCATCCTCAGACGTATAACAGCCGGCAGTATTTGGCAAATAAGTATATTTATCAGGATCCACGTAGTCCATCAGGACTGGCTCATCCGGATTTGTAACATTAACCCGGCGGACGGCTACTGTTACAATTTCTGCACCCGATGCATCAATTGCCGCTGCGGTTTCCTCAAAATTTTTATACTTACCAGTTCCAACAAGGAGGCGAGATTGGTATAGGTTGCCCGCAACGTGAAAAGTATCATTAGCCTCTATTCTATTCCCACCTTCAGGTTCACCCCCTCCAATAAAATGTACAATCTCTAATTTATCCCCCTCTATCAGTTTAACCCTATCATACGTAGACTTGGGAATAATTTCCAAGTTGCGCTCTACGGCAACCTTTCGTGAGTCCAATCCTAACTGTTCAAGGAGCACCGAAAGGGTCTCAGGACAAGACATATGATGCGCTTCACCATTAACTGTAATATTCATATTTTCATTATTACCAGTTTTGATAAGTTTTACATATTTCAAGTATGTTCTTGTTAGCCCTTCCTTGCAATATGTAGGACGTACATCAGTCTTAATGTATGCTGATTAATATCTCTTTCATTTCTGCACCCTAGGGTAAACTTTGCCGGAGTTAAGGGTCAAAATTTAGTAATATTTATTCTCCTAGAACAAGGAGTGTGACATGAAAAACGCCGTGATAATCATTAACGGGCCAAATCTTAATATGTTAGGGGAGCGCGAGCCCGACGTTTATGGCAGTGAAACTTTAGCAGATATTGAACAAACCTGTCTTGCTTGTGCCAAAAGTCTGGGACTAAAACTCGATTTCCGCCAAAGTAACAGCGAAGGTGAAATTGTTGAATGGGTTCAAGAATCTTCAAAGTTATTTACCGCAATAATTATTAACGCCGGTGCTTACACACACACTTCCATTGCTATTCATGATGCTTTGAAAGGTAGCGGTCTTCCTATATTTGAAGTTCATTTATCCAATATATTCCAACGGGAAGATTTTCGCCATGTTTCCTATATTGCAAATGTTGCTAAAGGGGTAATATGTGGTTTTGGAAGTCAAGGGTACGAATTTGCTCTGAATGCAACAGCAAAATATTTGTGAAATTTTCTATCCATGCCTCTACCATTAAAATATTATGGTTCCTCAAATTACGTAAAAAACGCCTCTTTGCATATAGGCTATTAATACTTGAAATTTATTTCCTAAGAATAATATGCTCACGCCACAAATTGTATTAGATGCTTATTCAAAAGGGCTTTTCCCGATGGCAGAAAACCGAAGGGACAAGCAACTTTTTTGGATTGACCCAGAAGTGCGTGGTATTTTACCACTGGATAACTTTCACATACCACGTAGTTTGAAGAAAAAAATCCGTAATAACCCGTTTGAAGTACGATTCGATCATAATTTTGCTGCTGTAATACGCGCATGTGCTCAACAAAAACCGAAAAGGCGGGAGACCTGGATTAATGACGAAATTATAGAGCTATACACAAAACTGTTCTGTATGCGCCATGCCCATTCCGTTGAATGTTGGCAGGAAGAAAAATTGGTTGGTGGGCTTTATGGCATATCGATTGGCGGTGCATTTTTTGGCGAGAGCATGTTTTCATCGGAAAGGGATAGTAGCAAAATTGCTCTTGTACATCTTGTCGCGCGATTAAATTTGGCTGGCTTCACCCTGTTGGACACGCAGTTTATAACCGATCACTTGAAACAATTTGGCGCGATAGAAATTTCGCGCGTGGAATATCATAAAATACTAAATGGCGCTCTTAACCTAAACGTTGGATTTCATCTTGAAGTGTCATTAGATGCTGAAGAAGAGGTTTTAAGGCGCATTCTACAATCTAAAACCCAAACGTCATAAACCGGGTGCTCCATGGCCGCAATAGCAGGACTAGAAGCAAACATCCAGCCTCGATATACCGTGACTGTCGGTTCGCCAACCCGAATTTCAGAAATATCCAAAAATGCTGCACTCTCGGGTGTTTCTTCTGGTGGTTTTTTTTCGCATGTCCGAGCAATGATTTTGAGAGTACCAAATTGAACAAATTCGCCAACAGGCGAGACAAAAGTAGATGTCCGAGCTGTAACTTTATCTAGTCCCTGTAACACTGCAAAACCATGAGGTTCGGCCTTTAAAACCGTTGTGTTAAGAAACACAATGGTCATCAAACTACCATATAGAATATATTTCCCGATTTTGAAATAAATCATCTTACTGGTAAGACCGGATTACTTTGACACTGCGTCAACAGAACTAACAAACGCAATAAAACCAACAATGAAAACTCAAGCTTCGTTTCAAATATCAGGCATCACTGCTAAGGGGTCCAGCTTTCATAATCACCTGTCGCCGGACTTCGCCTGCCACCCTTGAGCTCGTGCCCTTTTGGTCGATACGCGTTTGGTGTACCGGTTAAATTGGGTTCATGGGTTTTATGCCAGGTTGGGGCTTTTGCTGCTTCCTCGGTAAGTGGCACGTCCACGGTATGATGGAGCCACGCATGCCATTCTGGAGGCACGCCAGAGGCTTCTGGTTCACCTTTATAAATAACCCAACGTCGCTCACGCCCATTTAATTTACGCCCCTTGCCACGGAAATACCTATTCCCAAACTCATCCCTACCGACAAGGGCACCATTTACAAGGGTATAAATCCAAGTTCTTAAACTCATAAACTATTAGTCACCTAATTGCATGCATGATGTTGCTATAGCTATTTTTATGATAACTAGCAATGAATTTGGTGTTTACTCCGATAACTGAGCTGTGATGAACCCAAACACTTTTTTATTCAAACCTGCAGAAGACCTTGTTAATGAGGGAAAATTAGCAGAAGCAGTTGACGTTTATCGGTCTGTTATTGTTGATGCCCCCGGCCATCCTTTTGCCCATCATAACCTTGCCATATTACTGCGGAAGCTCAATCAAATTGAAGGGGCAATAGAACAATCCCAAAAAGCCTATGAACTATCTCCAGATAATCCCACGATTTTACTCTCGCTAGGGTTGTCACTCGAAATGGGAGGGTTCTTCGGAAAAGCAGAGAATTTCTACAAAGAGTCTCTGAGATACAATCCCAATTATACCGCCGCACTTAACAACCTTGGTCACATTTTGGATCACACTGAACGACCTTTGGAAGCGTTACCAATTCTCCAAAAAGCACTCCAACTTAATCCCCATGATAACGACATCAGGCTCAATCTAGCGAATGTTTATATTTCTCTTGGCAGACCCACGGAAGCAGAGGAACTAATTAAGGAAATTAAAACCGCCGCAGCTTATAATTCGTTAGGAATTGCTAAATATGTCCAGCGCGATTGGATAGGTGCCAAGACTCAATTTAAAAAAGCTTTGAGTGTTGAACCTGATTTTGCCGGAGCTCATGAAAATTTAGCGTTGACATTATTACACCTAAAAGAGTTCGAAGCAGGATGGATTGAATATGATTGGCGTTGGAAAAATACAGCTAACCGATTAACCAAGCCAATATTCAACAAACCCATTTGGAACGGAGGGCAACTTGCAGGAAAGAACCTTCTCCTCCATTGCGAACAGGGGTTTGGTGATGCCATCCAATTTATTCGTTACGCTGGACTGATAGAGAAAAGTGGAGGAAAAATATTTTTAGCATGTCAACCTGAGCTGCTTGATCTTTTAAGAGATGCCCCCGGTATCGACGAGGCATATATTTTTGGTAGTCAGATTCCTTCCTACGATTTTCATGCGCCCCTACTCAGTTTACCTGGTATTACCGAGTCTCTGGTGACCGAGCCAAAAACCATGAAATCATACTTAAAAGTATCAGCTAAACGGGTGGAACCTAGGTCACTAAATAAAAACTTAAAAATTGGGATCTTCTGGGCTGGCCGACAGCGGCATATACATGATCCTTACCGAAATCGCCGTTGCCCGGTAAAATTATTTGAAATCCTAGCTCAATTACCTAACGTTAGTTTTTATAATTTACAATATAATCAACCGATTACAGACGAATTATCAAATATTACATTAATTGAGAGTTTTCCTGCCATTTCAACTTTTCAAGATACTGCAGAAGCAATATCTAAAGTAGATTTAGTAGTCTCCATCGACTCCGCCGTTATACACCTTACCGGAGCAATGGGTAAACCCGGAATTGTCTTGCTTAATTATGCTGCTGATTGGAGATGGGGTAACGGTTTTGGAACTGCCCCATGGTACCCAAGTATTCAAATGTTTAGACAGGTAGTTCCTGGAAATTGGAAAACCGTTTTTGATCAAGTTTCAACGTTTATTAAACACACCTATCTTCCCTGAACAAAGCTATTTCCCTTAGCACTCTAGAATTCATGAAATGCGAATCTAGTGTCAATTTTCATTATCAGTTTTTTCGTAAAATTCTCCGGTTACCCCTATTAAATTCCTTTAAGTTTTTGTTATTAATCTAATTTTCTATCCTTAGCCGCTTGTGGCCAAGGTAATATTCCCACAAAAGTAAATATAGCCCGCAAATCTCCCTATATTTGGTGGCTATTGACCCAAATTCACACTACATTTTGAAAAATTTTTTGACTCTTCAATTCAACTGGTCTACGGATAGTGTAATGGGATGGACCTTCATACCCTCAGTAGTGGTCTACAGTTGGAGTTGAAACTAGATTCACCAAGAAACTCTAAAGTCGGATTTCGGGATGCCAAGCTGTCCCAGAATAGCAGGGAATAAAAAGAGATAAGTATGCAAATTAAACGCAAATTCACTACAAAAGAATCTGGTCCATATGGGGAGATAGAATTCAAGCTGGCAAATAGTGAAATCCGAAATCCGGACGGATCGGTAGTCTTTTCACACGACGCAATCGAAGTTCCGTCCACTTGGTCGCAGGTTGCCTGCGACGTATTAGCCCAAAAATATTTTCGAAAAGCCGGTGTCCCGGCAGCAGTAATCAAACAAAAAGAGAATGACGTTCCCCCATGGTTATGGCGAAGTAAAGCTGACCATGAGGCTCTAGCTAAATTACCTGAAACCGAAAGATATATTGGTGAGCTGTCAGCGAAACAGGTTTTTCACAGAATAGTTGGATGTTGGACATATTGGGGTTGGAAGGGCGGCTATTTTGATACAGAGAAAGATGCCGTCGCCTATTATGAAGAGACGTCTTTCATGCTGTGTCGGCAGATGTGTGCGCCTAATTCCCCACAATGGTTTAACACCGGCCTCCATTGGGCTTATGGGATCGACGGGCCATCACAAGGACATTATTACGTTGACTATCAGACAGGTAAATTGACAGAATCGCAATCTGCCTATGAGCATCCACAACCCCATGCTTGTTTTATTCAAGGTGTCAGCGATGATCTTGTAAACGATGGCGGCATAATGGATCTATGGCTGCGGGAAGCGCGTTTATTTAAATATGGTTCAGGTACCGGTACAAATTTTTCAGTATTGCGGGGAAACAAAGAGCCATTGTCTGGTGGCGGAAAGTCATCTGGCGTCATGAGTTTTCTAAAGATAGGTGACAAAGCAGCAGGCGCGATCAAATCGGGCGGAACGACACGAAGAGCGGCCAAAATGGTAATTCTTGATGCTGATCACCCTGACATTGAGGATTTCGTCACCTGGAAAGTTGGGGAAGAACAGAAAGTAGCAGCCCTAGTGGCCGGTTCCCAACTTGCAGAAAAGCACCTCAATGAAGTAATTGAAGCATGCAATAACGCGGACGCCGAAGACCAATTTGATCCGCTAAAAAACAAAGTTCTAAAAATGGCTATCATTAAGGCCAGGGACTCAATGTTACCAGAAAATTATATCCAGCGTTGCATAGACTATGCAAAACAAGGATATACGAATATCAAATTTGACACTTATGACACTGATTGGGACTCCGAGGCTTATCTGACAGTCTCAGGGCAAAACTCAAATAACACGGTTCGTGTTACGGACCAATTTTTAAAAGCAGTCGAAGATGACAATGAGTGGAACCTAACGCGTCGAACTGATGGTGAAATATGTAAATCCATGAAAGCTCGTGAATTGTGGGATCTCATTGGCGAAGCGGCATGGTCATGCGCCGATCCAGGGCTTCAGTTTGATACGACAATAAACGAATGGCACACATGCCTAAATACTGACCGAATTCGTGCCTCTAACCCATGCTCAGAATATATGTTCTTAGATAATACAGCCTGCAATCTAGCATCGTTGAACCTGATCACTTTTCTAGATAAAGACGGCAAATTTGACGTGGAGGCGTTTACCTATGCCGTAAGGCTCTGGACAATTAGTTTGGAGATTTCGGTATTGATGGCACAGTTTCCATCCGCAGAAATTGCAAAACTATCCTACCATTATAGAACCTTAGGTTTGGGTTACGCCAATATAGGTGGCTTATTAATGGCCATGGGAATTCCTTACGACTCTGAGGATGGCCGCAACATCTGTGCGGCTATAACCGCACTCATGACCGGTCATTGTTACAGAACATCCGCAGAGATGTCTGATCTTCTTGGTAGTTTCCCAGGTTATGAAGAGAATAAAAGCTCGATGCTTAAGGTGATGCGCAACCACCGCAGGGCAGCCCATGGAAAGAAGGAAGGCTATGAACATATTTCAATCATTCCTAAGCCTTTAGAAAAACTAGATTCGCCAAGTATAACCGACGGGATAATCGACGCCGCTCGTTTGGCTTGGGACGAAGCAATCGAGATTGGCGAAATACATGGCTATAGAAACGCCCAAACTACCGTGATTGCCCCGACAGGCACCATTGGTTTGATTATGGACTGTGATACTACTGGGATCGAACCAGACTTTGCTTTGGTAAAATTTAAAAAATTAGCGGGGGGGGGTTACTTCAAAATTATCAACCAAACCATTCCTGCAGCGTTACGGCGACTTGATTATTCAGAGCAACAAATAAAGGACATCATTGACTACGCAGTTGGTCATGGGACGCTTTCGGGAGCGCCAGGTATAAATCATGAAACTTTATCAGCAAAAGGTTTTGACCCTCATACTATCGGTGTCATTGAAGGTGCATTAGGAGACGCTTTCGACGTCAATTTTGCCTTCAACAAATGGACCCTTGGCACGGAGTTTTGCACCGACGTTTTAGGATTTACCGATGAACAATTAGACAATAATAACTTTGATATGTTGTTGGAATTAGGGTTTTCTAAACAAGAGATCTCACTCGCTAACAATTACGTCTGTGGCGCCATGTCCTTGGAAGGGGCTCCACACCTTTTAGATAAACATTTGTCTATCTTCGACTGCGCCAATCCTTGCGGTTGGAACGGTAAGCGCTTCCTTTCTGTTGAAAGCCACATTCACATGCTAGCCGCGGCGCAACCATTTATTTCAGGTTCTATTTCCAAGACCATCAACATGCCAACTTACGCCACGGTAAAGGAATGCAAAGACGCCTACATGTTGTCCTGGAAACTCGGACTTAAGGCTAACGCTCTTTATCGGGATGCTTCCAAACTCTCGCAACCATTAAATGGGCCTCTCCTTGAGAATAGAGAAGAAGACGAACCGCTAATGGCAGCAGTTGCTCCACAACCAGCGGCAATACAGGCCGGAATCGTGGCTGAACGGTTAATAGAAGGTATTATCGCTGATCGTTCACGACTACCTCACCGCCGAAAGGGATATACTCAAAAAGCGACAGTGGGTGGCCACAAAGTTTATCTCCGGACTGGTGAATATGAAAACGGCAGTGTTGGGGAAATTTTTATCGATATGCACAAAGAAGGGGCCGCTTTCCGCTCCTTGATGAATAATTTCGCTATCGCGATCTCCATCGCTCTGCAATATGGTGTGCCATTGGAGGAGTTTGTAGAGGCATTTACCTTCACACGCTTTGAACCATCCGGTGTGGTGGAAGGTAACGATTCTATAAAAATGGCAACTTCCATTCTTGATTATCTATTTCGAGAGTTAGCTGTTTCTTATCTCGGACGTAATGACTTGGCCCACGTGCAGGCAGAGGACCTGGAGCCTGATAGCATTGGTCGAGGGTCAGAAGAAGACGACCTTGTTGCCAAAGCCTCTCAGGTCGCACTTGATGTAGTCGAACGTTATGCTAGCCAAGGTTATATGCGCAGCAACCTTATGGTACTAAATGGTGGAAAAACCTCAGTGATCCAGTCTTCGTCCAAAGATACTGGTTTGCCTTCAGCTAACTTTGGCCAAAGTAATGAAATAACGGCACCTTCTTTAACTAAAGCCCTCCCCCAAGTTTCAGGTAAATCCAACACAGTAGATAATAAATTAGAAGCAATACGAGAGGCTCGGAAGAAGGGCTACGAAGGAGATGCCTGCAGAGAGTGTGGCAACTTTACCTTGGTTCGTAACGGCACATGTATGAAATGCCTGACTTGTGGTGCATCGAGCGGTTGCTCATGACATCACCAAACGAAATACAGTTCCTCCCTGGTGAACTAGGGGTGCGCCTTGGAAGGCCTGCCAGCCTACAATTATCCAAGCGCACCCCATTTTTTTCACAAGGCTTTATCAACGTCAATTACTAGTATACCGGTAGCGAACCCTAATTAATCAAATCCACGGCTTCGAGGAATTACTTACCACTAACGAGATGGAAGTAGGCATCTAGCGTCAATCGCTATTTTTTTTGAGCATATTTGTTCTATGGCTGGAAGCATTGAAAACCGTTTATCTGAACTGGGGATTGAGTTACCAAAAGTGGCCAAGCCCTTAGCTAATTATCTCCCATTTGTTGTAACGGGAAACCTAGTTTTTGTCTCGGGCCAACTACCAATGTGGGATGGTGAACTTATGCTTACAGGAAAACTTGGAGATAACATACAATTGACAGATGGGCAGACTGCAGCAAGGTATTGCGGCCTCAATCTATCGCCCAGGTTAAAGAAGCTTGCTATGGTGACCTCCGATAGAGTGACGGCGGCAATCAAGTTGGGTGGCTTTGTTAACTCAACGGCTGATTTCACTGAACAGGCGAAAGTGATAAATGGCGCATCAGAACTCATGTTTGAAATCTTTGAGAATAAAGGTAAACACGCCCGATCTGCCGTAAGCTGCCCGTCCCTTCCCCTCGGCTCTTCTGTGGAAATAGATGGGGTGTTTGAATTTAATAAACGCCTAGTTATCGGTGAATTCAAAGGCAGTGAACTTATCACCTGTTTTAAATTAGACGGTAATATAATTGAGATTCTAGAAAATATCTAGAAATCCGGTTTAATTCATGAATTTACTTGCTCCTGCCTTGAGCCAGTATTATCTCTAACCTCATGCCCGACGGTCGCGAAGAAGTTCTAACGCGTGTTATTTCCTCAATAAATGACGTGCCTGCGAAAGACTGGAACGCCTGTGCCGGTAATGCAAACCCATTTGTTCGCCACGAATTTTTACATGCACTAGAATTAAGCGGATCTGTATCCGCAAAAACCGGTTGGTTGCCTCAACATCTTTTAATTGATGGAGAAGATGGCAACCTAGCAGCTTGCATGCCGATGTACCTTAAGAACCATTCTTATGGCGAATATATCTTCGACTGGGGATGGGCGGAGGCATATGAAAGAGCTGGAGGAAAATATTATCCAAAACTTCAATCGGCCGTCCCTTTCACTCCAGCTACGGGAAATCGCATGCTAGTTCGAGACGACCTCTCAAACGATTACTACAGCGCGTTGATAGCTTCGATGTTGCAACTCTCACGTAAACATAATGTTTCATCTCTGCATGTCACTTTCCCACCAAAAGAACAGTGGGATCTGTTAGGAAAATCTGGTTTTCTACTTCGAACAAGCCAACAGTTCCACTGGAAGAATTGTGGATACGAAACATTTGATCATTTTCTTTCGGTATTAAGCTCCCGCAAACGGAAAGCTATTAAGAAGGAACGGCAGAAAGTAGCAGATCAAGGAATTACTCTTAAATCACTATCGGGTGACGAACTTCACGAAGAGCATTGGGATGCTTTCTATGACTTCTATATTGATACTATCGGACGAAAATATGGTCATCCGTATCTGACCCGGGAATTTTTCTCAATGATTGGCAAATCTATGCCAGAACTCGCGGTATTGGTGACGGCAGAATTTAAAGGGCGAATGGTCGCTGGAGCTCTCAATCTTAAAGGAAAGGATACGATATTTGGTCGGAATTGGGGCTGCCTTGAAGATTTTAAATTTTTGCACTTTGAAGCGTGTTATTATCAAGCTATTGACTTCGCAATTGAGCACAAACTCCAATGGGTAGAAGCGGGCGCCCAGGGACCACATAAGATACAGCGTGGTTATCTGCCTCGGGAAGTCTATAGCGCCCACTGGATCGAAAACAGAAATTTCCGAGATGCCGTCGAAAAGTTTGTGGAACAAGAACGACGTGAGGTCGAATTTGAGATTGCGGGTTATATGCAATATTCTCCGTATCGCTCTGGTGAGAACGGCTAAGGTACGAACGTATTTTGGGATTTGTTAAATGTTAATAGGATACTTTGTAAGAAGTTAAGATAGTTGAATAGTTGAAATTACGAAAACATTCTGGAGGTAACGTCGATGGATATTGAATTTTTTGCTATGTCTGTGTTCGCCGGTATCATGGGAAGTTATGGTCTTGTTTCAATGGCTTTATGGGCAGACAGTCTAGGTTTGCCTCGTCTGGATTTCTCGCGAGCAATGGCGAACATTACATACAGCAGAACTTTTGAAGAAGAAGCAGAACTAGGTGCAGCGGGAGGACAAAAATATCCAAACACGCCCTATTGGCCAGGAATGCTTGTTCTTTTTATGAATGGAATATTCTTCGCTCTTTTATATTCGAGCGTAGTGGCTCAATATATACCGTTAGAACAAGGTCCACTGAAAGGAGCTACCTGGGGGGTCATCCTTTGGGCAATATCTGGGGTATTTTATGTACCATTTTATTTAAAAGAGGGTTTTATGCTTCGCCATATTCATCCAATGGCATGGTTGACTAGCCTGATGGTGCACGGGATATATGGTTTGTTTGTGGGCTGGATAGCGCCAATAGCCAACTAGCGTACTTATTGGTGATAACTTCTATAAAATTGATTCTAGTCATTCATTAAGGATCCATCTTTCAACTAATCTAAGATATCGATGCAATGCGTTGGTGCCGAACATTAAAGAAACAGTATTCCGATTTATTAAGGAACCTTTAATCTACTAATGCCGTCTTTTTACCACCACTACCTTCGGAATCATTTGAAGGGTCGTGCCTGGAACCAAGTTTTTTCATCTGACCCTTCTTTGGGACTTGGCTCTTAGGATACTTGAATGTCAAAGAATTGTCTTTGACCCCTACCAACACAATTCCACCCTTGGTCAATGCACCAAAAAGAAGCTCCTCAGACAACGGCTTCTTAATATGCTCTTGAATTACGCGTGCTAAAGACCTCGCGCCAAATCGTCGACTATAACCCTTCTTGGCTAGCCATTTACGTGAGTGATGGGTCAAATTAATGGTAACATCCCTATCGCTTAATTGTGCTTCCAGTTCCATGATGAACTTATCTACAACCTTACTCATTACTTTAGGTGGCAGATTGGAAAATGGTATCACTGCATCTAACCGGTTGCGAAATTCCGGGGAGAACATGCGCTCTATCGCTTCCTCATCATCCCCTTCCCGTTCGTTTCGTTCAAACCCGATCGCCGCCTTTGCCATCTCAAAAGCACCCGCATTTGTCGTCATGATTATAACCACATTACGAAAATCAACACTCTTTCCGGTGTGGTCTGTCAGTCTACCGTGATCCATAACCTGCAACAGAATATTGAACAAATCTGGGTGTGCTTTCTCAATTTCATCCAACAGCAAGACAGAGTGAGGTTTCTTGTCAATCGCGTCAGTCAGAAGTCCACCCTGATCAAATCCTACATATCCTGGAGGAGCACCAATTAATCGAGAGACGGTATGCCTCTCCATATACTCAGACATGTCAAACCTGACCAACTCAATACCCATGCTATGGGCTAACTGGCGTGCAACCTCAGTTTTTCCGACACCAGTTGGACCAGAAAAAAGATAGCTACCAATTGGTTTTTCCGGTTCACGTAGTCCAGCCCTTGATAGTTTTATTGCACTCGATAAAGCCTCAATTGCCCGATCTTGGCCGTATACCAAACGTCTAAGATCAGCCTTGAGGTTAGAAAGCGTTTTCTTATCATTTTGGGAAACAGTCTTTGGTGGGATCCGCGCCATTTTAGCGACTACATTCTCAACGTCCTTCACTGATATAGTTTTTTTTCGTTTACCTTCAGGTAATAGCATACGTGACGCACCCACTTCATCTAATACATCAATAGCTTTATCAGGCAGCTTTCGATCATTTATATAACGAGCTGACAATTCAACTGACTGACGAATCGCCTCTGCGGTATATCTAACTTTATGATAGTCTTCATAATAAGGTTTTAAACCACGCAAAATCTTAACCGCATCCTCAACGGACGGTTCATTAACATCTATTTTTTGAAAGCGCCTAACCAAAGCACGATCTTTTTCAAAATAACCTCGATATTCTTTGTAGGTGGTTGAGCCCATACACCGAAGTGAACCCTTTTGAAGCGATGGTTTAAGTAAATTAGACGCGTCCATGGAACCACCGCTGGTAGCCCCCGCCCCAATCACGGTATGGATCTCATCGATAAAGAGAATACTATTCTCAGCTCGCTCAAGTTCCGTCAGCACTGCTTTTAAACGCTCTTCAAAATCACCTCGATAGCGCGTACCCGCCAACAATGCCCCCATATCTAGCGCATAAATTACATCACCAATTAAAACCTCGGGCACTTCTTCATTTACAATCCGCCTAGCTAAACCTTCGGCAATGGCTGTCTTACCGACGCCGGGATCACCAACGTAAAGTGGATTATTCTTTGTACGCCGACAAAGGACCTGGATGGTACGGTCAATCTCATCATCCCTTCCGATCAAAGGGTCGATTTTACCTTCAATAGCTTTTTGGTTGAGATTAACGCAGTAAGTATCCAAAGCTTCTGTGCCTTTTTTTACATCGCTATTCTCTTCTTGAATATCCTCACCATCGCTGGCGTTACGTGCTTCAGAATAACCTGGTACCTTAGCAATTCCATGAGATATATAATTTACGGCATCTAGTCGTGTCATTTCATACATTTGCAAAAAGTAAACGGCATGGGCTTCCCGTTCTGAAAAGATCGCCACCAATACATTTGCACCAGTCACTTCTTCCCGACCAGAAGATTGCACGTGAATGGCTGCTCGCTGCACAACCCGCTGGAAACCTGCTGTAGGCTTTGGTTCACCCAACTTGGAAACAACTAAATCTCCCATTTCACCGACAATGAATTCAGTAAGATCAGTCCGTAGTTTTTCCACTTCAACACCACAAGCACGCAAAACCGCTACACCATCTGGATCTTCCGTCAAAGATAGTAAAAGGTGCTCCAGCGTGGCATATTCATGACTGTGCTCAGTCGCCAAGGCTAAGGCGCGATGAAGACTTTGTTCTAAATTCCGAGAAAGCATATTAAACCGTTTTTGTTACTAATGTTTAGACCTTTTCAATGGTACATTGCAGGGGGTGTTCATGTTGTTGAGCCAAGTCCATTGTCTGGTTTACCTTTGTTTCCGCAATTTCATAGGTATAAACACCACATGTACCAACTCCTTTCTGATGCACATGAAGCATTATTTGGGTAGCTTCCTCATGTGCCTTGTTATAAAAACTTTCGAGCACATGAATGACAAACTCCATTGGTGTATAATCATCATTTAACATTAACACTTTATACATGGAAGGCTTCTTTGTATTGACCCTGGTTTTGACTGCAACCCCATGTTCCGGCGCATCCCCTTGTTTAATATTGTCGTCATCCGCGCTCATGTTACATTCTTCCCATTAGAGTCACTTTTACTTACCAAATTTTGCCAGCCTAGCACCTTTCGCAAATACATAGGCCTTTATGTTTGTAGCTCCTGACTAATATATGGGATTCCAGTGGCTATTTAAAAGTCCTAAACATTCAAAAACTTTTCTTAGCAGAACGCCTAACAAACTTTAAAACCAGGTTTCTCTCAAATTAAACGATTATTCTGCAACTCACACGTTGAATAAATTTAGATGTTCCTTTTCATCGTTTGTACCGCACAATGTCAAATAGGCTAACATAATCAAGACAGATTAACGGGAATATCTGTAGAATCCCAGCTGAATAAAAGAGTTGGAAACACTTCCATACTAAAAAGGGTGTAAACCATGCCAATAAGCTTTATGCACAAAATTACCCCTCAAGCACGCTATGACAAGCCACTAAAAGTCTGTTGAGACTAAATCACCGACACAGTATTTGTTATTTAAATTTCTTTTTTTGCAACAAAGCCGGGTTGTATTTACCTTCAGACGTACCAACCACAGCAAAAACGAGAGGAACAATCAGTGGAAATAGAAATTTAGTTCTAGTTAATTTCAGAATACTACTTCAAAATTTTATTTTAACACTTTATTCATAGGGTTCGCCTAATTACATTAAGCATCTATATAGCTTGAAAACCTAACATCGTTTTTAAAACAATGTTTCAGACGAGGACAAAGGGTGAGTCTAATTCGGGTATCAAATCTTTTTATTGGGCTTCCCACTTTTTTCGACCGCAATTGGAAATTAAAAGGGCAGTTTAATCCACATGACTTTTTGGTTGATAATCGTAAAATAAGCATATTTTTTTGCGGACTGGTTTTAATAACTTTCACTCTTTTGGCATTTCCGAGTGTTTGTAATGCTAAATATGCATCTTTTGTCATCGATTCAGTTTCTGGACAGGTGCGGCATTCAGTGAATGCAAATACAAGAAATTTTCCAGCATCCCTAACAAAATTAATGACTCTTTATCTGCTTTTTGAAGCAATTGAGAAAAAGAAATTCAACTTAAATTCTAAGCTCAAAGTCTCATACCGGGCATCCAACCAACCAGCCTCTCGGCTCGGATTAAAGCCAGGCCAAACCATAACTGTTCGGGAAGCCATTCACGCCCTAATTATTAAATCCGCTAATGATGTTGCTACGGTTGTTGCTGAAGCACTAGCTGGGAAGGAACGACGTTTCGCGCTTTTAATGACAGCCAAAGCCCGGAAGCTTGGTATGTCTCGAACGATATTTCGCAATGCATCGGGACTTTCACATCGAGGTCAAATGTCAACTGCCAAAGATATGGCCAAACTCACCCTGCATTTAATCAATCAATACCCCAAATACTATCATTATTTCTCAAAAAAAGTTTTTACCTTTAGAGGCAAAAGATATAGGACCCACAACAAGGTGCTGCGACATTTTCCGGGTGCCGAGGGGATGAAAACCGGATACATACGTGCTTCTGGCTACAATTTGATTACTACTGCAAAACGGAATGGCCACCGGCTGGTTGGGGTGATATTTGGAGGAAATACGGCTCGAGCACGTGATCGTCATATGAAAAACTTACTTAATAGAGCTTATGCCAAGGTGCAAACTGAAAAATTGTTAGGTATTTCTAATAAGACGAAACGTGCTAATGAAAATAATAGAGCTTTAGCACCTCGTGGCAAAAAAACAGATACTTCAACAAAGAGTATCTGGGGAATTCAGATTGGTGCATTTTATACGCGTAAGCCAGCGATGAAGCTGGCTAGAACTCTTTTCCGTAAACATGCTAACCTCTTGAATAATGGACAAATATCAATAATGCCCTTACGAAAATCAAGAAATAGAACACTTTACCGAGCCCGGATTCTGGGGATTGGTATGCGGACCGCCTATAGAGCTTGCAGGATATTAAAGCAGCAGCGCCAGGCGTGTATGCCACTTCGTCTTCCCAAAACTATTCAAATTGCGTCGCGTTGACCTTTTTCTATTCGATTCCAAATCGCTAAATTTTCGAGAAACTCTTTACGGTGATTTTGCTGCCACGTGCTGAAACACCACCCCTCATCGTCAAGAGACATATTTGGACCGGCAACATATGTGGCGGCCTTGGTTTTTTGATCATCGCGTAACAAGACAGTCACATTTTTGCGTTGATATTCATCATCCTCAAATTCATCAAGAAGCAATAAAGCATCATTTGCAATTCCATAAACAACTAAGCCTTCAACTTTATCTCCTTTAGAATCAACTATAGCCGGGTAATGAGCTTCCTTAACCTTTACCCGTTTAAAGTCTTTCAGGATACCCTGTCTCTTTTGTATACCCTTATCGTACCCGCCAATGACTCTTTTCAATACGATGCTATCCATTAGGGTCCCATAGAAAAAACAGGTAAAATTTGAAGAGTTCATATGGAGCTAAAAAAGGTTTACGGGGTCAATACCGTTCAACATAAGTTGTTCCCCAAGCTCAACCTTTAGTTGCGCAAGACCATCTTCTGAATTTGATTCACAACGGGCCACCAATGCTGGCTGCGTATTCGAAGCGCGCAAAAGCCACCACCCATATTCCGTTTCCACTCTTACGCCGTCAATTTCACAAATGTCTGCCTTTCCACCAGATTTTAACCTTTGACGCACCAAATCCACTATTGCGACTTTTTTTTCGTCAGCGCAAACAAATCTAAGTTCTGGTGTATTAAACATAAAAGGCAACTTATCCTTTAATTCGTCCAACCGAACCCCACCTCGTGTAAGAATTCTAAGTAAGCGCAGAGCGGCGTACATGGCATCATCAAAACCGTAGTATTCATCTGCAAAAAATATGTGCCCGCTCATCTCCCCAGCTAAGGGAGCATTCAATTCTGCCATCTTTGACTTAATCAAGGAGTGCCCGGTCTTCCACATAACGGGATTTCCGCCAGCTTTCTTTACTTGATCGTAAAATACGGCACTGGTTTTGACATCCGCGATGATAGTACTACCAGGAAGCCGTTCCAGAACATCTCGTGCCCAAATAACCATCAACTGATCAGCCCATATAACACGCCCCTGCGAATCAATGACACCAATTCGATCACCGTCTCCGTCAAAACCAATTCCAACGTCACAATCCTTCTCCGAAACGAGTTTCTTTAATTGTAAAAGGTTTTCTTCGACAGTTGGATCGGGATGGTGGTTGGGAAAATTCCCATCGATATTCCCATTGATTAAAAAATGTTCTCCATCTATTTTTTCTATTATCCTACTTATAATTTCTCCGGCAGCACCATTCCCTGGGTCCCATCCTACTTTAATTTTGCTCTGCCATTGGTTGCCCTCCAACAATCGATCAACATATTGATCACGAACATCAATCTCCTCCATAACACCGCGTCCATTCACATATTCACCGTTTTTGACCCTAACACCTAGTGACTGAATATCATTTCCATAAAATGGCCTCCCACCAAGTACCATCTTGATTCCATTAAAAGTGGGTGGATTGTGTGAACCGGTGATCATCATTCCTGCATGAGAACTAGTTTGTTGGGTGGCAAAATAAATCATGGGTGTCGGACCGAGACCGACGTTAATGACTTTGATACCAGACTGTATGAGACCATCTGTAAGTGCTGAGAATAAATCTGGTGAACTAAGGCGCCCGTCATAACCAACGGCTACGCTGGCTCCTCGACCAAATTCATTAGCAACTACGGATCCAAATCCTCGGCCTATGGCCAACACGTCGTCAGAAACTAACGTTGCACCGACAGTTCCTCTGATATCATACTCTCTAAGAATAGAAGAATTTAAAGATCTACCGGCTGTCACGGTGATTACTTTATACAGTTTCGGGTGGTCGACCGATGCTGTAGTATTGAAACCCTGCATTAGCCATTTCATTTGGATCGTAAATATTTCGAAGATCAAGCATTATTGGTTTTAGCATTTCTTTTTTTACGCGCTTCAAATCCAGTGCACGAAACTCATTCCATTCTGTAAGTATAATTACCATTTCACTACCTCGAATGGCATCGTAGATATTTTCCGCCCAGAGGACGCCGTCCATAAGGGTTTTAGCTTCGTCCATTCCTTTTGGATCAAATGCTCGAACTTCTGCGCCATCAGCTACCAATGAAGGTATAAGCTCCAGACTCGGTGAGTCACGCATATCATCAGTATTCGGTTTAAATGTTAGACCAAGTATTGCTATTTTTCGGCCCATTAATTTGTCACCAAAAACTTTTTTTACTTTATTGACTAAGCTCTTCTTACGTTTGTCATTGACATCAACCACAGTTTCTACAATTCGTAACGGACTACCCGAGGATTGAGCAGTCCGTACAAGGGCGAGAGTGTCCTTAGGAAAACATGACCCACCATATCCCGGACCCGCATGCAAAAACTTCCCTCCTATTCGACCATCGAGCCCCATACCTTTTGAAACATCTTGAACATCGGCGCCAATCTTTTCGCAGAGATCGGCAATTTCATTTATAAATGTAATCTTTGTGGCAAGAAATGTGTTTGCAGCGTATTTGATAAGTTCAGCGGTATTCCGATCTGTGTACAAAATAGGTGTTTCGATTAAAAATAATGGTCGGTAAATTTGTTTCATCACCTCGCGGGCTCTAGCAGTGTGAGCTCCTATCACGACTCGATCAGGACGCATAAAGTCATTAATAGCTGAACCTTCACGCAAAAACTCTGGGTTTGACACCACATCAAATTCGCCTCCAGGAGATCCATTACCAATAATCTTTTCTACCTCATCACCAGTACCTACAGGTACAGTAGATTTAGTGACTATTACTGTATAACCTCTCATAGCTCGACTAATATCCAGTGCGGCATCAAAAACGAACGATAAATCTGCGTGCCCATCACCACGACGACTTGGTGTCCCTACAGCAATGAAAATAGCCTCCACCTCTTTTACCGCATCATCCACAGTATCAGTGAACGATAGCCTACCGGCCTCGACATTTTTTGCGACTAATGCTTCTAATTCAGGTTCATAGATAGGGATTAAGCCACGTTTTAACGCATCAATCTTACCCTTAATTTTATCAACGCATATTACATTATGCCCAAATTCTGAGAAACACGCAGCGGACACGAGGCCAACATATCCAGCTCCAATCATTGCTATATGCATATTATTATGCTCAACAGAATTAACACAAAAACAACA
The DNA here is from genome assembly GCA_002938035.1 of Alphaproteobacteria bacterium MarineAlpha3_Bin6. Lineage (GTDB taxonomy): Bacteria > Pseudomonadota > Alphaproteobacteria > Rhodospirillales > UBA2165. The sequence goes on from PTLH01000009.1 coordinate 27,243, forward strand.
TCTTAGCTGTATTTCTTAATAATCTTAACAACATCTTCTTTCATATCTTCCCGGTCCAATGCATAGGCAAGATTTGCTTCAATATAGCCTAGCCGGTTTCCACAATCATAACGGGTACCTTCGAATCGAAACCCATGAAGCGGTGTTGCTGAAATCGAACGCGCCATCGCATCGGTCAATTGTATTTCATCATCGGTACCACGTTCTTGCTTATTCAATTCTGTAAGAATGCTTGGATGCAAAATATACCGCCCGACAATAGAGAGGGTGGATGGCGCCTTTGCAGGCTCTGGTTTTTCGATAAGACCCCCTGCTCGGACGAGTTTCCCTTTTTCATCTAATACGTCAAGAATGCCATACTTACCTGTCTCTTCCTTTGGCACATCCTCAACAGCTACAAGGTTACCTCCAACTTCTCGATAGGCCTCAACCATTTGTTTAAGGCAAGTAGGTCGTGCTAATATTAAGTCATCAGCCAACAAGACGGCAAAAGGTTCATCCCCTATAGAATATCGGGCGCACCACACGGCGTGACCCAACCCAAGGGGTTGTTGTTGGCGGGTATAAGAAATTTGACCAGGCTCGGGCACCCACTCCCTAACACCGTCTAGGGATTGGAAATTTCCGCTATCTTCAAGTGAACGCTCTAGTTCGTAACTTCGGTCAAAATGATCTTCGATAGCCGTCTTTGCACGGCCCGTTACGAAAATAAATTCTTCAATGCCTGCTTCACGGGCCTCGTCAACAGCGTATTGAATTAGCGGCCTATCAACAATGGGCAACATTTCTTTTGGCAAAGCCTTGGTTGCGGGCAGAAAACGTGTGCCGAGACCAGCGACAGGGAATACAGCTTTTCGAACAGTTTGGTTCATTCTTTCGGTTTCGTTTTTAGAAGAATTAAAAGCGACAACTTTTTGCCATACGCACACAAGTGCCGCAAGTCACGGGTTTATAGCTAATACTAATTTAAAAAATTCTCATTGATTTAACAAAAGATCCTTTGCTTCGTTTAATTTAGTTGCGAGATAAGTCGATCCTCCGTGATCTGGATGAAGTTTACTCATTAACCTTCTGTGAGATTCTTTGATAGTGTCCAAGTTTGCTCCCTCCTCAAGACCCAACACTTTATAGGCTTCTGAAATTGTCATCGAACCATTAGCCTTATCCATTTGGGTGTTTACGTCTTCTGTGGCATGCTTCGATTCTCGCCAAGATTCTTCATGGTATCTCTCCATGTAAGCTACAAGAACCTGAATTGATTGGTTATCGTCTTTGACTTCACCCAAAAGTATTATCAATTCCTCAAAAGATAAGTTTCTTAACGTTTTCCCTGAAAATTGCCCCAGTATTACATCACCATTCATCTCACCGGAGTCATGAGCCAGGTACATCCGCAAATATCTAGTCTCAATTTCAGATGTTTTCCCAGGAGCCATACCTGAAGCGCCTTGGGTTGTACTGGCCATCCTTGAGGCCTGGCGAGCACGTAGAAGCCATGGGATCATTGCCGGCAACATAAATGCCGCCCAAGTCAACTGACGCGTCAGTATAATAACGACAATGATAGCAAGACATCCAATAATTGCAGTCCATTTGAATACCCGCAATATGGATTGAGGTGAAGCGCTGATATACCAACGCGCAGCCAAAGCGAGCCCCACTAAAATTGCTATTCCCAAAACAAAATATGGCATGAATACCTAGCGACCTTTCATTTGGTGGGCAATTTGGAGAACTATGCCTCCATTTTTTTTGGCATAATTATCTAAAGCTATTTTTCCCCCGGCGGCAAATACGGCAACAGCGCTAAGGAGTTCCCTCAGTGTCTTCGCGCTAAACTGATCCAACCTGCAATAAGCACCGTTTGATAGCTTAGTTATTTGCTTAAATGCAAACTCAGCAACTTTGTCGTAACCCTCCTGGAAAACAAATATTGGTACGCCTAAGAGCCCTAATTCTCCTGAAACCCTGCCTAATTCATCAATGTCTTCTTCAACGCAATCACCAACAAAAACAAGTGCATCCACTACCTGCTTCTTTGTTTCATTAACCGTATGGCGTAATACCTTTTTGATTTGAGTTTCACCGGCTAAACAGAAAACGCTAGCCATCTGCCGAAGAAGTGTGCTCGATTCCTGCGCCCATGGGGTCACACGAAACTCACCAAAACCCCGGAAATATGCCAATTGTATCTCTAAACCTCCAATGTCTGCCGTTTCTTGGAACATTTCACCTTGAAGTTGGCAAGCGTGATCCCATGTAGGTTGCCGACTTGCTGTGGCATCCAAGGCAAAAATAAGCCTACCTGGCTTTGTTCCTTTCCTATAATTAGGGGTAACCGCAACTTTTGCCAAAAAGGATTCGACATCATTGGGTGTCGATTTTTTTGGGAGCTTATCACTACCCATACGAATCAACTCCAGTCCTGGTATAAAACAAACAATGTGTAAAACATATTTAGTCTAAGTCAAAACAAGAACAACCTCTGAACAAATAATTCAATTTAGCGTTGAAGTGAAAAAGGTAAAAATTTGTATTTATATCTATGTTATTTAAGAAGTTGTATTTTCTAACTAGTAAACATTTAATACAGCAAATAAATGTAAATAAAAGCGATGATTTTAAACACACGTTTGGATGGCAACGTCATAATGTTAAACCTAATTCTACAACTTTTTTAAACATTTATTAATCTTGTTAAATGCCGTAGTTAGGCCTGTTCACTGAATAAAACTAATTTATATGAGTTCATTTGACAAAATAGAATGTGCAGTAATAGGCGCTGGCGTGATTGGATTAGCCGTTGCCAGGGAGCTTGCAATCCAGGGCCGGGAAGTGGTCATTTTGGAATCTGAGGGTGCCATTGGCACCGGCACAAGCTCTCGTAATAGTGAGGTAATACACGCGGGTATTTATTATCCTGAGGGGAGTTTAAAGGCTAGGCTTTGTGTCCGGGGGAAAGAACTCTTATACTCTTACTGCTCCAAAAATGGAATTGATTTCAGTTGTTGTGGCAAACTAATAGTTGCCACACGCGAAACTCAAATCAAAAAACTTGAAGAACTACAACAAAAAGCCATTAACAATGGCGTCCAGAATATGCTTCGACTTAATCAAACCCAAGTAAAACAACTGGAGCCACACCTTAATACAGTTGGAGCCTTACTTTCTCCATCAACAGGGTTGATAGACACACATAGTCTAATGCTCTCATTCCTGGGAGAAGCAGAAGAACAGGGGGCAGTTATTGCCTTCAACTCCCCAGTAATTGGGGGAACAATTAATGATGACTGTATTCGGCTTCGTATAGGCGGTAATCAACCAACTGAGATAGGATGCGATTATGTAATTAACACTGGTGGGCTATATGCACAGGCAATAGTTGCAACTATTGAGGGATTTCCAGAGGCACATATACCTGACATCTACTTTGCAAAGGGTAACTATTTTGTCCTAAACAGAAAATCACCTTTTAAACGCCTAATATATCCTGTGCCAGATGAAGCAGGTCTGGGCGTGCATTTAACATTAGACTTAGAGGGGCAAGCGAGATTTGGTCCAGATGTGGAATGGGTGGATCAGATTGACTATGCAGTTGACCCCTCCAGAATCTATAATTTTTACACGGCTATCAGGGAATATTGGCCAAATCTACCCGAAGGTTCCCTTTCCGCAGCTTATTCAGGTATCAGACCTAAACTAAATGGCCCAGAAAATCCTCAATCAGATTTTGTTATTTCAGGTCCTGAAACCCATAATGTGCAAGGACTAATTAATCTTTTCGGTATAGAATCACCGGGAATTACAGCATCTATGGCCCTCGCAGAGGAAGTATTGACCAAATTGCCATAAAATTACCATCGTTTTGTGGTTCTGATGAACTTTTAATATACCATTTCGTAATTAGTGATAATTTTGAAAATTCTTAGAATGTCTAATATTTATAAAATTATTTTTTTATGTAGCGTATTTTTATTTTCTGATATTACACTTGTTTTTGCCCAAGCAGGAATACGCGCACAAGGTAGAGATGTAAACTTAGGTCGCCAAGGCCAAAGGGCGCAAGGACTTGTGGATTCAATGCTTAACATTGACCACCGTCAACAAATGAGAAAGTTTATTCGATCGATAAGTAAATTTTCTCGACGACTTGACCCTAATTTTATCGTCATGACCCAAGATGGTCTAGAATTGTTAGAAAAAGGGAGCACAGCTGAAGATGGAGGTAATGCACCCTCCTCAACCTATATCCAAGCAATCGATGGCGTACTAATTAAAGGTTTAAATTTTCGTCCTCCACTCCCCGGAAAAGATGACATCAAAACGGATGCTAAAGACCGTAAAGAACTATTAAGGCTGGCAAAATTGGGGAAAAAGAGAGGGTTACAAATTTGGGTTTCCGATTACGCGCCTAACAAACAAATTGCTAAGGATATTATAATTCTCAATAAAGCAAATGGCTTTATCCCTTTCGCTACAAGCAGTGACGATAACATTTTTAACTCAATCCCGAGTTTTCCTCCACAACCAATTGATGTGAATCCCAAAAATGTGACTGGCCTCAAATTTGCGAATAACTTCTTGTATCTAACCGATTCGTCAAACTTTGATAGACAAGAAGATTTTGTATTAGCGCTCAGTAATACAAATTATGATGCTGTTATTACTGATGTTTTTCACCGTGGAAGAAGACCTTTCACAAAAAATAATATCCGAGGCTTTAAATTTAAAAAGGTTGGGGCAAGGAGATTAGTTTTCGCAAGGGTCGATATTGGTCATGCAGATAGCTCCCGATACTACTGGAAGCCAGGATGGAAAGAAGGTTCTCCCCCTTATATAGGGGCGCCCACGCCAACTAATCCTGACAAATATTACGTTCGTTACTGGTATAAAGCCTGGCAAGATGCCATAACGGGAACACCTAAGGCTTATGTTTATGGAATTTTCAAACAAGGTTTTGATGGTGTCGTCATTGACGGTATCAACGCGTACAGTTTTTTTCAAGGTGCCCAGTAATGGTCTTATAGGAAATATATTTCCTTACAACTCCTCAACAAGCATCAACCGAGAGCCGTCAACTCTTCTATAACAAAACCCTGGTCCGGGGGATATCGCCGTGACATTAACTTGCGTGCTTCCGTTTCACTTTGCGCCTGCACATCCTGAAATTGTATATCAGCCCAATGATCACCGAACAAAATATGACTTTGATTACCCTTTACAGCCGCACGAACATCTCGGTTATAAATACTAACCTCATATGCATTTCTGCCATCAGTCAAAGGTCGGAGCACGATTGAAACCTTTCAGTCATTTAAGGACATTATTGCTCATATAATCTTACCAATAGATGAATCTTGATAATCGAGAATCAAATTTAGCCAATATTTAAATTTTAGGAGAAAATGATCAGATTAACCCCAACTCTCGGAGTTCATCCGCCAATGCTGACGGTAAGTTTGTTACTTTTGAATGAGAGGGATGCAGATCTGTTGGAATATCCTCTGGTTTCAGATATCGCCAGCCTTGAAAGGCCTTTTGGCGTCGTGCAACGACTTGCTTTAGCTCCGGGTCAATTTGAATAGCACAATACGCCCTTCCCTCTTCGTTTGTGTGCCTTTCAATACCCAAAATTCTTTGGCGCACCTTGATATACTTTTTGATAACCCAATAGATAGACCCGTCATCAATTAGCTCGTCCATCCGTTTAGGAATGTTTCTCGTATACGTATATAGTTCACTTTTATTTTCTGCCGCACTTTGAATCAGGCGTTCAGCTTGAAGCTGCTTTAGTTTTGCAACACTTTCAACTCGGGCTGCCATGCGTAGGAGATGGATAGTCATTTAAAATTGAACGTGCGGATTAACTTTGAAATTGAACATTTATCAGATTCATATATCATTACTAAATAATGGATTTATCGAGATATATCCTGATTACCTACTCGTCCATCAAATACCAATTAGGGGAACGCTTTTCAAGAAAAGCTTGAAACCCTTCTATTCCCTCGGGAGTACTTCGACCCGCCGCGCTAATTCTAGCCATCTTTTCTATTTCTTCGTCTGGTAATAGACTATCACCTACCTCTGCAATAAGAGCCTTTGTATCCCTTATTGCCTTTGGTCCGCCGCGAAGCAGTTGATCTATTATAGGTGCTGCAGCCACATCTAAACTTCCTACTGCACAAATTTCGTGAACTAGCCCAATTGCTTTCGCTTCTCTCACATCAAATGTTTCGGCTGTAAGGGCATATCTTCGCATTTGACGAACACCAATCGCATTTATTAACTGGATCATAATTGGCGCGGGCGTGATCCCAACCCTGACTTCAGTAATAGCAAATCGCGCATCTTCAGAAGCTATAACGATATCGCATGCAGCAGCATACCCGGTCCCTCCACCAAAACAGGCGTTATGAATCATACCAATGGTCGGTACTTTACAATTATTCAAGGCCCTCATGACACCCGTACTCAGTCGGGCCGCAGCTAATTGCACCTCGGGCGTAGATATGGCTAGCTCTTTAAACCAATTCACGTCGGCACCAGCAGAAAAATGCTTTCCTGCGCCCCGTAACGTAATCACCCGAACAGAAGTATCCGATTCCAATTCACTAATTGTGCCCTGAAGTTGTATGAGAAACTCTTCATTATAACCGTTAAAAATATTTGGGCGATTGAGTGTAATCGTAGCAACACCCTGGCTACTTAGTGATTTCAAAATCAATTGTTCTGACATATTACTTTACACTTTCTGGGCACTGCATGAATTTAATATCCTAATTTTTGGGTTTTAATAAACCAGTAGAAGAACCAGACAATGAAACAACCGTCATCTAGTTAAAAACCATCAGAACGACTAGTTTAACCTCTCAATGGCGATTGCAGTAGCTTCTCCACCTCCAATACAGAGAGATGCAACACCCTTTTTAAGATCATATCTACTGAGCGCATGTAATAAGGTTACAATAATCCTTGCACCAGTTGCACCCACAGGATGCCCAAGAGCGCAGGCACCACCGTGTACATTTACTTTATCATGCGACAAACCGAGATCCTTCATCGCTGCCATAGTGACAACCGCAAAAGCCTCGTTAATTTCGAAAAGATCAACTTCATCTTTATTCCAAGAGGCTTTTTCCAGCACCTTATTAATAGCTTCAATAGGAGCTGTCGTGAACCATTCCGGATCTTGGGCATGAGTGGCATGCCCAAGTATAGCAGCTAGAGGAGTTAAACCTTGTTTCTCAGCTTCAGAACGCCGCACTAATATCAAGGCTGCAGCGCCATCCGAAATGGAACTAGAATTTGCTGCTGTAACGGTTCCATGCTCTCTAAATGCGGGTTTAAGTTCCGGAATTTTTTCAGGTCTTGCATTTCTCGGTTGTTCATCGCTTTTTATTACAGTTTCTGCTTTTCGAGATTGAACAGTAATCGGCACTATTTCATCAGAAAAATATCCATTCTCTGCCGCCAGTAAGGCACGTTTCAACGAGGTAATAGCAAACTCGTCTTGCGCATCACGAGTAAACTGATAGGCCTCAGCGGTATTTTCTGCGTAAACACCCATTAAAGTTCCTTTGTCATAAGCGTCTTCAAGGCCATCTATAAACATGTGATCCTTTAGTTGGCCATGCCCCATCCGCATTCCTGACCGAGCATCCGGTAGCAAGTACGGGGCATTGCTCATGCTCTCCATTCCACCAGCCACCATAATTTCGTGG
>PTLH01000090.1 GCA_002938035.1 Alphaproteobacteria bacterium MarineAlpha3_Bin6
AATCAAGGTAGTTTTTCCACTCCCCAAAAACCCGGTGACGACAGACACGGGAAGCCTATTTGGTAATAATGCCTTCATTCTCTCGGACATATTGTCCATCCTAAATTATTACACCAAACAGCTATCTGACTGGTGAATGTTTGCATCTTAGAAATATCGTTTAGATAATAACAGACTTAAAGAAACATTAGAGCATTAGAAATCTGCATGTCTGAAACACAATCTCACAACATGACCCTTCTCTCCCACAATGACCTTAGCGGTTTTGGTGGCGTTGGCGAGGGTATGGCATTGCAAGTTACCAACAAGGATAAACGTATCTTATGGATTGCTCATGAGGGTCCACCCAAAAATTTTACCGGTGTCGATGTCTCAGATCCAAAAAACACAAAAATTGTCTGTCAGACAGAATTACCCCACCAAAATATGCGCTCTAATTCTCTTGAGGTGACAGGAGACATCCTTGCCGTCGCCTATCAGGTCTATGAGTTAGGTTTGGAGCCCGCGGGTGTCGAACTGTTTGATATTAGTGAGCCTGAAAACCCAAAATCGATTGGTTTTCATTCGACCGCAGGACCCCACTCCCGGGGAGTACACTGCCTTTGGTTTGTAGATGGGGAGTATGTTCATATGGCCAGCGGCGCTCCCGATTTTACTCCACGCCATCCAAGAGACGATCAATTTTATCAAATTATCGACGTCCGCAATCCTAGCAAAATGGAGGAAGTCGGTCGTTGGTGGTACCCTGGCACCAGCGAGAAGGACGACGCTCCGCCTCCTGATCGGATCAATCCCGATCCCATCGAAGAGCTGCGAGGTGGTGACGCCTTTCGTCTTCACAATGCCAACATTTATCCAAGTCATCCTGATCGGGCTTACTTAGGTTATATTGACGGTGGAGCGGTTATTTTGGATATCTCGAATAAATCCAATCCTCAGGTTGTTTCCCAATGGAGCCCCCATAATCCTTACCCTGGCTTTACCCATACGGTCCTTCCGCTATTTGATCGGGGTTTGCTGGTCGTAACTGACGAATGCATCAAGGATGATGGTGAAGACTGGCCAAAGTTGACCTGGGTCATAGATGCTCGTAATGAAAAAAACTTAGTACCCATTAGCACATTGCCACTCCCATCGGTAGATGAATTCGGCAATAAAGGAGGGAGGTTTGGCTCCCACAATTTGCATGAAAACCGGCCCGGACCCTCGTTTTTTAGTGAAGAAATAATCATTGGAGCCTTCTTCAATGCCGGAATTCGGGTCTATAACCTGAAAAACCCCTATCAGCCTGAACTGGTCGCCTATTTCATCCCGCCAGGCCCCATAAACTCTCGCGTCAGCACAATCCAGATGAACGAAGTCTATGTTGACGAGAATGCTATAGTATACGCAGGTGACAGGTGGGCGGGAGGACTTTACGTCTTGGAAATGGATATCTAGGAAACCAATGCGATAGATTTAAATGGCAAACGACTATCCGGATTTTTCGTCATTAGATTTTCCCAAGACACTGGTTTTATACGGTCAGTGTAGCAACCCGGTAACTACCTTCAAAAATATTAGCATCCCGCCGGGTGACAACGCATTTGAGCTTTCCAGAAATTATGCGGTATTATCCCCGTCGTCTCCTGGACTTAGATTTAGCAGTTCAGGTTGGTTAGAAATATCCACCCGGCAGATGTTAAATGTTCAATCCACTGAAAGCCTTTTCCAGATTTGTCGGGAACGCATCATTAGTCGCACCAGTCAATTTTCCGCGCTATTGCGGTTGTTTTTAGAAAGTTATTTCGACTTTTTGCATTCTCAGATTGAAAAACACAAAAATGAATTAGAACCGGACAATGTTGAGGATGAAATATTCATTTACAAGGATTGGATATTTTCTGCGTGGCTTCCTTTACCTCAAGCCCACATACTGTTGCCTCCTGAGTTTATGGACAACAAACCTAGTTTTGCTGAAATCGATTTAGCCTTTTGGATAGAAGGACAATTAATTGGCGTGATAATTGATGGTGGCGAAACGCCAATCAAATCACGCCAAAAAAAATTGGATTATCTCGTCGAAAAGCATCCTCAGTTATGGGTTATTAAGGTTCCGAGGGACAAGCTAGAAGAAGATACCTTTCCCATAGACCTATTCCCGAATTCGTTTTCGTACTTTTGGCGTACGCTCACACTTCCTCGTGGACCATTCACCCCCAAAGAATTAATTAATAAAAGATGGAAATCAGACAGCGAATAAAGATCCTTCAACTAGCATTCCTTAACGAAAGTGCAGAACCTAGCCTTCTTGGATTAATCTTAGTTCAAATCGAACGGGATAAAAGGTGTTATCTTGGTTATTTATCCAACTCAGGATAATGACGAAAAACGCCCATATTATTAAAAGGTATCCGGCGTTTCGATGCAAGGTACTTCGCAGTGTTCGGTTGTATGGAGATAGCATCACGTAGAGCGATTATTTTCGGGTAGTGTTTTTCAACTTCAGAAAATGCATTGGGAAAAGCATAACGAAGTCCCTCAACAATTTGAAATATGGAAAGATCTGGATAAGTAAGAGTTTCACCGATCAGCCATTTGGATTTGGTTGGGTTGTTGTTGAGGATATTTTGGTAATAAGCCATGTGTTTGGGAATGCGATTTTCTATAAAATTAGCCGAGCGCTTCTTGGCTTCTTCGACTTGATCTTCGTAATACATGGCATTCGAAATTGGGTGGTGAGTGTCATGAACCTCCATCAAAAAGTCGGTGACAGTCAATTGAATTTGGTGAGCAAAAATACGTCCAGGTTCATCCGGCGGCGCAAGCCCAATTTTGTCCGATAGATAAAGGAGAATGTTTGCGGCTTGAGCAATCATAATGCCACCATCAACCAAAAATGGGGGCGCAAATGGAACTCGTGAAAGTGTTTTATCCTGTAATACATTAAGGATAACGTTCCGGGATTCTTCTTCCGAATTTTGCTCGCGCGCGACATCGGTATAGTCAACCCCGGCTTCCTCCAGGGCAAGGCGAATAACTTCGCCCCTACCCTGGACGTGGGACCAATAATAAAGCTGATAGGGCACGCGAATAGATCTATTTAAACAAGAGCTAGATCGGCTAGCACTTGTTCAGGATGGTCTGCGGGGATCACCTTTTCGTAGGCTCTAATGATCTCACCCTCCGGCCCAATTAACACCGATACCCGGCTCGCATTACCCGGGGAACCGTCTGATGCACCAAACTGGATAGATGCTCCCTTATCACCATCGCTTAACAAGTCGTAAGGAAAATCAAACTTGTCTTTAAAAGCCTTATTATCAGCTGTAGAATCAAAACTAACACCTAGAACCACACATTTTTTTTCTTCGAAGTCTTGGATTCTATCACGGAACCCGTTGCCTTCGATGGTTCAGCCTGGCGTATCCGCCTTGGGATACCACCACATTAAAACAAACTTCCCAGCGTAATCTTTAAGAGAAACAGTTTCACCGTCCTGATTAACCATCGTAAATGACGGGGCCTGTTCACCAACAGCGATCATAGTCATAATTTACCTCTTTATGCCTAAAGTTATTTTTAAAAATGATATAATTAAAATTAGCAATTTATTTTTGAAAATAAAAGACAAGTCATAAACTTGTAAACAACAAAAAGGGAGACAACATGCAGATGCCTCCCTTTCCGTGAGTGGGCTATTGATTGCCCCTATCACTGGATTAAGCGCTAGCCGGTAGCGAAGAGGTTACTCCTACGTCTATGACTAACACCAAGGCCAATCAAAATAGCATCCATATCACTGGACATTGGATCACCTCCTTTCTGTTGTTAATATCAACCCCAAACTAATTAGAAATAAATTTAAACACAATAGAATAAGGAAATAATATTATCAAAAAATTACCCATTACAAGTATAGGCGTATTAGCATTTTTGATACAGGCATTATTGAATTTTTCATCTAATACCCTCGCTGCAAATAATGAAACTGAATTGGTTAAGGCCGCTCTCATTAGTGAAACAATATCAGCACCTAAAGACCGGGGAATTATATGGGTTGGGCTACACCAAAAACTCCAACCCAATTGGCATACGTATTGGCGTTACGCAGGTGATTCTGGCCTGCCAACCCAACTCAAATGGAAAAAATTTAAAAACGTAGAGATCGGAAAAATTCATTGGCCGTTACCCGACATCATAAAAGTAGGTCCTCTCGTGAATTATGGCTACGAAAATGAAACACTCTTACTCATACCTTTAACTGTTAAAAAAAAAGGGCCCATCAATCTTAAAGCTGTTGCTGAATGGCTAGTATGTAGAGAGATTTGTATTCCTCAGCGAAAAGTTTTAAGTCTCAACTTGCCGGCAGGAAACGGCGAAATTAATCCGGTAAACGCATCACTATTTAAAAAATTTAGGCGTCTAGTTCCTGAGGAATTACATTGGCCATCTAAAGTTTTTAGTATTGGGAATCAAATAAAACTAATTATCACAATGAATATGGATGAATTAAAAAGGATAGAATCAGTGCATGTTTTTCCGGGAATAGATGGTCTTATTGAGAACGGTGAAATTCAAAAATTCAGCAAAAATAAAAGAAACATTATTATCAATATGAAAGCAGGATATGCGATCGAGGAAGGTTTAAAATTCTTTGAGGGAATGATAAATATAAAAAGATCCCATAATGGAAGCTTAGATAATCGATCATATCGTATAAACAAATTACCTTTATTAAAATGATAGTATAGGAACACAGCACGATGAGATTTAAATATAATTTACTTTTCTTGGTGTGTTTTGTGACCAACTTTTTTTTTATTTCGTCCGTGAACGCATCACCAAGTTTAGGAACCCCAGCGCCACAATTCAAAGGTATCGATAGTAATGGAAACGAAGTTTCCCTATCTGATTTTCAAGGAAAAATCGTTATTCTCGAGTGGACTAATCACGATTGTCCCTATGTTAGACGTCAATATATGACTGGAAACATGCAAATGGTCCAAGTCAAAGCCAAGGATATGGGAGTTGTCTGGATAACTATCATTTCTTCGGCTCCTGGGACGCAAGGACACGTAAATAGACGTCAAGCGAACAAACTAACTGCTTCCCGGAAAGCTCTGCCTAGTCATGTCGTGATGGACCCATCGGGTGTAATTGGGAAGCTTTACGGTGCACGCACCACTCCGCACATGTATATTTTAGATACAAAAGGAACTCTTGTTTATAAGGGTGCTATTGATGACAAACCAACTTCTTGGGGGAAGATTGACGCAGGAACAAAAAACTATGTGCTAGATGCCCTCAGTGAATTAATGGCAGGCAACAGAATAACTCATGCTGCAACACAACCTTACGGCTGTTCAGTCAAATATGGATCATAGAATAAATCTCCGACTACAATATCTTTGTAGCTTTTTGAACGTTAGGTGAACGTTAGGTCTAATAGAAATTTATTTTTAAATTCTGGCTTCAATTTAAATGGTTCTCGCAAAATATCATGTTAGTTTTAATACAATAAACAGGCTTTACTGAGAGGTAAAATGGATACAAAAGCTGCTATTGCGTTCAAAGCTGGAGAGCCTTTAAGCATTGAAACCATCCAGTTGGATGGACCAGGTAGAGGTGAGGTTCTGGTCGAAATCAAGGCATCTGGTGTATGTCATACAGATGAATTTACCCGCTCCGGCGATGATCCGGAAGGGTTATTCCCCGCTATTCTTGGTCATGAGGGAGCGGGCATTGTGGTCGAAACGGGGCCCGGCGTAGTGTCTGTAAAAAATGGTGATCACGTGATCCCATTATATACTCCGGAGTGTCGCCAGTGTGAATACTGCACATCGGGACGAACTAATCTATGCCAAGCTATCAGAGAAACTCAGGGTCAAGGCCTGATGCCCGACGGAACATCGCGCTTTAGCTTGAATGGTGAAATGATTTTTCACTATATGGGCTGTTCGACGTTTTCCAATTTCACTGTTTTACCAGAAATTGCACTTGCAAAAATTCGCAAAGATGCACCCTTCGACAAAGTTTGTTACATCGGCTGTGGGGTGACAACGGGGATTGGAGCAGTCATCAACACAGCAAAGGTGCAACCCGGCGATAATGTGATTATCTTCGGCCTCGGTGGTATCGGCCTTAACGTCGTTCAGGGAGCTAAGTTGGTCGGCGCCAATATGATCGTCGGTATAGATCTAAATAACGACCGAAAAAAACTTGGTGAGAAATTTGGTTTGACGCATTTTGTTAACCCAAATGATGTCGGGAAAGACCTGGTAGATTATCTTATTGATCTTACCAATGGCGGTGCCGATCATTCCTTTGAATGCATCGGTAATGTTCTAACCATGCGTCAGGCATTGGAATGCTGCCACAAAGGGTGGGGCGAAAGTACCATCATAGGTGTTGCCGGGGCTGGTCAGGAAATTGCGACACGGCCCTTCCAATTGGTAACTGGCAGGGTTTGGCGTGGCACGGCTTTCGGCGGCGCAAAAGGGCGTACCGACGTTCCTAAAATCGTCGATTGGTACATGGATGGAAAAATTAATATCGATGACCTAATCACCCATAAACTTCCGTTGGAAGATATAAATAGGGCATTTGATCTGATGCATGCGGGCGAAAGTATCCGTAGCGTAGTTGAGTTTTAATAACCAAAATTCAGAAGTCTGTGAACCAGGAATCCGCTTACATATAGTTATGATACTTTCTTAATAGAAAGGACTTTCTTCTCCTTTTCCTAAAGAGCATTACAGGGGCGCCTTAACGTGCGCCAGATATGAGCGGATGGGGAATTATCATTGCCCAGCCCCTCTGGTGGTTGCTTGAAGTTACGACCGACAACATCTTCAAACTCTTCCCAATTAACCAAAATGTTTGGATCAAACGCATATTGGTCATTTTTACAGATTTCGAGTGCAGACATGTACCATTTATGTTTTTTTGCACTCTCGTATTCAGCAACAATGTAGGGTTCCGGCTGATAGTCTACTCCAAACATTTTCGTATAACTCTCGGGATATTCATAATTATTAGATGGATCGGAAAAAAAACGAACGCATTGGTGCATTTTGATAGCCCAGCTTACCTCTTCGTCAACGTAAGGAGCAATCATTTGAGCTCCCCAATATCCATGATCGGAACGAATAAAGCCGCAAATTGCAATATCATGCATGAGGCATGCAAAGATTAGTTTTTCGGGTAGCCCATTCATCTTTGCCAACCGAGCACTCTGAAGTAAATGCTGTTGACCTCCAATCGTAAATCTATATCTAAGAAAATCGGTAAACGTGGGCTTTTCGGGCATTTTTGGTAAGCGTGGGTCCTCACCCATCAGTAAACCATTTGTTGCCCCGTGACCGAAGTTACCCGGACCGGATGAATTCGAATAAATCGGATGTTCACCCTCTGCTAAATAGTAAAGCAGCGATTTGGTGACTATCTTATTTTCAAATTCTCTAAGTTTCTGTTCTTCGTTTTCATCTAATTTTTCTGATAGCGTCATGTTACCTGCCATCTAAATTATTTCCGAAAAATAAGTTAACCTTGTAACGTATTTATCATCGTTAGTCATCTATGGGAAAAGACTTTTAAAGCCGTTTTCTGTGCCTCTCACACGACAACTCACTTGAAAAAATGAATGACCGGCAATACTAACATTCAGACGAGCAATATTTGCTGGCATTACCGAACAGCAAGGTCCCAAATAAATTTTGCATTGAACTATCAACTCAAAGGTATCGCGGTATCATTCTTTTTGGATTGGTAGGATAGCGATAAAATATCGTAAGCTTGCTTAATCGAATCAACTTTTTCGTCAAATGACGCAGCCTCTTTATCTTCGATTTCCGATACCATACTTAAAACATCATGGCTCTTCCAAAAGAGATTATTGCGGGTGTAAGCACCATTTCGAACGTTGAAGACCTCTTCCAAAATTTTTAGATCATGGGGAATATTGAAAGTGTCACGCGTTTCTTCATATCCAAAAAAATAATAGAAATTATCGAAACCAGCCCAGGTTATTGCTGACAAGCATAGTGAACAAGGCTCATGAGTTGATAAAAATAAACAATCTTTTGTTTCAGGACGATTTGTCATTGGCAGTTCGTAAAAAGCGTTCAGGGTCGAAATTTCCCCGTGGAACAGTGGATTGGTGACTTCATCATTGGTTCCTGCAACGACCAATGATAAGTCCGATTTCTGTAAAATAGCTGCCCCAAAAATTTTATTACCAACTTCAACCCCGATACGGGTCTTCGGAATAATATCATTCTCCATTACTTCGAGTAACCTTTTGCACAATAGAGTTTTTTGTATTTTTGATTTCATCAAATTCTCGTAAAATTTTTATCTTAGATCGATAAAGTGGCACAACCAATCGGATAGTAAAATCGTACCGGCTTTTCCTCTTTATCGGACCTTAATTTTAAATTTTCGTATTAAAACTTAGAATGATCTGTTGATATTAAACTTTAGTAGTCCTTTAAAATAATTTTTCAGAGGCTAACCATATATATTTGGGTCATACAGGGTACCCCTAATGCAAATTCTTACGCCACGTCAATTATTAAGAGCGTCGTTATTCACGTTGATTATGACGTGCTGCATACTATCACCCATCGGGTCTCTAACTGGAAATGCTAACTCTGATTC
>PTLH01000091.1 GCA_002938035.1 Alphaproteobacteria bacterium MarineAlpha3_Bin6
TAGTCTGCAGCTGTATGAAAGAGAATGTCGCATCCTTCTACAGCTGATTTGAGTGAATTCATGTCGAGGAGGTCACCAACGCAAATTTCAACACCATGTCCATCGAGATTTAGCTTATTGCTTGATTCTCTAATTAACACCTTAGTCTCCAAGCGCTCCCTGGTAAGGCGTCTCATCACTGCAGATCCGACAAATCCGGAGGCCCCTGTTAGAAGTATTTTCAAGCACCACTCCCTTAGAAGGAACAATTTAAGAGATGTTACGCAGGCAGTCTCTAAAACTAGTGCGTCTTATATTTAATTGACAGCCTAGGGCAAGGTGTTAATTTCGCGGTCAGAAAAACTAATTTTTAATATATCCGCCTGTTTTGTTAACGTTCGTTCCTTAAGGTCTATAATTTGATGTCAGCTAATCGGAAATTGAAAGTTATTCTAGCCCAACCACGGGGCTTTTGTGCAGGTGTGGAGCGCGCCATTTCTATTGTTGAGGAGGCTATCAGAATTTATGGTCCGCCTGTATTTGTACGTCATGAAATCGTGCATAATAAGCGAGTAGTAGATGAGCTCAAAAATAAAGGTGCTTTTTTTGTCGACGAGGTCAGCGATATTCCTGATGGGGGCGTTACTATTTTCAGTGCACATGGAATTTCCGAGAAAGTTGAAAATCAGGCACGGCTCCGGTCATTGCCAGTTATAGATGCAACTTGTCCTCTAGTTTCAAAAGTTCATAAGGAGGGACAACACCATGCAACAAAGAATCGAGATGTAATACTTATCGGGCATGCCAGCCATCCAGAAGTTGATGGGACGATGGGCCGAATTAAGGGCGGCGTGCATTTAGTAACAAACATTGAAGACGTGAAAAATCTTCAGGTTCGTGATGAAAACAAAATTGCCTATGTCACCCAAACGACGCTGAGTGTAGATGACACAAGGGAAATTATTGCAGAACTAAAAGAAAAATTTCCAAATATTATTGGTCCTGATGTTCGGGACATCTGCTACGCCACCCAGAATCGACAGGTAGCTGTAAGGAACATAGCCGGGGAAGTCGATGTGATGCTCGTGGTTGGAGCGCAGAATAGTTCCAATTCAAACCGGCTACGTGAAATAGGTGATGAAATTGGGGTGCCATCCTATTTGATTGATGATGCAAATGGGCTGGATCTTTCTTGGCTGGCTGGTTCTGAGACACTGGGAATTACCGCGGGGGCATCGGCACCCGAAGAATTGGTTACGGAGTTAATCGAGCGATTGCGGTCCCACTTCGTTGTAGAATTACAGCATGCAGACGGTGTTAAAGAGAATGTTCAATTCAGATTGCCATCCGAGATCACGGATGCGCAGTTAGATTTAGCTTCGTTGAGAAACAGAGTATAAGACTTTGGCAATACCCCTTATTCAACAGATTAGAGTTGGAGCCTACGTCCTTAAGAATAAATTGAAGGGATTAGAGCGCTATCCTCTTGTGCTTATGTTGGAACCTTTGTTTCGCTGTAATCTTGCCTGCCCCGGTTGTGGTAAAATCGATTATGAAGACGAAATTTTGAATAAGCGTTTAACCGTAAAGGAATGTCTCAACGCTGTGGATGAATGCGGTGCACCTGTTGTTTCCATCCCGGGCGGGGAACCTCTTCTCCACCGTGAGATAGGCGAAATTGTCAAAGGCATAATCGACCGTAAGAAATTCGTCTATCTTTGCACGAACGCTCTACTGCTAGAAAAACGACTACATTTATTTAAACCAACACCGTATTTAACTTTTTCGGTTCATTTGGATGGTCTTGAGGACGAGCATGATAAAGCTGTTGCCCAAGATGGAGTATTTAAAAAGGCCGTATCTGCAATCAGGAAGGCCAAGGCGCTTGGCTTTCGTGTTAATCTCAACTGCACATTATTTGATCAAACGCCAGCTTCAGAAATAGCCAGGTTTTTTGATTTTGCATCCCAGAATTTGGAAGTTGAGGGTATCACTGTTTCGCCTGGTTATGCCTATGAAAGAGCGCCTAACCAAGAACATTTTTTGAATCGAGAAAAAACTAAGAACTTATTTCGAGATGTATTTAGGTTTGGGAAAGGCCGAAAGTGGCGATTTAGTCAGTCTAGTTTATTTTTGGACTTCTTAGCCGGGAACCAATCCTACAAATGCACCCCCTGGGGGAATCCGACGAGAAATGTATTTGGTTGGCAAAAGCCATGTTATTTATTGGCCGAAGGGTATGCGTCTAGTTTTCAGTCGCTTATGGAGGAGACCGATTGGAACAGTTATGGAACTGGCAATTACGAAAAATGTGCAGATTGTATGGTGCATTGCGGTTATGAACCTACAGCTGTTTTAGATACGCTTAATCATCCCCTCAAAGCTCTGAAAACAGCCTTATTTGGTGTCAACACGGAAAAGACAATGGCACCAGAAATACCGCTAGCGGGTCAACGGCAAGCCGAATATATATTTGAAGACGTTATTGAAGATGCTTTGAACAAGGAAGAATTACGGCAGATTAACACGGGAAATGAGCGCAGCCACACGGCTTAAAGTTTTATCAGCTTTTGACTTGGCTGCCGCCAACTCCAGGTATTTTCTCAAGTCCGAAGGTTTTTTCACCAGTTCATAGAACGATGCTAACGTTTTTAGTTGGCCTTTGGCATCAATAGTATTCGTGGCGCCCTCTGGTATCATAGTATTTAGTTCGTCCAGTATTGCCCTAATTACTAGAACGGGGATACCATTTTTGTCTGCCACTTCAGCGATAGCGTAACTTTCCATTTCTACTGCATCCCAACTGCCATTCTGAGCATGACTTAATTTTTGCAGGTTATCGTTGAGGGGGGCAGATGAAGAAAGAAAAGCTGTCATGTGCATTGAAAGCGTATTCTCATATTTTACCAAATTTATGAAATTAGTTAGCCAATCAGAATAAATGTCAATTGTTTTCCTTCCATTACTCACTGAATGGCCGATTGCTAAAACACCTGACCGATACGATGAATTTAAGGAGCCCGCATACCCAAAACTAATCAGACCACTACACCCTTTGCTACAAAGTTCTTTTGCAGCCCTACCTGCCGCAGTTGGACCAATACCTGAAACCATATGCAAAACATCTTTCTTTTTTGTGAGCGTGCCGAGACAATTTGCTTCACTCTTCAACGCTGTAATGATCCCTATAGATGACAATTAGATGCCAAATTTTGGGGATTGAATATTTGATGGTTTCATCCGCCTATATCGCGCAAGTGCAAGGAGTGGAAAATACAAGCTATAACCGTGATACTTTAGATAAAACACACGTGGAAACCCAACTGCATTGAAATATTTGTCTTCCCATCCAGTATTTTTGTTATTCTGATTAATTAAGTAATCAACCCCCCTGGCAACGGCCTTGCTGTTAACCTCACCACTTGCCATCAAGCCGAGAACAGCCCATGCAGTCTGCGATGGCATAGAAGCCTTGGCAGTGTTTTTTCGGTGTTCCCAATAGGTTGCACAATCTTCGCCCCAGCCACCGTCTTCTCGTTGCCGCAATTCGAGCCAATTTACCGCTCGCCTAATGTAAGGAGCCGACATGTCTTCCCCGACCATGTTGAGTGCGGAGAGAACTGACCAGGTGCCGTAAATATAGTTAGTACCCCACCTGCCGTGCCAGGAGCCATCTTTCTCCTGTTCACGCTTTAAGAAGGAGAAACCCTTGCTTATCGCTTTATGGTCCATTCCGTAACCAATTTGTCCTAAGAGACTGACACATCTAGCCGTTACATCGGAAGTGGGGGGGTCAAGTAGAGCACCATGGTCAGCAAATGGCATGTTTTCCAATAAATAATATTCATTTTCCACGTCGAATGCTGCCCACCCGCCATTGGAACTTTGCATGCCAATGATCCATTCTTCTGCACGTTTTATAGATTCAGCGTTTTTTTTAGGGTCTTGTCGATGAAGAGCCATTGCTACCACGGCTGTATCATCTACATCTGGATAGAAGTCATTACGGTATTGGAAGGCCCAACCGCCCGGTTTCAAATTTTTTCGCCGGTGTGCCCAATCGCCGATTTGATCCAGAATTTGTAGATTTTTCAGCCACTCAGATGACCGGTCCAGCAAGTCGTCTGTTTTTTTTATACTAGCCTCAAGAACAGCGTGTGCTGAAAGACCTGTATCCCACACAGGAGACAAGCATGGCTGGCAGTAAACTTCATCGTCTTTTATGACAAGCAAGTTATCGATCGCCTTGCGTGCAGAAACCACACGTGGATCATCATTTTTATATCCCAGACAATCAAATACCATAAGCGAGTTTGCTATTGCCGGGAAAATACCCCCTAAACCATCTTCGTCGTTTAAGCGGTTTTCCATAAATTTTAGACCTAGTGTGATCGCCTTTTGGGTAATAAGGTTAGGGATTAGGGGTTCAAAAGGCCTAAAAAACTTATCTAAGGCTAACATTAGGCTGCCGACCCATTTTCCGGTTGGGTTAGTTAACTTATAGTTCTCTCTATAGGGTGGCTTGTGAAATAGTTCATCTATGTTAACCCCTCTAGGATTTTGTGCGGCAGGCTTTTGGGCGGTTAGGATTAGTAAGGGTACCATTACCGTTCTGGTCCAGTAGGACACCTTATTTATATGGATTGGGAACCACCTGGGGGCAAACATAATTTCTATCCGAGTGACGGGAACCGCGCGCCAGGGTATTTGCCTAAAAAGTGCTAAGGTAATCCGAGTAAATACATTGCTATTGACTGCACCGCCATGCGCTAAGATTGCTTCCCTTGCAGATCGCATATGCGGCATGTCTACTCTATCGCCAACCATTTTTAATGCAAAGTAGGCTTTGACAGATGCGCTAATATTAAATTCACCTCCTTTATATAACGGCCAGCCGCCATCTTTGTTTTGATTCCGTCGAAGGTAAACTGCAAGTTTACCTTCCAAGTCATTATCGATTTCATTGAGGAAATGATTTAAAAGGATATATTCGGCTGTAATTGTGGTGTCTGTTTCAAGTTCGAATGACCAGTGACCATCGTTTTTCTGCTTAGATATCAGCAACCCAAGCGCATCCTCAATAGCAGTATCGAGAGCCTCAACCGTTAAAGTATCAGTTTCCATCAAAAAAACTGTAATCCCAAAAAACTAAATTATCACTCGAATGTTTGAAAAATTGTGTTTCAGCTTATAAATATTTTTCGCCCGACTATCATGTGGTGTCAAGATATCGAATAACCCGAAATCAGACGAAATAGGCAGATTTTACGATTAGGTAAAGTTTTTCTCTGGATGAGAGACTGACTTTAGATTTAAGATCCATCCATCCCCTGTTACAAAGTTTTTCAAATAACCGCTGATATAGCGTCATCATAATTCGTGCAGGCCGAACCTTTCTTGGTTCGCAACTAGCGAGAATACGAACTGATTGGTTAAAACTATCACGAGCATTTTCGGCAATCACCTTGCAGGTTTCAGATACCGCAGAGTGATCAATATCAATATTAATTTTATTCGGATTGATCCCATGCTCAATAAGTAAGCTATTAGGTAAGTAAATATGTCCTCTCGTGTAGTCTTCATGGACGTCTCTTAAAATGTTTGTGAGTTGAAGCGCGGTTCCAAGAGATTTAGCCAATTTATTACCCGTTTCACGGTCCAACTCGAATATGCTATTGGATAAGCGGCCAACAGAACACGCCACCCGATCACAATAGATCCAAAGTTCGGGCAAATCAGGAATTTGAAGAGAATTGCCAATATCCATTTCCATGCCGTCAAGGAGATCCATAAAGTCCTGTTTGACTAGTTTATAGGAATTGACGGCAGGCATTAAAGATTGGCCTAAAAGCGTATTTGGTTTTGCTTGATAAATACTTTCGATTTCAATACGCCAATTACTTAATTTATTGCGTTTTTGAAATTCTTTAGCGTTCCCGTCAGCAATATCGTCAACTTCTCGACAAAAAGCATAGACCGAATAGATTGCATTGCGCTTCTGTGGCGACATCAGCCGCATTGCCCAAAAGAATGAACTTCCCGAAAGCTTAACGCGAGATCTAATAAATTGATCTACTGAGTGCGCATCGTATATTTTGTTATTTTCAATCATATCTTAATGATTCACAATTTATTGCGGATATTTACGTTCCTTCCAGGAAGGATGCCGTTTTGTCCAATATCGTTGAGCTGAGTCGATAACCATTAAAGAATATAGAAAGGCGGCAATAGGTAAAAGTAGGGCTTCCCAAACTGGTCTCTGATAAAGGCGTTGGGTGGGTAAATAGGCGATGGCCATGATAACCCAGCATAAAACTCCTAACCAAAGTGAAAAATCATCGTTGAATACCAATCCCCAAACGACAGCAAATGGTGGTACTAAATAAATAATTATCATTCCAATAGTAGTAACGAGCAAAACACTAACAGAGTAATTGAGTTGATTGAATGCTGTTCGAATTACCATCCCCCATATTTCTGACAACCGAGTATATGACCTTAGGCTTTTAACGTTTCTTGTCAGTCCGAGCCAAATAATTCCCTTTTTTTTGATCATACGGCCAATCGCACAGTCATCAATAATCTCGCCACGAACTGCGTCAATCCCACCGGCGGCCTCTAATGCGGTACGCCTGACAAGTATATACCCTCCGGCCGCACCCGCCGTAGACCTTTTGGGGTTATTAATCCATTGGAAGGGATAAAGTTTTTGGAAAAAGAAAACAAAAGCGGGGATTAACAATATTTCCCAAAAATTACGACAATTCAAAAGAACCATTAAAGAGACAAGTTGAAGGTTTTCTCTTTCTGCCTTGGTGACCATAATTTTTAAAGTTTCTTGGGAGTGTTCAATATCGGCGTCGGTAAAAAGATAGAAATCTACAGAGGGGTTATTCTTAATTGATAGATTAATACCTTGCTTCAACGCCCAAAGCTTGCCCGTCCATCCTTCAGGGAGGTCAGAAGCATTCGAGATAACAATTCTTTCGTCCTTTATTCGTGTGATTGCTTCAACTGTATTATCGGTGCTGTTATCGTTAACGACCGTTATGTCAATCTCGCCTGGATATTTTTGAGCCATAAGGGATTGTAAAGTAGCACTTATATATTTTTCCTCGTTTCTGGCAGGAATTACAACGGCAATTGAGGGCCAAGTTTCTAATTGGATTACGTCAGCTTCTAACATTTGATCGGCCAGCCAAAAATTTCCTCGAAAAAAAATTAAAAGCACCCATATAATTAAAGATAAAATTATTGTTAGTTCCAAAATTCCCATGTGTACCCGTGCGCTCCAAAAAAATACCAGAGATTAGCCGGTGATAAGAGCTTTAGAGGCGCCAAATAGGCAACCCAATACATATTGAGACCGAGACAATTTGACCGATTCTGCCAAAGGGTCTTTTCTCCTTAGTATTTTTTCAAGTCGGGACGCAACGTTGAGGATAGCTCCAGCTTCCATTGCGAGTCTTTTGTTTGCAAGATCTATGGGCAAATATTGTGCGAGATTAATTAGTTCAGCTGTAGAATCCAGAACCCGATGGATTAAAGATTTAAGCTCTGGTCTGGACTTGGAGGCATCTAAACACTCAACCTCCAAGCCATTATTTTTCATCCAGTCTAGAGGTAGATAAACTCGATTTAGAGTTAAGTAATCATCTTTGCAGTCCTGAAGGTGATTTAGTATCTGGAGTGCGTTACACAACGCATCTGATGCTTTGTACTTCTTATTTGACTCACCATGTAAGTCCAAAAGGAATCGCCCGACTGGGGCTGCGGACATTTGGCAGTAATCAATCAATTCATCCCAGTTCTCATACCGTAATTTAGAGGCGTCTTGTTTAAAAGCTTTTATAAGTTCAATGCAATGTTGGTTAGTAACGCCAGTTTCCTCAAGGCTTTGGCGCATCGAATGTGCCTTTGAAAATCCTGGCGAAGTTTTATCCTTACCTAAGATTGCATTTTCAAATCCAGTTAAGCGTTCAATTTTTTCCGGTGCTTCGATAGAATTGGAGTCCGCAATGTCGTCAATAGCTCTAGCAAAACTATAAAACGTATTGACGTGTGGTCGAAGGCGGGGTGGGACAAATAGGGAACCTACAGGAAAATTTTCGTAAGCCTTATCCTTGCCAGAAGGAATTTCAATACCCGTTAAATTGGAATTTCCGTTCATTAGATTTTATTAAAAAGTTAGTCACCGATTATAGTCAAAGAGAATCATTACAAATCTTTGATGGCAAGTCTATGCTGCTTTGCTATATTTCTCCAATGCGATTTTGGAAGGTAATAATATGAACCTATATATTGGTAATATAGAACGGAGAAAAAGCATACCTGTTGCCGTAGGTCCCACGATAATTGGTGGGAATGCGCCAATTGTGGTCCAGTCCATGACAAATACTGATACCTCCGACATCAAAAGTACGGTTGATCAAATCCTAGAATTAGCAAAAGCCGGGTCGGAGCTTGTCCGTATCACGGTTAATACCGAAGATGCCGCAAAAGCTGTGCCAAATATAAAAAATCAATTGGAGAAATTTGGTTGCAGTACGCCCATCGTTGGAGATTTTCACTACAATGGCCATACACTGTTAACTAAGTATCCCGAATGTGCCGAGGCTCTC
>PTLH01000092.1 GCA_002938035.1 Alphaproteobacteria bacterium MarineAlpha3_Bin6
ACGGAATTCTTTTCATCAAAAATGGAATTTAGATTTATATTTGACCAAACGAGGCCATCATTCCTAAGTCGACCGGATACCTGATGCAAATACTTGCCCTCAGATAATTTTACCCGCCCAACCTTTATCCCAATCTCCATTGGAGGACCACGCACATATTTCCGGTCGTTTGCTTCCTGTTGTGCTAAAAATGCTGTCAAATCTAACTTTGGTCCACGCAGTTCAATCTGCCACCCTTTGCCATCACGCAGGACATCCCCGGCAAGAACCGTCTCCCCTAAACTCAATTTACTAAATTTAAACTTGTGAAATACCTTATCTTTTAATTCTGCGTCTCCGATAAGCATTAACTCACCTCCAACAGGAAAAGAAATCCGAGCTTCCTTCAGGCCAATCACGGTGGTTACGCCCTCCTTTCCTCTGGAACTGATAACACCTTTCAAATCAAATTTAAGAATTCCCAGCAATAACCGCTCATCAAGAAGCCTTAAATCTAAATTGAAGGTTTCACGAAGATGCTTCGAGTTTAATTGACCAGAAACATCAAATTTAGTTCTAAATTCTCCATCACTGCTAATTTTATGTAGAATATCCCCAGAGACAGACAAATCTCCATACTTCAAATTAATAAGGTTAAACTTGAAAAAATTCTTATCCTCTAATTCTGCGGTTCCTTTTAATTTCACCCCGCCCCCCATAACACTCAACGATTGGATTTTCTCAATACCCGATGCTGAAAAAATAGCGGAAAATTCTAATTTAGATTCAACCATTTTTGGCTTATGCCAGCCAATTTCAGGTACTGAAATGCGAGTTTCTTTGAGATCAACCACCGTTATCATTTTTCCTTTACCGATGGAATCGACAACTGCTGTCAAATCAAATTTTAGATTTCCCGAAAAATATCGCTCGTCAAAAATTCCTGCATCCATATCTAGACTATTACGAAGATTTTTGGCGCTTAACTGACCTGATAAATCGTATTTACTTCGGAATTCTGCGCTGTCATCAAAGTTCTCGAGCCATTTGAGTTTGACCGGAACGTTGTCCAACAACCCCTCACCCTCAATCTTTAAGGTGCTATTATTGGCATTTAACATTAGAGTTGCTTCGGTCAACGTGTTCTCAAATGCAACATCGGGGACTTTCCCCCGGATTAATGTCGCCTTTGCAGAGAATACTACTTGATCTGGGGTCAGTTTCTCTTCAACAATAAATTTAAGGTTGATATCAGTTGAAACCAAACCTTCTAGATTTTCAGCCTTAATCCCGAATTTTTTGGCAAACCCGAGGGGTTTCTCATCTAAAAGTTTAACGGCCGATTTAAGGGGTCCGTCAATCTTTAATGTAATATCTGTATACTGATCTACTTCATCTAGACCTGTAAATAATAATCGTCCATAACTAAGCTTAAGATCACCTTGTTGTGCATCATCAAGTTCAATTTCCAACATCCTTTTATCAAATTTAGCGCTTCCATTTGCGCGTGTCGCTTTCAGCGTAGGCGAAAAATAATCTGCCGTTATATTATTGAAATTCATGTCACCAATCAGGGAGTCAACCTGCGGTCCCCCTGCCTCAGACCAACGACCACTCAATTTTGCCCTGGCAGCAGAAATTGACCCTACCGAGAGATTTTTGGTAACCCAGGTTCGAGCTAGGGGTGCTAGATTATTGGGCCAAAACTGCGCCATGGCACCTATTTTCATCTCTTTTATATCAGCACCTATTTCGAAAGAAATCTGTTCTGCAATCTCTTGGAATACTCCACGCAAACGTAAGGTTGGGCCCGCCAAATCAGCGAGTATTTTCTCCAATTCCAGTTTCTGTGCATTAACAAAATAATTGGCAACAATTGAAATTCTCCTCAATGGTATTTTTTTGTTAATTATGTCTGGGAGGTGGATTGTTCCTTGCGGCCCAAGGTTTAATTCACAGGTCTCGATAGCGAAAAGTGAATTTGCTATATCGAAAGAACCTATTAATCTCCCCTTTTCCAACGAGAAAGTAAGGTCCAATGGTTTGGTAACGTCGACAATTCCTTTATCTAACTGAATATCAAAATGCACAGGCTCAATAGTGCCGTTAGAAGTAATCTTGGTAGCTAACGTCCCGTTGACAGGAATTTTTATGTGTTTAAGAAAAGATAATTCTGTCAATACGTTTGGGACTGAACTAGCGTTAATTGCAGAAAAACCGACTTTTAGCGAAATGTCTCTTTCGACTGGATCAACTAAACCAAGCACGCTCAATTTGGTAATACTGGAACCAAGTTTGAGATCAACTTCAGCTTCCACTGTTAAACCAGTTTTATCTCGGTTAAGAATAATATTAGCTAGCGGGGCATCCCAAAAAATATCCGATTTCTGATCACTCAGTGTCAAAGATGCATTGAGGATATCCAAACGTTTTAAAGACCCAAGGGGGGTTTCCTTGTCTGGTGGTTGCATAATTTCATTCAGAAGGTTTGCTATCAAAACTTTGCTTGTTGTTTTTTCTTTGGAGAAATCTAGGCTAATCGTACCATCGGTTCTTCTAATCAACGAAATTCTTAGTCCGTCAATCGACAGGCTTTTGGGAGCTAGCCGGCCCCGCATCAGAGCTGGTGCACTCAAAGAGACAGATAACTCTGGAATTTCAGCAAGAAGATCGCCTTGACGGCCCAGAACCTGAGTTTCTACTAACTGAATGTCAATAGCTCTCTTAGTGGTCTCCCATGTTAAAATTGTGTCTTTAAAAACAGTCTTAAAAGCTCCGCTTTCGGAGCTCAGTGCCGTCTCAAAATAAGGCGTTAAGAATGCCAATGAAATAGGTCCAGAGGCCAACCGCCAGGCTAAAACTCCACCCGCAATTACTAATCCAAGCACGAGCATGCCGATCAAATGCGCAGCCATCCTCGTTATTCGGCCAATAATACTCTGTCTCACACGGGACTTCTTCCGCACCATTTTCTTCAATATTTCTACGTTGTTAGAATTCTTAAATTAGGAAGAGAACAAAAAACATATTTACAATATTAATCTATCTCACTTGATCCAGCTACACACTTATATCACTATGCTCAAAATAGTAACCCATGCAATCCTTGGTTCTATAAACTCGAGTAAGCGCTTTTAATAACATGACAGCATTCCTTTGTTATCTGCTGAAACTCTAAGGCATACCGCTGGTGGCTTAATAAAAGCCTGTCCATACAATAATTAATGACTAGACATCAACCCAAGTCCAAAACGGATTTCGTTACATTAACTGATGGCACATGTGCAATTCTTTTAACTTCAGATGCCGCGAAGAAAGCCGATCTCTT
Source organism: Alphaproteobacteria bacterium MarineAlpha3_Bin6 (assembly GCA_002938035.1). Classification (GTDB taxonomy): domain Bacteria; phylum Pseudomonadota; class Alphaproteobacteria; order Rhodospirillales; family UBA2165. The sequence continues at coordinate 3,308 of PTLH01000092.1, forward strand.
GGGGTTTAGCAGCAGATTGGCTATCTCGAAAGCTCTCTAGGATCGGAAAAAAAACGCCCTCCTAAACGCCCATTACGACCTAGACTACCTGTCCTTATGCCAGCTAGGAACATGCCGCGCCGCCGCCCTAATAGTATTAAAGGACGGCTCGCCTTCATGCACGCTATAACCCATATTGAGTTAAATGCAATCGACCTTGCGTGGGATATAATCGCTCGATTTAGAAATTCAGATTTACCCCTCGCGTTTTATGATGATTGGGTAAATATCGCCAATGATGAGGCTAAACACTTCAGTATGTTAACAAATTACTTAAATCAGAATAACGCATGTTACGGGGATTTTCCCGCTCATGACAGTTTGTGGGAATCTGCAGAAAAAACATCTGACGATATTCTTTCCCGACTAGCAATTGTTCCACTGGTATTAGAAGCAAGGGGCTTGGACACAACGCCTGGTGCGATAAATAAATTATCAGCCACCGGCGATACCAAGGCTGCTAGAATACTAAAAATTATAGGAGAAGAAGAAATTTCCCATGTGGCAACGGGAGTACGATGGTTCCACCATATTTGTAAAAGTCGCGAACTTGAGCCTGCCTCAACATTCCAACTGTTGGTTAAATCTCAATTTAATGGTTTTTTAAAACCACCCTTTGCAACCTACGCTAGAACCTTAGCCGGGTTTCCCCGGTTCTACTACGAGCCTCTCTCTAAGTTGCGCTAATCTTTTAAGCTTATACTAGCGCTTTACTTCCCATCAATCAGCGACGCAAGTGCGGCGGCCATAAAATCGTCTAAGTCACCATCAAGAACCGCCTGGGTATTGGATGTTTCCAAATCTGTGCGCAAATCCTTAACCAATTGGTAGGGTTGCAAAACGTAACTCCTAATTTGGTGACCCCAGCCAATATCCGTCTTAGCATCATGCTCAGCCTTGGCTGCTTCTTCTCGCTTCCGCAGTTCTGCCTCATATAGTCGAGCACGCAACATATCATATGCTGCCGCTCTGTTTCGATGCTGTGAACGATCATTCTGGCATTGTACTGAAATCCCGGTGGGGAGATGGGTAATCCGAACTGCGGAGTCTGTCTTGTTAACATGCTGACCACCTGCACCCGATGCCCTATAAGTATCCACCCGTAAATCTTTTTCATCTATCTCAATCTCGATACCATCATCGATTACGGGAAACACCCAAACAGAAGCAAAACTCGTATGACGTCTAGCACTTGCATCGTAGGGAGAAATACGGACAAGACGATGCACACCACTTTCGGTTTTAAGCCAGCCATAAGCGTCAAGACCCTTTACCAGAAATATGCATGATTTGATTCCTGCTTCCTCTCCGAAGCTCTCTTCTAATAATTGCAGTTGGTAGTGCCGCTTCTCGCACCAACGACTATACATACGTTGCAGCATTTGAGCCCAATCTTGAGCCTCCGTGCCGCCTGCGCCCGCATGGATCTCTAGATAACAGTCATTACCATCTACCTCTCCTGATAAGAGCGCGTGAACACGCGCCTTTTCAACGCGAATTGCTAGTTCCTTTATCGCAGAAACAGCCTCGACAACCACGTCATCTGCGGCCTCGGTCTCTCCCAGTTCCAGGAGTTCAACATTTTCATCAAGTTCGCGGGAAATTATGTCGACTGTATTTATTCCACTTTCGAGGCGGGTTCGTGTACGCATAACCGTTTGAGCGTGTTCAGGATCACTCCATAGACTTGGATTTTCTGCGAGGGCGTTAAGTTCATCTAGTTCACGGACCGCTGCAGGATAGTCAAAGCCTCCTCCTCAGCAGTACCAAGGCCTGCTTGATATCGTCCACTTGCTGTTCAACTTCTGCTCCCATTTTAACTCTCGTAAAGTATCTGTTTTTCGGCCGCGGTTCTACCTGATTTGCCTACTCGGGGCAAGTTTGGCTTTAAGACTAAACTAATATCAAAGCCAAATAAAATATCGATTAATAGAGTCCTTCTGTGCCAAAAGAAGAGGTAAGCGGCACAAACTCGGCTAAATTAGTCCCATCCAAAACCTCCTGTTTACCCTGAGGTACGGTACCCGATTTAAAGGCCTCTAGTATAACTCGCCGATCGCCAGGTCGAGCTGGTTGACCGCTTGTACTATTTACGCGAACCAGACGGATATTTGGTGGAATTCTGAATGGTATTGCGGGTTTATCCGAGAGGGCATCAGCCATAAAGGCCCTAAAAATCGGAGCAGCCACACTAGCTCCCTGCTCTCGCTTACCTAAGGATCGCGGGGTATCGAACCCAGCGAATACACCAACAGCAAGGTCGGGAGAAAAACCTAAAAACCAGGTATCCAATGAACCATTTGTTGTACCTGTTTTCCCAGCAAGTGGTTTGCCAATTTCCCTAATACGCCTACCCGTACCTCTTTCAATTACTCCTTCAAGCATGGACACCATTTGGAAAGCACTACCCGGGTCAGTCAATATTTCCCTGGTTTCTGCGAATTTAGGAACGGGTTGATTAGTCCAAAAACTCGATTGGCATTTTGGGCAAAAGCGATTATCGTGTTTAAATACCGTTTGGCCATGCCTATCCTGGATACGGTCTATAAGAGTTGGCTTAATACGTTTACCGCCATTAACCAACATGGCATAAGCTGCGGTTAAACGAAGAAGGGTTGTTTCACCGGCACCCAATGCCATGGAGAGTTGTCTCGGCAATTGATCTACAATCCCAAAATTATGTGCGTATTGGGCGATACTCTCAATGCCTATCGTTTGAGCTAATCGTACAGTCATCAGGTTTCGAGATTTTTCTATTCCTAAGCGCATAGTGCTAGGGCCATAAAATTTCTTTGTATAATTAGCTGGACGCCATTTTGGCAAACCAGGACCTTGGTCAATCACAAAGGGTGCATCCAGGATAAGGCTTGACGGCGTAAACCCTTTATCAAGGGCAACCAAGTAAACAAATGGCTTAAATGCCGAACCCGGTTGCCGGCGAGCATGAACAGAACGGTTAAATTGGCTTTTTTCGTAGTCATAACCACCGACCATTGCCAATACGCGACCGGTATGAGGATCTATGGCCAATAAAGCCCCTTCTATCTCAGGGATTTGTTGCAAACTATAATTGACTTCCTTGGTTGCGTTATCCTCCTTTTCACCAGTTACCTTATCAACAAGAATAATATCGCCTACAGATAGAACATCTCCAGGCTTCTTGACGGAAGGACCTAAGTTCTCACCTTTCAACCATTTTCGGGCCCATTTAAGTTCTTTAAACGGGATCACGCCCAAACTGCCATCGTCTAGACCAATTTTAGTTTTTTCCTCCAGTATTTCGCGCACAACTGAGATATGCCAGTCACCTATCGCAGTGGGGGGTTTTATTGATACCAGTTGGCTCAGCCAGTCCTGATTCAATTCAACTTGTGCTAGCGGTCCACGCCAGCCGTGACGACGATCATATGCCTCCAGACCGTCACGAAGAGCCCTATATGCGATACGCTGGTAGTCGGGATTAAGTGTCGTTCTGACGGAAAGCCCCCCCTTATAAAGTTTTTTCTCCCCATAACGCTTGACTAGCTCCTGCCTCACTTCTTCAGCAAAATATTTGGCCTGAACATATTCAGTATTGTCCCGACTGCGCACATAGAGTGGTTTTGCCCTTGCTTGCCGCGCCTCCTCAAATGTGATCGCCTCGTCCTCAAGCATTCGACCAATCACCCAATCTCGACGAGCCCTAGCACCACTTGAATTCTTCAAAGGGTTATAATTATTAGGAGCTTTAGGAAGAGCGGCTAGGAATGCGGCCTCTGAAATAGTGAGATTGTCTAGTGACTTGTTAAAGTAGTTTAATGCTGCTGTTGCAACACCATACGAACCAAAGCCCAAGTAAATCTCATTTAGATATAATTCAAGAATGCGTTTTTTTGATAGCGTACGTTCTATCCTGAAAGCGAGAATGGCTTCCTTAATTTTGCGCTTCAGGGTAACATCTGAAGTTAATAAAAAGTTTTTTGCAACCTGCTGTGTGATGGTGGATGCGCCAACCAAACGCCTACCTTGAGCGAAATTTTTAACATTTATCAAAACTGCGCGCATGATACCAACCGGGTCTATACCAGGATGGTAATAAAAGTTTTTATCTTCCGCCGATAAAAAGGCTTTTACTAACATTTTTGGCATTGCCGAGATTGGAACAAATACCCGCTGTTGGATAGCGTACTCTACCAGCAATCTCCCATCACCAGCCTGCACTCTGGTCATCACAGGTGGTTCGTAATCAGCAAGTTGGGTATAGTCAGGAAGCCCACGTCCAAAAGTGTAAATAGCATACAAACACCCCACCCCAACAATTATTGAGATGATCATCAAAGAGGAAAAAAATAATAGGAATGTTCTAAGCATCTTCCCAGCTAATGCTACCTACGACATATCAATATTTACACAAAACTTTTTTAAAGCGCCTACTTTAACCAAGAACCACCTTCTTCTTTTTAGCCAACCAATGTGGCGTGTTTATGGCACCAAACTAATGACACAGGGTCTATATTTCAGTTGCGCCTTACATGGAATGTCGGTGTGCAGGGATTAGAGTTTCGGCTGCAAAATCCTTCCACGGCTTTAACTATAGCAGAAGCTATTCTTTGGAGGTGGGATTTACTTTGCAAATTTCTAACATCTTTCGGGTTGGATAAAAACCCAAGTTCAATTAATACTGATGGATGGTCAGGTGACTTAAGAACCGCAAATCCAGCTGATCGAAGGCTATTGGGCAGCATTTTACCAATTTTTCTCAATTCATTATTTAATTCCTCCGCCAGATGCTTCGACTCCTTTATTTCATCCATTTGGGCCATCTTAAAGCCGTCTTTTGCTTTTTCCAACAGCATATTTTGTATAAGAGTTTCAGATTCAGGTACATCATCGAAGGCATACCCGGCACGTAATTCGAATTCATTTTCTTTCTTTGCCAACCGTGCTGCCTCTCTGCTAGAGGCTTTATTAGATAACGTATATAACGACATTCCACCGATTTTTTTACTTTTTATTGAGTCCGCATGCAGAGACAAGAATACCCCTGCACGTTTGTTTTGTGCTATTTTGAAGCGTTTTCTAAGCCTGACAAATTTATCTTTTTCTCTAATCAAATAGACTTGGTGCCTGCCGGTTCTTTCGAAAGCTGATTTTATAAACTTTGCCGCCAGGAGGACAATCTTTTTCTCTAATAATCCGGATGATGTTGTCGCGCCTGGGTCAATGCC
>PTLH01000093.1 GCA_002938035.1 Alphaproteobacteria bacterium MarineAlpha3_Bin6
ATGGCTGGACTGGCTTGGATTGGTGCCCGCAGTTGGCCCGCCGTAGTAGGCACGGTAGCTTCATTTTTCGTGATCGGCTACTTCGGCATGTGGGAAGACACGATGGCAACGCTGGCCATTATCTCCGTAGCAACACTTGTATGTATAGTTACGGGTATTCCACTCGGAATTTGGATGGCCCGTTCTGATCGCGTGCAAACTCTAATCACCCCTGTCCTAGATGTGATGCAGACAATTCCAAGTTTCGTCTACTTGATCCCAGTGGTTATGTTGCTGGGTATCGGTAAAGTACCGGGTTTACTAGCAGTGTGTATATACGCCGTCCCGCCAATCGTGCGGTTGACAAACCTCGGTATCCGGTTGGTAGACAAGGAAGTTTTGGAGGCTGCAGATGCTTTTGGCGCAAACTACCGCCAAAAGCTATTTGACGTCCAGGTGCCGCTGGCGCTACCCAACATTTTTGCCGGCGTGAACCAAACCATCATGATGTCGTTAGCGATGGTGGTCATTGCCTCAATGATCGGTGTGAAGGGACTAGGTGTGCCTGTTCTACGCGCGATTTCCAATCAATACCTGGCTTTAGGGTTAATGAACGGCTTGGCTATCGTCGCGCTGGCAATCATTTTTGATCGCATCTCTCAGAATTTTGGCAAACGACTGCAGAAACATCGGGAAGGTGGCCACGATGTCTGAGATCAAAGTCAAAATAAAAAATCTTTATAAGATTTTTGGGGCAAAACCAGCCAGCATGATTAGCCATATCAGGAACGGAACATCAAAACAGACCTTGCTAGACGAACACAGTCACGTATTGGGTTTAAATGATGTGAGCCTCGATATTGCGGCAGGTGGGATCCAGGTCATTATGGGGCTATCGGGATCCGGCAAATCCACCCTGATCCGACACTTCAATAGACTGATAGAACCTACTGCCGGCGAAATCATTGTGGATGGCCGCAATGTTATAGAAATGGGCAAGAATGAATTGCGAGATTTTCGGCGCTTTCGAGCCTCCATGGTTTTTCAGAAATTTGCTTTGTTGCCGCACCGTACGGTCACAGACAATGTTGCGTATGGTCTGATTATCCAAAGTTCTACGAAGGATGAAGTCCATGAACGCAGCCAGAAGTGGATTGACCGTGTGGGGTTAACGGGATTTGAAAGCTACTATCCTGCTCAACTTTCTGGGGGCATGCAGCAGCGCGTTGGCTTAGCACGTGCGCTCGCAACAGACGCCGAAATTCTTCTAATGGATGAGGCGTTCTCGGCATTAGACCCTCTCATCCGAGAGGAAATGCAAGATGTTCTTTTAGGTTTACAAGAAGAACTAAAAAAAACCATTGTTTTTATTACCCACGATCTAGATGAAGCGCTACGCATTGGAGACCGGATTGCGATCCTCCGTGACGGGACCATCGTACAAACTGGTTCACCGCAGGACATCATCCTTAATCCTGCTGATGACTATGTTACCGATTTTACTAAAAATATTAACCGCGGCCGTGTCCTCCAAGTGGCTACCATAATGGACGACGAAACGCCGGAAACCGGGCTAAAGATTGAGGGGGATATGGTGATAGAAGATGCTCTGCAGGTGCTTTCAAAAGCCGAAGCCACGACTGCAATCGTCACACATAACGCTAAACCTGTTGGTTCTGTTGACTTGAACACAATCATAGCTGCTCTCACGAGACCAATCGACGATAGAGGTCGTACCGGATCTTATACGTAAAAACGATGGGGGTTTCCGATTTAACCCCACTTAAGATGCACTCCGCAAAACGGCAAAGACTTAAAGGTAGAAAAAACTTAAATAAAGCGGAAATTTGTAAAGGTGAACCATCTAACAAACACTTTGAAATTTATTATGTAAATGTCGACACCCCTTCTCGATTAATGAGTCGGGAGGAAGTTAGTTACTTCAGCGCATTGCCTGCATGAAAATATTAGCGTGCCCTATGTGAAAGTTTAGGCAACACAATATTTTTCTACCTATCAAACTGATTGTGTAAACATAATAATTCTGTCTGAATTAGGCACACATCAAATTACCGTTTCATTAATTGTCTAAGAGGTTTTAAGTAATGGGTATAGTTTCGATAGGTCAACCAGTCCCCCGACACGAAGACCCAATACTGTTGAGAGGCGAAGGTCGTTATACGGGTGACGTAACCCTCCCAAACCAGGCTTACGGCTATGTATTGAGGTCTCCCCATGCTCATGCCCAAATCAACTCTATTACCACCTCAGCTGCGATAGCCGCACCCGGCGTACTTGCTGTACTGACAGGTCAAGACTACCGAGCGGAAAACCTCGGTAAACTTCCACTAGTCGTGCCCCCTATACCCAACTTTGATGTAGGATCAGTTTACCATCCAACCCGCCTGGCATTGGCGAATGAAGTTGTAAATTTTGTTGGAGAGGAAGTTGCTTTTGTGGTTGCAGAGACACTCGATCAAGCAAAAGACGCGGCAGAAATGATTGAAGTTGATTACCAGATCCTTCCAGCTGTAGTTGACGCTGAGGTGGCAATGGAAGATGGCGCCCCTCAGGTATGGCCTGACTGTCCTGATAACTTGAGTTTCAAGCAGGAAATGGGTGATAGGGAGGCTACGGAGGCTGCATTCACCGCAGCAAAATACATCGTAAAATTGCGGTCAATTGTTAACCGCTCCTCGGCTAATACAATTGAAGCCCGCGGAACCAACGCTAATTACGATCCAGCATCTGGCCACTGCACAGTATACGTCGGTACACAGGGTGCATTCGGCATGCGAAAAACACTAGCTGAATTGATATTTAATGATACGGAAAATAATTTCCGGGTTATTACCGGAAATATGGGCGGTAGTTTTGGTATGAAGGGTGTCTATGCGGAAACCCTTCTGACCGTGTGGGCATCTCGTAAACTGCATAGGCCCGTGAAGTGGGAAAATGAGCGTACTGACTCGATCCTAAGTGACTACCACGGCCGGGATAAAATTTCGGATGCGGAACTCGCCCTAGATGAAAAGGGAAAATTTTTGGGTCTCAGGGTCACTACAATAGCCAACCTAGGAACATATTTATCTCCTCTAGCGTTAATGCATACGATCTTGAGCAATGGAGGTTTAGTGGGGGTCTACACCACACCTGCCGTCCACCTCACAATTAAAGGTGTCTTTACACACACCGGTTCAACCAATCCCTATCGTGGATCCAATCGCCCAGATGTTGCCTATGTTTTAGAGCGGTTGATAGATGTGGCTTCAGCCGAAACGGGCATTGACCGTTTTGAATTACGGCGCCAGAACTTCATCAGTCCCGGCGATATGCCTTATAAAACCCCCCTGGGACCTACCTATGATTGCGGTGACTTTGAGCGTAACTTTGAAGACGCACTTAAGCTGATCGGTCATCAGAATTTTGAGGAACGTCGTCAAAGTGCGAAGGCTAGGGGAAAATACCGGGGCCTGGGCGTTGCCAATAATGTTGAAAATGCTGCTGGTGCCGGTACTGAATTTGCCGACATTTTGTTTGATGCTAATGGCAATGTTAATGTCTATGCGGGAACAACGGAGCATGGCCAGGGACATCCAACCATGTACCGACAAGTGGTCAGTCAATTATTAGGCATCGACGCTAATAAAATCGTCATTCATGAAGGCGACACGGATAAAATGGAGCAAGGGAATGGAACCGGCGGTTCCCGCGTGTCTTCGCTGGGAACAAGCGCTGCACGCATTGCATCAGAGGCCATTATTGAGAAGGGCCGGCATATTGCAGCACACCTCCTAGAGGCTGGCTCTAGTGATATAGAGTTTTCAAATGGTTCCTTTGAAGTCGCCGGGACCGACCGCTCTGTTTCCTGGGAGAGAATAGTTGGCGTAGTATTCTCTGGGGATCAATTGCCGGACGGGATAAAGCCGGACCTCTCTGTAAACGCCCACTTTGAAGCCGCTGCCCCTAATTTTCCAAGTGGTTGCCACGCGTGCGAAGTGGAAGTTGACGTGGATACTGGCAAAGTAGATATCATCCGGTACGTCGGCGTGAGCGATGTCGGAAACGTCATCAATCCGTTACTACTGAATGGTCAAATATACGGGGGTATAGGACAGGGTGCAGGCCAAGTTCTGATGGAAGGTATTCTCTATGACCCCGAAACAGGCCAAATGCAAACTGGCTCATTCCTTGATTACGCCATGCCGCGCGCTAGCGACTTCTGCCCCTTTGAATTGGCAGATAATCCAACCGTCACCAAAGTTAACCCCATGGGCTCAAAGGGGGCTGGCGAAGTCGGAACAGCGTGCGCGATGCCTGCCGTAGTAAATGCTGTAGTGGATGCTCTCTCTCCATTAGGTATTAAGCATTTGGACATGCCGGTCACATCCCAGAAAACCTGGGCAGTAATTAAAAATGCAATCACTGAATTAAAAGGCTAGCTCCCGACAAACGACCTCAACCTCCTATCGTCGATTGTGCACGTCGGCGGTTTGATTGTGGAAGTCTTTGTCTAGGCATTCCCACAATTTGATCTTGGGCTCTCTAGAAACCCCCTTATTTCATCTGGCAACTCTAGTTCCACTAAAAGAAACAGGCCTCTAACTGACGTATAGGTAGAGACCTGTTCCTATTAATGAGCCAGCATAACGCCAGCCATATTTAGATCACTTTAAACGTGTCCATAACTCAACATCGCATCGGCAACCTTCACAAAACCAGCAATGTTGGCCCCGGCCAAGTAGTCGACGGGCCCCGATTTTGATTCGCCGTACTGCACACAAGAGTCATGAATGTCCGTCATCATGTTCTCTAGCAACTTTTTAAGTTCGGCTTCTCCCCATGAAATGCGGCCGCTGTTCTGGCTCATTTCAAGACCAGAGACGCCAACACCACCTGCGTTAACGGCCTTTGCGGGCCCAAAAATGACACCGGCATCAACAAAAGCATCCACGGCTGCCTGCTCGCAAGGCATGTTAGCGGCTTCTCCTACTGCTTTTACGCCATTATTAATCAGGGTTTTGGCGTCGTCAGCACTAACTTCATTCTGCGTTGCTGATGGAACTGCACAATCCCCGACGACCCCCCAAGGGCGACCCTCCTGGAATGTAATGTTACTGAACTCGTCAGCAGCTTCAGAAATTCGTCCGCGACGGACCGCCTTCAATTCCTTGACCCAGTCAATTTGCTCTTGGGAAAAACCATCGGCGCAATGGATGAAGCCACCGGAATCAGACATCGTCAGTGCCTTACCACCTAACTGTAGAACTTTTTCGCAAGCATGCGTTGCGACGTTACCTGAACCTGAAACCAGTACACTTTTTCCTTCAATGCTATCCTTGTGTTGGGCCAACATGTTGCGGAGAAAGAAGATTGCACCATAACCGGTGGCCTCTGTTCGCATTTTAGAGCCGCCAAATTCAAGACCCTTTCCAGTGAGAACCCCTACAAAACGGTTCGTTATGCGCTTATACTGGCCGAACATATAACCAATCTCACGCCCCCCAACGCCAATGTCGCCAGCCGGTACATCGGTGTCTTCTCCAATGTGTCTGTACAACTCAGTAATAAATGACTGGCAGAAGCGCATCACCTCATTATCGGATTTCCCTTTGGGGTTGAAGTTTGCACCGCCTTTACCGCCACCCATGGGCAAGCCCGTTAAACTATTTTTGAAGGTCTGCTCAAATCCCAAAAACTTGAGAATTGATTCATTAACTGACGGATGAAATCGAACGCCACCCTTGTAAGGTCCTATCGCAGAATTAAACTGGACACGCCATCCGCGATTTGTGCGAATACGCCCATCGTCATCTGTCCAGGGAACACGGAAAGAGATCACACGTTCTGGCTCTGCCATTCGCTCCAAAATCTGGTTCTCATGATACTCTGGCTTATCAGCGAGGTATGGAAACACCGTTGTAGCCACTTCGTTAACCGCCTGGCAAAACTCAGGTTGCCCTGGATTTCGCCTCTCAACACCATCAATGTAACGTTGAAGGTATTCATTCGTTTTAGAATCACCCGCGTGAAGCTTTGACATGTTCTCCCCCAGTATAATGTTATTACGAATAGCTAATTAAATTCTATTCGCATTCTTATACTACAGTTTTAGCCTTCAGCAACCCATTGAAACGAATCAGTTTCCAGGTGAAATGTCCTATAACTGAAAGTGTATAGTGAAATTTGCCCCTGGACTATGACTTGTGCCCTGAACAGCAATTGCAATTGTAATCGTAATTTGACTTCACAACACTTAATTTTACCCCACTTTTCTCCCAATTATTTTGATTTTTGCAGAGCTTATGTCAGAAAACCACACATTTTAATCCAGATTTTTACCCCAAAGGCTCGACTTCCTTTTAAGAATTGTACAAAATGGGGTCGCGTGGATAAAAGTTGAGTAGATAGCTCTTAATTGGAGAAGCCGATCATGTACCGCTTAAAACGTTTTGAAGTAAATGCACGTCACCATCTTCCAATATTCTTTATTGGGGTACTTGCGGGATTTCTCTTATTTGTTAATAGCGCTGAATTATATGCTGAGCCATTTAAGCTCGGACCGAAAAAATGCCAGGAATGTCATAAGGCAGAAGCAAAAGTATGGTCGGGAACGAAACACGCAACATCGTTTAAGAAAATACATAAATCCAAAAAAGCAAAAAAGATTGTAAAGGCCGTGGGTGGAAAACGAATGAAGAAGACGGCCCTCTGCGCGAGTTGCCATTATACTGTAGCCAAGAAATCTGCTAGTGCAAAACCTAAATTGGTTGCAGGGCCAAGTTGCGAGAGTTGCCATGGCGCGGCTTCGGAATGGATTAGTATACATAATAAAAAAGCCCCCAAAGCCAACAAAATCGAAGCGGCCTCCGCTAAGGGAATGATATGGCCAAGCCAGTTATTTGATGTTGCAGCCAACTGTAATTCTTGTCACGGCTTAACTAAAGAGAACCTCACAGGGGATAACATTAAGGCGATGCTTGATGCGGGTCACCCGATGAACGCTGATTTTGAGTTGGTCCAATACAGTCAAGGTTCGGTGCGGCACCGTTTTTATCCACCGAAGGTTACCGAAAATCAGGCTATGACGCCGGCCGAAATGGCTCGGATGTTTGTAGTTGGGCAAGCAGCCAACCTGGTAAGTGCTTCAGCGGCAGTTTCTAAGTCTAGCCATGCCGGCTATAAAGCTGCACAACAGAAAAAAATAGCCACCGCAACTAAGTTGCTTGAAAGCGTGGCTGGACAGGTTCCTGCGGCAGGAAAAGTTGTTGCCTCTCCTACAGCTGATAATGGGCGGGCCCTGGCTGCGGCAATTGCAGATAAAGACTTATCTGGTGTTGTTGGTGAAAATTTGCCGAAAAAATTTAAATAGACCTCTCAAATTACCCCGATAACTCTCAGCAAACGAAGCTCTTAAACAACCGGTGGTCAGGTAGACGAGCATGGCAGAGCAACAAATTCAAACTCAACCGCAATCAGCGGAACATACGATGGCCCGACCCCAGCGTTGGGCACAGCCGTTTGACTCAAACATGACAGACCAAGATGTCGATCGCCTTTTGTCCGAATCTCAATTAAAGGACATTGATGGTGAGAAGTTTCCGAAGCATATTCCCTTAGGTGGTATCCTCAAGAATGACACCCGGCTCGCTAAGTTTACGCCCGGCGAAATTGTTGTCCGTGAAGGTGATTATGGCAACTCGGCTTTCCTTGTTTTGAGTGGCAAACTTCGAGTTGTATTATCGCCCTCTCTACCGAGAGATGCTATTGGACGCAGTGAAGAAAATACCCGCTCCCTTTTTGCGGCATTTTCGCAATTATGGACAAGTAACTGGCTTCCAGAAACAAGGGACACTTCGAAGTACTCGTTAGACGAATTGATGGCAGGCGGATCAAACGAAAGCACACGGGTTGTACTTCAGGATATTCCCACAATTTTGGACAAACACAATACCGGGGCAATAGAAACCGGAGCCCTATTTGGCGAGCTAGCCGCTTTAGGCAGGATCCCCCGGACGGCAACCATTTTTGCCGACGAAGATGCCGAATTACTAGAAATCCGATGGCAGGGGTTGCGCGAGCTGAGAGCCTATAATAGCGAATGGAAACGCATGATTGATGAGCGCTACCGAGAGACGGCACTAGCAGCTCATTTGCTTGAATCAGAGGAATTTGGGCATTTAAATGACGATCAAATTAAAGATGTCGCCAGTCGATGTATATTTGAGACCTACGGCAGTTTCGACTGGTACACTTCGTTCCAACGCCTCCGCAGTCAGGGAAAAAGTGACGAACCAGTAATTGCCCGTCAGGGAGATTACCCGGATGGCCTTTTGATGGTTAGGGCTGGATTTGCAAGACAAACCATTAAACACGGAAATGGTACTAAATCGATCAACTATTTAGGCGCGGGCAATAATTTCGGCCTTCACCCACTATATAA
>PTLH01000094.1 GCA_002938035.1 Alphaproteobacteria bacterium MarineAlpha3_Bin6
TTTTCAGAGAGTGGCGGAATGAAGTTACGGTAGAGGTATCCCCAGGTCGGCTCTCCATGCAGGCATATAATTGCATCGCCCTTACCTTCATCGACGTAGTGCATTTTAAATCCCGCGCCATCAAAATAATGGGGGCTAAAGGGCCAGGTTCCGTCGAATGTTTCATCTGCTGGTATCATGGTATTGGGCCTTTGTGTGAGATTTGAAAATTATTGGTGAACTGTATCAGAATTCAGGAGATCGATCTTGAGTAATGACTTCTCCCTCAATTGCAACCGGTTCCAAGGTGATCACATTTTCGGACACGTGAAATTCCTTCGTTGTCAGTCTCCGATGGCATCATTAAGGCGCGGCATGACTTCAGTCGCCATGAGTTCCATCGAGCGTCGGCCAAGATCCCGATCGACCCAGTCGGCGCCATTATAGACAAGCGTTCCGAAGTCACCGATTTCTTCTCTGAAGGCCAGTAACTGATTGACGACGCTGTTGACGGTGCCCGTGATGACCAGGGTGTCAACCATGTGGTCGGTCGTTATTTCGTCATCTGGCTGTTCGGGCTCCGTCTTAAAGAGGTTAAGCTTATTCGCCATTCTCAGCTTGCCGCCCAATTGCTGGAAGTAAAAGCGATAGGGAGAATTTGCGCCCTTACCGTATTCCTCCGCTATGCGTTCGTCATCGGCAACAAATATACTTTTCGCTACCCGCCAATCTTTGCGGTCTGCTACGCGGCCGACTTTCGCGCAACCTTCGGCAAAAAGCGGCCAGTGGGTCGCCACCCATTTTGGTAGCAAGAAGTTGGCTGAGATAGCATACCAGCCTCTCTCGCCGAGCCCTACTATGCCCTTCGAGTAGGGGGCGACTACGGTACCTAGAATGGGTGGGTATGGCTTCTGATAGGGCTTCCCCATGATGCCTTGGCCCAATTCGGGGAGATGGGTTCTTTCGGTGGTGATGTTCCAGTATTTGCCGGTGAGCCGATAAGGTGCATCGGAAGTCCAAATGGCGATGATATGTTCCAACGCCTCGACGAACATTTCGTTACGGTTGGCGTCCAGAGTGCCGAATACCTCGGCGTCGGCGGGTAAATTTCCGGGACTGGCACCAAACAAAAAACGACCCTCAAGCATATGGTCGAGCATGGCCGCTTCAGCGGCCGTAGCCGCGGGATGGTGGTGCCCTAAATTTACCGTGCCGGTGCCGAGTTTTATGTTCTTGGTGTCATAGGCGATGGAGGCGAGGAATAACATGGAGTTGGGTACAGGTTCATAAATGTCGGTCACATGTTCTCCCATGTAAGCTTCGGTAAAGCCTAATTCATCTGCGTAGAGAAATGCCTCCCTGTCTTCCTGTAGGGTTTCGCCAAACGGTCGGCTTGCCGGGTGCAGGGGCATTGTGAAATAAGCTAAGTCCATCAGTATTACCTCTTTGAGTTCTTTGCAGTTTTTTCAGCAAGATCGATTTTTGGGTTATCAGAAAACTGTTAGGTCATCTGGATGAATTGTCTGATGACGGCGACTATCGTTTCCGGAGCATCTTCCTGTTGAGACCTTTGATGTTTTACTCTGACAAATAAACTAGAGGGGATTAAAGATATTTCCGATACCATTCCGGAGTTTCTACTTTTGGGTCAATTAAAATAGATTAAAGCCTTTGACAGTCAGGAATAAACCGAGCAGTAAATATATAACTCCTATGTAGCGGATCAAAGCCTCACCCTTGTAAATCCAATTCAAAAAATGGGGATAGATATTCGGGCAAGCGATTAACAGGGCTCCCTTAATGACAGATAACCAGCCTATAATAGTAATAATTGTTGTCCAACTTGCATCCCATGTATTGTGAAATATGAGTATGAATAGGCCAAAGAACAGTGCCAGCACGCCGCCTAGATAGCAAAGGGCGGGGCTTTTGGTAAATTCTTTGACCATATGCCGGTAACTGGCGGTATTTATAAGAACGCCAACTGAAACGACACTAATAAACAGCCCTACAATTTGGCCGATGGTGTTAACAGTTGCCAGTACTCGTTCCTCTCAGTGAGCTTTAGGAGAAATTAAAGATATTTTCGATACCATTCGAGTGTCTCTACTTTCTGGATTTCATGAATTTCAGCATTACAGAATTGATATGATTCGTAATGCTGAGCATCGGGGAGCTTAACCAGTTTTTTGGGCTCTCCAAGAGCTTCGTAGCAACTGATTTGCTC
This sequence comes from Alphaproteobacteria bacterium MarineAlpha3_Bin6, assembly GCA_002938035.1. GTDB lineage: Bacteria > Pseudomonadota > Alphaproteobacteria > Rhodospirillales > UBA2165. The sequence continues at coordinate 2,207 of PTLH01000094.1, forward strand.
TTCAATCGGAACAAGATTATCAAATTCGGCATAGATCATCAGAACAGGGCGAGGTGAGATGCGGTGCGCCACCCATTCTGGCTTATATCGTATATTTGCCGCCGCACTTTCGAGATCGTATTCCGGATTGAAGCGGCCACTTTTCGCGTGGAACTGTTCGACTACCATCTGAGTGTGAGGGTCCGTCAACATTATTTCCACAAGCGGTACCATTGTTTTCTCACCTGTTAGCACTCTTTTGCGCTCGGCTTCATCAACCTTTTCTTTAAAGTCCTGCCATTCATGGGGGCGGCGCACGGATTTCATCCAACGTTCGCCATTCGATACCATGACGGCGGATACGATTACCTTCACACGTTCGTCGAAGGCACCACACCAAATTGCATGCGCTCCGCCATAGCTGGAGCCGTAATAGGCGATGCGGCTAGGATCGACGCCATCGACCGTTTGCAGATATGTTACCGCGTCATACACGCTCTGCGCTTGATCCAGTGGGCGGTGGCGACCGCGTTCACCTTCGCTGACACCGAAGCCGGGATAGTCAAACGAAAGTACAAAATAACCTTCCTCCCAAAGCCACTGCGGCACATCCATGCCGTAAACATCTTTCATGCCGGTGTAGCCATGAAGGACGGTGATACCTGGGCGTGGTGGATCGCCGGGGTTCCAGTCTTTGGGCTTGTAAAGATAGGCCGCTGTTTTTAGGTCATTCGAAAAAAACTCAATTTCGTCCCAAACCTTGTCATAGGCCATTTCAAAATACCTCCTGGGCGCAATTAGATTTTTCAAAATTGAGTTAATGTCAACAAAGCACCTCGTGCAAACGCTATAAAAAGATCAAGAACAAATATCTGTATTTTCGGTTCTCATCATTTAGATAAGTCGTAATTCCATCAACATATTTTTTGTATCTTTTATTTTGAAGGTTGCAAAATCATATATCCCATAGTTTAGTCTGGCACGTCAGAATGTCAGTAGTTCCGAATAACCGAACTGTGATGGACGATTGAAGGAGCTTGCCTCATGGGCAAAATTCACATTCTGCATGAGAATTCAGAGTGGACTGAGCCGTTAATCGAGGCGTTGGAGAAGCGTCGACTTCCCTATCAGGACTGGTTTTTGGACGAAGGTATTGTGGACTTGAAGACAGAGCCACCTGATGGAATCTTTTATAATCGGATGAGTGCTTCGTCCCATACTCGAGGACATCGCTATTCGCCTGAGTTGACGGCTGCTATTTTACGATGGCTTTGGCGTTCAAACCGCATTGTATTGAATGGTTTTCGGGCACTCGACCTCGAAATCAGCAAAGTTGTGCAATATACGGCTCTAGAGGAAGTTGGCATCCCTGTTCCTCGCACAATTGCCGCTGCAGGACAAAAAGGAATACTAGAAGCATGGGACCGTATTGGCGGATCAGTGATCACAAAACATAACAGAGCTGGTAAAGGGCTCGGGGTACGCTTGTTTCACGATCGCAATGCCCTCCAAGAATATGTTGTTGGTAATGATTTTGAATTGTCTGTGGATGGGATCACTTTGGTACAAGAATACATCCAGGCACCTGAACCATATATCATCCGTGTTGAGCTTATTGGGCGGGAATTCCTTTATGCGGTACGAGTGGATACCTCTGAGGGTTTTGAACTTTGCCCTGCTGATGCTTGTGAACTGGAAATATCGACGTGTAGTTTTGAGAATGAGAACGTTCTAGGCCAGTCTGAAAAATTTGAAATTCTATCCAATTTTAATCCGCCGTTTGTTTCAGATTTGCAGAAAGTAATGGAAAACAACGATATTCATGTTGCTGGTTTTGAGTATATTTTAGACAAAAAGGGCAACCCCTACTATTACGATATCAATACAAATACTAACTACAATGCTGCAGCTGAAAAACGGGCAGGTATCTCAGCGATGGATCGTCTTGCCGAGTATCTAGGGACGGTGGCTGAAGAGTGTTAGGTCTTAGAGATCCTCAGGATTTTTTTTATCCCAATAATTTGGAAAGTTCCGGACTATCAACGGCGTAGCGAAATGAGCAAAATACGGCGTTACCTGGCTCTTTGCTTGTTGGAAAAGGAGTATCAAAATCAGGATTTATATAATCCCAAACCAACTCGCAATCCGGGGTCACTTCAAAAATCCTGCCATTGACTGATTCGACGATTAACGTATTACCATTAGGTAGGCGCTCTACCCCACCCATAACATGGGTATAAAATGTCCACGCCATAGGCGCTTCGTAACGCCATGTCTCTTCTCCTGTTCCCTTATTAAACTGTATAATATTTGAGCGGGCGGGTGCTATTATATCCTGAGTGCCGTTAGCAAAGAACAGTATATCACCATTTTCAAGCAGGTGTGGGTCGTGCGGTCGTCCCCACATGATGTCTCTTTTCTCCCATATAAACTTCCGTTTTACCTTATCTAGAATTGCCATCAGATCGAGGTTGCGAAAATTAAGCAGTATTTCTTCATTAGGTAGCGGGACGCAGGTGTTGGCATGGGCAAATTCGAAACGTGTGACACCGTCGGTCAGTGGGTAACGTTCAATATCCAGTTCAGAGGTCGCCCACTCCCAGACAGTTTCTCCGTTTGGCGAAATTTCTCGAACATAATCTTCGTAAATTTTCCCATCTTTTTCCATTCCGGCTATACCACCTCTTACACGAGCGGCGTTAGTATCCGTCATGGCTCGCCAACCGAGATACATCGTGTTGCCGTTGGATAGTCTCCTAAGGTCATGATGCTGACTGTGGTCTGTGTATTCCCAGACCACTTTGCTATTCCAATTAAGTTCGCAAAGACGCCCCCCTTTAGCCTGGCGCACTGGTGGTCCTTCATCCGTCACTGTAGAACAAAGAAGATTACCGTTGGGAAGAAGATAAGCAAGCGAACCTAAACGGCCCGGAAGATTCCATTGATGAACTTTATGTCCCTCTATATCTATTAGCTTAGCAGTACTTCCGCGAAACGTTGGAACTAGTGTGAGGCCTGGAGAAACTTTTTCATGCTCGCAACTTAGCAAACCTAGTTTACTATATAACAAAAACTTCTCCCTGCGTTCACATCTGTCCTAACTAGGGTTCGAACATACCGGTTATTGCAGCTTTTTAAGCTGGAAATAGACTGGAATTTATATACCTAACGCCTCCAAATTCAATAATCCTTGTTAAGGAATAGCCCCAAAACTGACTAAATTTTAAATAATTATCGGCGCGAAGATTCCGTCACGCCCCATTGGGTGGAAAACCTCGCGCCATAGGGGTGGACCCCGGTGGGCGAATCTTCGTTCAGTAAATCGCCGTCCGTCCAGTGTTCAACCCTGTTACCGTAAGGGTCGAACCAATAATCGAAAATCTGGGCACCAAGTATATGACGTCCTACGCCCCAGGAATGCTCATACCCCTTTGATTGCAGATGCTCGTGGCCTAGATGAATGGCGTTGATGTCTTCCACTTCAAAGGCTATGTGACCAAGCTCCGGTTTGCCGGTTGGTGCAGTAAGCAGCGTGTGGTGGTCGACAAAATCCTTACCTCTATTGACCCTATTGAAGGCCAGAACAATATTATTTTCATCCCCTTCATAGCAAATATCTGAATCAAGAAAGCCAAAATGTGATTTGTAGAAATCGTTGCTTTTTTTGAAATTGCTCACTCCGATGACAACATGCCCTAACCGAAGACATTGTATTGGACCTTTTTCCAGTCTCACGAATACGCCCTTCCTTTCGTAAGCAGTTCCGGAATTAGGCCGAAAACTATTTCGAACAGTAATGGGCTCTAATTCTTCAATTCCATAAACCACTTCCACAAGGAAACCATCGGGGTCGGTAACTTGGACCCTTTTCCCGCCACCAGGTTCTTTAATTTCCTTAGGGCTGGCGGTGGCAGCAAATCCGGAAAGATTATGGAGATCATCTTCACTTGCGGCATGAAAGGCCATGCCGACAAATGCCGGTTCACCCAACTCGGTTATATGTACGTGGTGACTGGTGCCACAGGCGCGCATATAGAGGGCATTGTCCGTTCGGGCGGATCGCTCCAGTCCAAAATCCTTCAAGAAACCTTCCATCTTGTCGAGATCGGGAGCTCTAAACCTTGCATAGGCGACATCTGTTACTTTAATCATTTCCCTGTGCCTTCTTTTTCTTAATTCTCCTACTAATGTCCAATTGGAACAAGTCTTCAGCTAATAGTTTCAGCTTCTTACAATATCGTTTGCAGTAATTAATCAATGGCCGATTACCTTTTTGAGGAGTTTTTCGGGATGTAAGTAATTGCCATCACCTCGCCAGGCAACATATTGATCAGGCCTGATTAATACCAATTTCGCCCTATAAATATCCTTTATGTTTTTTGGTGCCGCCAACACTTTCAGCGGAACACTTCTTTTTGAAGCGGCAATTTCGATTTTAGAGACTGCCGTATTGCTGTCAAAACAAAGCAGTGTAAACCATTTGCCGAAGTGATCGAAAAGTGCACTTCCATCTTCCATCCACACGTGGGGGGATCGGCATCCAGGGCAGGCACTGGGAGAAAAGACGTAGGGGTCATCTAATGGCGGTTCAGAACCGTCATTTTCGATGAGGGGGGAGCCTATATACTGGCTTCCCAATTGGATCCCTATACATTTATATTCTTCGGCCAGTTCTGTCATGAAGCGGCTTCCAAGTTCTTTCCGGACGCGGTTACCTTCAGGGCCTTCATCCTCAATACCTTTTGGCACTCTGATTTGTGATTTAATTTCTGCCAGCGCATACGACTGTGCCAGGTTTCTCTCGGCAATTGGTCGCCGTTCCTGCTCGTAGCTTTCGATTAGCTTTGGTCCTCCCCAGCCGTGGTAAAGGGCAGATAACTTCCAGGCTAGGTTGGTGACATCGTCGACACTCGTGTTCATGCCGAACCCACCGGTCGGAGTAAATAAGTGCACGGCGTCACCCGCCATTAGAACCTTTTTATTTCCATACCGTTCGGCAACTAAAGATAAACCTGCAGTCCAGGGTTTTGCCGAAATAATTTCTACCTCTAATTCTTGTCCGACAGCGGCGTAGATGACCGATTTTGGATCTATATTCTCCGGACCCATACCAGGTGGTATTTTGGCCCAAGCAAGGAAATCACCTTTTCCGTTTAACCCGACGATCGACGTCCGGCCATCAGGGTTAATCGTATGGAACTGCCACGGGGCGTCAGTTTTCATAATCTTATAAAGTTCAGGCGCGTGGAAATAGACCGATAACATTTGGCCCATCATGAAATCTACTTCCTCTCCACTTTTACCTTCATAATTGATGCCGAGTGCCTTTCGTACGGAACTGTTTGCCCCGTCGCAGGCGACCATTTGTGTGCAGTTGATTGTTTCATGTTCGCCTGAAGCAACGTTTTCAATTACCGCTATCACGTGGTCGCCATTTTCTTTGAATTCAGACATTCTCCACCCAAAACGAAGATCAATTTTTTCCTGAGACTCCGCATGTTTTTTGAGGATGGCCTCTACGTACATCTGCGATGCCCTGTGCGTGGGTTCTGGGGTTATTCCTAACTCCGGGAAATCGGGTGCGAGGCGTTCGCGGTTGGTTGGGAGTTTAATCCGGCCAATTTCATGACTGTTAATACGGGTTACAAATATAGCATCTCCACAATGATCCGGTGGCAGTCCGACATGTCGAATGTCGTTAGCGATCCCCAGGCGCCTATAATGTTCCATAGTTCTCGCATTGTGGGAATTTCCCTGAGGATGGTTTGGTGTATCGGTTTTATCGTTGACCAACAAACACGGTGTCTCCCACCATGCGAGGTTGAGGGCAAGGTTCAAACCAGCTGGCCCTCCACCTACGATTAATATTGGACATTCAATCATTTGAAATTGATATCAAGTTTTGTGGCGATAAAAAATCATATCAATGGAATTTATCACGCATCGAAGTTTACACTCATTTTGAAATTAAACATCGAGGTGTGGCTCCTACACTCTTAAAACGGCTGAACCCTCAGTCTCCTCGAAAAAGTGTTCTTCTAAATTCTCACCAGGACCGCCTCTGTCGATGACCAGGAAGTCATGGTTTGGGACGATCACCAATAGTGGGTGATGCCAGATATTCTTCCGGTAACTAACCCCCTGCATCCCAGTCGCTCGAAAAGCGTGGAGGTCACTGGGGTTGGGA
>PTLH01000095.1 GCA_002938035.1 Alphaproteobacteria bacterium MarineAlpha3_Bin6
ACCAGCAGTTATCGACGGCACGCATCGAATTAGCGGCACTGATCAACGTATCTCCGTCAACGAAATTTCAACTTGCCGATGTGCAGACGGAGGCTTTAATCATACCAGAGTGGGAGGTGCCGCTGGATAAAATGGAGATGTTAGCATTTCAAAATAATCCGGACATTCGGGAAAAACTTTATCAGAACCGTATCGGGTTAGATGATGCAAAAAAAACGTTACTACGTCTTTTACCTGGGATTGATTTGTCCGGTGGTCGAAACTACGACTTGAATAGTTTCCTTGATGAAAACCGATGGTATGAATGGAGCGCCACCCTCAGTCTAAATGTCCTTAAGTTTTTATCCCTTAACGATCAAAAGAGATTTAACGATGCCAACAAAACTGTTTCCGAAGCACAACGACTTTCACTGAGGATGGCCGTATTGGCGCAAGTTCACGTTGCCGATAGACAATTTTTTAACTCCGTTAAGCAGTTTGAGCGTTCTAATAAATTATTTACCATCGATCAGCGGCTCTCTTCCCAGATCGCGGAACGTCAGGAATCAGATATGCAGAGTTTACTCGACCGTATATCACAGGAGACGGCAGCAATTGATTCCTTGATGCGCCTCTATCAGACCTATGCGGAGGTTATTGCAGCTTTTGGACAGATCCAATCAACGCTCGGGGTAGGCATATTTTCTAATGGGGTTCAAACAAAAAACCTGAGAGACCTGACACGAACCGTCGGCAAGTCAATGCATGACGCAATCAACGGTGTTTCAGTCAACACAGAACTAAAGCGGATTAATTCCGCTAATGCCCGGAGGCGAGATCTTGGCGAGGAACCCGAAGTGGCAGAAGTTCCCGCTGTCGGTTCAGATATTATTTCTCTTGAGGAACCGGATATGCGTCCATCGGAAGCAAGTGTTACGGTATCTCTGAATGAAAACCGGGCTGGAGGTCGTCTCAGCGGTACTAAGTTTCTATGCGGGACGATTTCTACGCTCGCCTCGGACCGGGGTTGGGTCAAAATTTCTGCAGAAGCTTCAGACGAGAGAAAAGTCGAAGGATGGCTTCACGAGGTCTACGCTACTATGCTGGCATCAAAATGCGGCACATCAGCCCCGCCTGCATGACTATGGAGGAACGAATGCCGCGCTCCAGGCCATCCGGTCATTGGTTAACTTGTTTTTTCTCAGTATTTTTGGTGGTTGCTGGCAGTTGGGAAGCATTGGCACAGGCAGATGATACGATTGATCCTGTTAACCCGGACCAAATACATGGAGAACTTCGTTCACGTCAGGTGACGTCGTTATCCAGTGAAATACCCGCAAGGATTGACAAAATAACTCTCAGAGAAGGCTATAAGTTCAAAAAAGGCACAGTACTCGTGAAGTTGGACTGCGCATTAATCCGGGCCCAACACCGGAAAACTGAAGCGGCATTGGTGGCTGCAAAGAGAAAATTTGCAGTAGAAAAAAGGTTGCTTGAATTAAACTCAACAGGTGAACTCGATGTTCAGGATGCAGAAGCAGAGAGGGATAAGGTTCTTGCAGACATGGAAGCGGGTCTAGTCCGACTGTCAAAGTGTGTTATCAAAGCTCCATTTTCTGGGCGTATTGTTGAGCGAAATTTAGGCGAACATCAGTTCGCGCCCGTTGGTAGAGAAATTATCAAGATAATTGATGATGAAAATTTGGAGATTGCATTTCTTGTCCCTTCCCATTGGGTAACCTGGCTTAAACCGGGATATAAATTTCTATACAAAGTAAGTGAAACGAATAAATCTTACCCAGCAAAGGTTGTTCAAAGAGGTGCCCAGGTTGATGCAGTCAGTCGCTCTATTATCATGATTGGGAGAACGCTCGTCCGTCACAAGGAACTTATCCCGGGTATGAGCGGAATTGTCATTATCAAAGCCTCAAAAAGAGATTGAACGTTATGGAGGCCGCCTCTCATTCTGATCCACTGGTTATTCTGATTGATCTGGAAAAACGGATTAGAAGCGTCTCGGAACTAAATGAACTTAAATTCGTTTTTGTTAATGAAACCCACGGCCTGGTTCCATACCGGCAAGCTATACTGTTTTCGACCGAAGGCGTGCCTGTAACATTTTCCGGTGTTGCTACAACGGAGCGTAACTCTCCGCTCGTGCAGTGGTTAAAAAGAAATATTTCTCCGATTATCCGAAAAACAAATGAGACCCGACGTATCGCGCCAGAAGACCTTGATCCTAAAAATGCTTCAGAATGGGCATCGTGGCTGCCATCCTTCGGGTTGCTTCAACCTCTCAACTCTCCTTCTGGAGAACCCCTTGGCATACTATTTCTGGTACGTGACCGAACCTGGAGTGATGCAGACATAGAAATTCTCGATGTTTTGGCGGGAGCCTATGGCCATGCATGGGCTGCGCTAGTTAAACCTCGCAAAAGGCGCGCATGGCATGGAAAGAAAAGGATCATCAAAACAGTAATAGCGGCCGCAGTTGTTGGTTCTCTGGCTCTACCGGTACCGTTGACGGTATTGGCACCTGCCGAGATTGTTGCTGTTGATCCCGCTACTATACGCGCTCCAGTTGAGGGCGTTGTAGAATCAATTTCGGTCCAACCCAACCAAATTGTTAATTTAGGAGATAATTTATTCAAGATGGATGCGGCTTCTCAGCGCAATGAACTGGCAGTAGCACAAAGGGTCTATGATTCACTAAAGGCACAATACGCGCAGGTATCCCGCCGCGCATTATCGGATCCCAGATCCAAGCGGTACCTATCCGAAACGGCAGGACGGATCAAAGAGCAAGAAACAAAGATCCTTTATTTTGAAGAATTGATTAAGCGCATGAATATTTCCGCTCCCATGCGGGGTTCCGTCATCATCGATGATCCATCATCCTGGGAAGGTCGGCCAGTTAATCTGGGCGAAAAAATCATGAACCTTGCCGATCAAAAATTGGTCGAAGTCGAAGCGTGGCTTTCCGTTGCTGATGCGATCGATTTACCCCAGGGGACCTCTATCCGCGTATATCTGAACTCCAATCCTCTGGTACCCGTAGATGCCGTCCTTCGCACATTTTCTTATGAAGCCCAATCACGACCAGAGGGAAATTATGCCCACCGCATAACAGGAGAAATTGTGGATAGGAAACGGTTACCAAGACTGGGCCTCCGCGGAACCGCACGACTGGAAGGGAGAAGGGTACTGCTGGCCTACTGGTTGTTCCGGCGCCCCATCTCCGCGTTACGGCAGTTTATAGGATTTTGAAAATATCATGATGTCGATCCGAGACGATCTAGATCTTCACACCTCATCACCAACGATAGAGGGACATCCTACATGGGTTATTCATGACCCAGTCCGAAACAAGTTTTTCCAAATCGAATGGAGAGTTTTCGAGGTATTGCGCCGATGGGAATATGGTACGGCTGAACTCATCGCAAAAGCTGTAAACCGCGAAACTGCTCTAAATATTAGCAATAAATTTGTAGAACAGGTGAGTGCCTTTCTTTCCACGCACCAATTGTTCCGAGTGGAAGATAATCACGGAACAAAGTTGTTAACGGAAATCAGAAAAAAAACGCGAAAATCATTGTGGTCATGGATGCTACATAACTACCTTTTTTTTCGTATACCGGTTGTTAAGCCGGACCAATTTCTGACGAGAGCTCTTCCCTTTGTGCGGATCCTATACTCCAAACCGGTGTTGTGGCTAATTTTAACCTGCCTTTTTTCCGGTCTGTTTCTTTTGGTCCACCAGTGGGATGTCTTTGTTGGGCAGTTGATCGATTTCTTCTCCATTAGAGGCTTGGTTTATTTTGGATTAGCCCTGGTAATTGCTAAAATTGCCCATGAATTAGGGCATGCCTTTACCGCAAAATTGTATGGTTGCAGGGTTCCAGAGATGGGGATCGCGTTCCTAGTTCTCTGGCCCATGCTATATACCGACACGAATGAAACTTGGAAACTTGCATCTCGCCCTCAGCGCCTGAAAGTTGCCGCAGCTGGGGTGATAGTTGAATTGGCAATAGCCGCAATTGCAACTTTAGCGTGGAGTTTATTACCGCCAGGAGAGATCAGAAATATAGCTTTTGTGATGGCGACAACGACGTGGATTTCCTCCCTAGCAATAAACTGTAGTCCATTTATGAGATTTGACGGATATTACCTTTTGTCCGACTGGTGGGGAATTCCAAATTTACATGAGAGGTCTTTCCAGCTCGCAAAATGGTGGCTGCGGGAGAAAATCTTTGGCCTAAATGAACTCCCACCTGAGACATTTCCAAAACGGCGAGAATCTACCCTCATTATTTTCGCCATTACCGTATGGGTATATAGATTATTATTGTTTTTAGGAATTGCGGTTCTCGTTTATCACTTTTTCATAAAAATCGTTGGAATTTTTTTATTTGTAACCGAGATTTCGTGGTTCATCCTTCGACCCATATTGATGGAACTGAAACAATGGCGAAATCGGTATAAAACGATACTACTTGGCAGACGTGTCTGGGGTTCCTTTGCCTTATTTTGCATCGCAATATCGTTTCTCTTTATCCCTTGGCGGAATTCAATCACGACCCACGCTGTACTTGAAGCTACATCGCACAATGTAATCTATCTGAACACTTCCGGTCGCCTCGATAGTCTGCTGGTTTCCTCTGGACAGAAAGTTAAGAGTGGACAACTGCTTGGACAACTGAAAAATCCCGAGTTATCCTTTCTTCTCCAACAGAATAATAATAAAATTACCGCACAGAAGGAATTGAGAAAATCCGCAACTATGGATACGGATTTTCGAAAACAGACCGCAGTGATTGCTGCAAAACTAATTCGGCTGCAAACCGAACGCACTGCCTTACTTGAAAAAATTGACAACTTAAACATCCGAACTTCGATTGATGGAAATGTCACTGAAATTTCGCCGGACATATCTACTGGACAGTGGCTTGGCGTTGGACAAAAGCTAACCAGCGTTAAAGGACAATTTGGCATCAAGCTTACGGGTTACGTGAACGAAGAAGACGTATTCCGTGTGCATAAAACCGGTTCCTGCCAATTTTACAGGTTGGGGGCGTTTAATGCTCCATATACCTGCCGCATCGTGAATGTCGGACACTCTGCGGAACGCGTATTAGAGGACGCTATATTAGCTTCGAAATATGGTGGCAATATTTCGACTAGTGTTGTCGGAAATGAATTAGTACCCGATCAGGCAATATACAAAATCAGTGCAATTGTTGAAAATCATGAAATTGAGGTCAATCGGGAGGCGATAGGTATGCTTAAAGTGGATGCCGAAAGAAAAAGTCTGATTGAAAAATTTTGGCGCTGGTCGGCGGCTGTTCTTATTCGAGAATCCGGATTATAGGTGGGTCAAATCGGATATCAACAAGTCATAAGTTGTGTTGGTGGTCAGAACAGAATGATCCGGGAGAGGGTAAATCCAGTAAAACATCCAAACTTACGACGCCTGAACGAGTGAGAGATCTCTCCACAGAAAAATGACGCAACGCCTCCAACATTCCCTGACCCTCGCCCAACGACATCACGCAGTGGGTGAACTATCAGAAGCAAAAGGCATCTATCGAAAAATATTGCGCGATACCCCCAATCATCCGATCGCATTGCATCTAATGGGGGTAATTGCCTATCAGAATAGAGAAAATGACGTAGCCCTAGATTTCATCAAAAAGGCATTAATCATCAAGCCCGATTACGCCGAGGCACATAATAACCTTGGAGTTATATTCAAAGAACTGAAAGAGATCGATGAGGCCATAACCTGCTACAAAAGAGCTCTCACTATCAATAACGATTACGCTGAGGCGCATTACAACCTCGGTGTCGTACTCAAGGAAATTGGTAAGCTGGATGAGGCTATCACCAGCTATAAAAGAGCGCTGGAACACAAACCAGATTACGCTGAGGCACTCTACAACCTTGGTAACTCTCTCAATGAATGCGGTGAACTTGAAGAGGCAATCGCCAGCTACCGTGAAACCATCACAATCAAACCCGACTACGCCGAGGCGCACAGCAATCTTGGTAATGTTCTAAAAATAATTGGGAAACCGAACGAAGCTGAATTTAGCTACCGAAAAGCCCTTGCCATCAGACCCGATTATGCCGAGGCACATAGTAACCTGGGAGCCGTACTAAGGGAACTAGGACGACTGAATGATGCTGAGGAAAGCTATAAGAAGGCCTTATCCATCAAACCCGACTTTGCCGAGACGCACAGCAACCTTGGTCATGTGCTCCATGCCTTGGGCAAGTTTAATGAGGCGGCGGACAGCCTAAGAAAGGCCGTAGGCATTGAACCTGACTTGCCTGGAGTTCAACACAGACTTAACGCTTTGCTTGGTATCACAACGGATTTTGCTCCCAGGCAATATGTTGAAGATATCTTCAACTCCTACGCTAAAAAATTTGACAACCATTTGGTGAATGTCCTCAAATATGATGCACCAATTATGCTTAAGAAGGCTCTTCTTGATTTGGGCCTAGCTCAAAGAAAATACAAAAATGTGATAGATTTGGGCTGCGGCACGGGACTTTCGGGGCTTGAGTTTAGAGATATAGCGGAGACGTTAATAGGGATTGATTTATCTGAAGAAATGGTGAGAAAGGCTGAACAGAAAAATATTTACGATCAGTTGTACGTAGATGATATTGTTGGCAGGCTTGAAATTCTTAAAACCCAATTTAGTCTTTTTATCTCCTCTGATGTTTTTGCATACATTGGAGATTTACTTCCACTTTTCAGCTGCATAAAAAGGCACTCTACACAGAATTCTTTATTGGTATTTTCGACAGAACACACCGACGATGGGGATTTTATTCTCCGGAATACAGCCCGTTATGCTCACTCAAAGGATTACATTCTCTCCATTGCGAAGCAGCAGGGTTTTAGGCTGGAATTTTTTACAACATGTAATCTCAGATATGAAAGAGATGGTTGGATTATCGGTGGCTTATTCGTCTTAAAAGTTACTTAACCCAAAAACCTCATACGATAGAATGGATATCTCAAAACAATCTATAGAAACCTCCCCGGATTCAGTTAGCGCAGGTATCAGGGCTATTTCTCCGATGTTACTGGGTACAGCCCCATTTGGAATTGTTTTTGGGGCTTTTGCCCTGGATATGGGTCTAGGCATAGAAGGCGGCCAGGCCATGTCTCTTCTGGTATTTGCTGGTTCTGCACAATTTGTTGGGGCAAATCTCTTTGGACAAGGCGCTTCAATTGTTGTTATCGCTGTCACCACACTTTTCATAAATCTTAGACACACGTTATACGGAGCATCGCTTGGCCCAAGACTTTTAAATGCGAAGCCAAGTGAACGCATTTTAATGTCATTTTTTCTAACAGATGAATCATTTGCCATCGTAAGCCAGTTTAAGGAAGTGCGTGCACGCTATTATTGGGGCGCTGCATTAGCTATGTACTTTAATTGGCAAGTATGGACATTCGTTGGACTGGTTAGCGGTAGCTACTTGAAGGGTCTGGTTTCTTTGAGCCTCGGATTTGTTATGGTCCCGGCTTTTATTGCCATTATCGTTCCGCAGTTGAAAAATGCAGGATCTTTTATATGCGGGATCAGTGCGGCCGGAATTTCATTGATTTTTTCCGATTTTCCCAATCAGATCGGTTTAATAATTGCCGCCACGGTTGCCATCATTGCAACCTTAATGTTTGAGTATTTTATGTCGTCAAACCGTCCTGATTTGGATAGAGGCCAAGAGTGAGCACACCAATAGTTATAGGAGTGATGGTACTGGCAACTTTCTCGGTTCGAGCATTCAGTATCTGGCTGTTTTCTGGCCGCCAACTCTCGCCCCTGACGATGCGTGCGTTGGCATTGGTGCCCGTCGCGGTTCTAAGCGCAATTTGTGGACCTTTGATTTTTCGTCCCTCTGGAAATTGGGAAATTCCCTTTGGATTGATAGAGTTTTGGGCAGCACTGGCAAGTATGTTGGTCGCGCGTTACGGTATGTTACCATCCATTCTCTTGGGTATGGGCATATATGCAATAGGTAAACTGATTAATTAATTTTGCAATCCAGGATAAACAAATTAATTTCAGTCTACAGCTCGAGAAAGTTGTTTTGGGTGTTTTCAGCTTAGGTGACGGCATTTTCTAATTCCATAAGACCCGTAAAGATTGAGCGTATTTGTTTATCGTGAGAACATAAATATAGATAAAAAAACAAAATAAATTTTCTTTGTATTCCAAATCGGTGAAAAAGGATTTTACGTCTCGACACGCTACGAGAAGACGTTTCGGTACTCAACCAATTTTCCTTTTACAATGCCAATATTTGGCTTCCCAACTCCAACCCT
>PTLH01000096.1 GCA_002938035.1 Alphaproteobacteria bacterium MarineAlpha3_Bin6
GATAATTTGGAAATTCTTGCGGGGGCCGTGGAAAATCTGGCAGTAGATGGCGCCCGTGTTTTAACTGGCGTAGTTCTCTCAAACGGAACGCAGATACAAAGCCGGAAAGTTGTGGTAACTACCGGTACATTTTTAGGTGGCCTCATTCATATTGGGCAAACAAGGATCCGGGCCGGTCGCATCCACGAAGCGCCCGCCCTAGGGTTGTCATTAACCTTCAAGCGGCTTGGCTTCAGGCTGGGCCGATTAAAAACAGGAACGCCGCCCCGGCTTGATGGTACAACGATTTTTTGGAAAAACCTGGAGCGGCAACCAGGTGACAATCCACCAAGACCCTTTTCATACTTAACAAAGGAAATAACAACGCCACAGATTGATTGCTACATTACCTCGACCACCCAATCAACTCACGACCTTATTCGGGCAAACCTGAAGTATTCACCGATGTATTCTGGGCAGATTAATAGCGTGGGGCCGCGGTACTGCCCCTCTATTGAAGACAAGATTACTCGATTTGCAGATAAAAAGAGCCACCAAATCTTCTTGGAACCCGAGGGATTGGATAATACAACGGTCTATCCTAACGGCATTTCCACGTCTTTACCCGAGAGAGTGCAGCTTGATATGGTAAAAACCATTCCTGGCCTGGAAGACGCGAAGATGCTTCGGCCGGGTTATGCGATAGAGTATGATTTTGTAGACCCCCGGGAACTCTCGCCCAGCTTAGAAACCAAGCGAGTGCCGGGCCTTTATTTTGCCGGCCAGATCAACGGGACGACCGGGTATGAGGAGGCCGCCGCCCAGGGCCTTGTCGCTGGCCTTAATGCTGCCCGTATGTCTGATGATCTGGGTCCCGTTACTCTTGACCGCGCAGATGCTTATATCGGTGTTATGATTGATGATTTGGTGACCCTGGGAACAAGTGAGCCCTACCGCATGTTCACATCTCGTGCCGAATACCGTCTTAAACTGCGATCGGATAACGCTGATCAGCGGTTAACCCCGATCGGTATTAAGGCTGGTTGCGTGAACCTGACCCGCCGCCAGAAATTCCAGACAAAAATGGAAGAGCTCGAGCGGGGCATACAACTAAGCAAAACGATCACAGCAACGCCTAATGAATTATCGAAACATGGTTTGAAAATTAAGAAGGACGGCGTGCGGAGGTCGGCCCTGGACCTTCTGGCTTATCCGGAAATTACGGTCGCGCGGCTGGCTAAGATATGGCCGGAGCTGGAGGCACTGAAACCAGAAACCGCCGAACAGCTTGAAACCAACGGTCAGTATTCAGGGTACCTGCATCGACAGGAAGCCGACATTAGGGCGTTCCGCAGCGACGAGGCCCTGACGTTGCCGGCTGACCTGAACTACGAAAAAATTGGCGGCCTCTCAACCGAAGTAAAAAGTAAGCTTGGAGATGCAAAGCCTGCCACGCTGGGTGCGGCGGCCCGTATTTCCGGCGTGACGCCTGTTGCATTAACCGCCCTGTTGGGACACGTCCAGCGATTGGCACCCGTTGACAGGCAATGACTGATAAATGGTTTCACGTGAAACGCTGGCTTGGACATGTATGGACCGGACGAGTTTTCTAGGGATATTTCTGTTTCACGTGAAACACTGGCGCAGCTTAAAGAATTTGTTCATCTTCTTTTACGTTGGCAAAAGGTGTTCAATCTGGTCGGTTCGTCCACGGTTGCCGACATTTGGCGCCGGCACATTCTTGATTCCGCACAGATCTATCAGTTTTTAAGCCCCCCGGGGTGTTTGGTTGATTTGGGAAGCGGCGCGGGCTTTCCGGGTATTGTGCTGGCAATAATGGGGTATCCGGCGGTTAAGCTAATAGAGGCTAACGGAAAAAAGTGTGCGTTTCTTCGCAATGCGTCTCATTCATTGGACATTAATGTAGAGGTCATTCAGTGTCGTATAGAAGATCACAAATCAACCAAACAGGCAGCTTACATCACGTCTAGGGCCTTGGCTTCGCTTGAAAAATTGTTAATTTACAGTGAGCCCCTTATTTCGCGGCAAGGAAAATGTTTTTTTATGAAGGGCGCAAATGTGGTTCCCGAATTGACGAAAGCAAAAAAAAACTGGAATATGGACGTCCAAAAACACATTTCCATGAGTAATCCCCGCGGGGTTGTTCTTGAAATTGCGGAGCTTACCTCAATCGATGAAAAACACGAAAGTAATTGATCAGGGGGTTCCGGCCCGAGTTTTAGCCGTAGCCAACCAAAAGGGGGGGGTGGGCAAGACCACCACCACCATCAATTTGGCCACAGCGATGGCCGCGGTGCAGAAAAAGGTCTTGATTATCGATCTTGATCCCCAGGGCAATGCCAGCACAGGCTTGGGGTTGTATTCGGATGCTAGAAAGATAAACACCTACCATCTCCTCATGGGAGAGGCAGACCTGAGCGATGCAATCTCCGAAACAAACATACCAGGATTATCAGTCCTACCATCGGGCGTTGATTTATCTGGCGCTGAAATAGAGCTTGTAGAAGTCGAAAACCGGCTATACCGTTTGAAAACAGCACTTACAGGAAGCGTTTCTTCTTTCGATTACATATTAATTGATTGTCCTCCGGCCCTTGGCCTTTTGACATTAAATGCCCTCGTTGCTGCCCATTCGGTGCTTGTTCCCTTGCAGTGCGAGTTTTTTGCGTTGGAGGGGATTAGCCACTTGGTTCGTACAATTAATCGGGTGCGGAAAGCATATAATCCAAGCCTGGATATCCAGGGCATAGTTTTAACAATGTTTGATCGTCGAAATAATCTGTCGGATTCCGTGGCACTGGAGGTTCGGGATCATTTTGGTGATATTGTTTATGATACCGTTATTCCCCGCAATGTTCGGGTCTCTGAGGCGCCGTCGTACGGTAAGCCGGTTCTGCTATACGACACCTCCTGTGCAGGTTCTCAGGCCTACATACACCTGGCAAGCGAAGTGCTTCGCCGTGAGCAGGCATTGGCGGCCTAGTGTCAGACCAGGGAAAGCGCAAAAATCTGGGTAGGGGGCTGGACGCCTTATTGGGTGAAGACGCCTTGGCGGAATTTTCTTCCTCACAAAAAGCTGGCGAAACCAAAGTTACATCCGTCACCGTTGCGCCTATCGGGTCTTTGGTTCCTGGAAGGTATCAGCCCCGCACTCAATTTGTATCAAGCGAACTGAAGGCGCTTGCGGCTTCAATAAAAGTTAACGGTATCATTCAACCGATACTCGTTAGAAACAGCCAGATCAACCCAGAAAAATGGGAGATAGTCGCTGGCGAACGCCGCTGGCGAGCAGCTCAGATAGCACAATTGCACGAAGTTCCAATTCTTGTTCGGAAGTTAACAAATATAAAAGCATTAGAAATAGCTCTTGTGGAAAACCTTCAGCGGGCAAATTTGTCGCCCTTAGAAGAAGCCAGGGGGTATGAGCAACTTATACAAGAATTTTCTCATACTCAGGAAAAGCTGGGGGAGTTGTTGGGAAAAAGCCGGAGCCATGTGGCAAATATGATCCGTCTTTTAAGCCTACCCGATAGCGTTAAGTCATTGATTACTTCTGGGGCTTTAAGTGCCGGACACGCGAGGGCGCTTCTAAATGCTAGCAATCCTGGCGAGTTAGCCAAGCTTGTTGTAAAAAGGGGTCTAAATGTTCGGCAAACAGAAACCTTTGCAAAAAAGGCCGGCGTTAAAAGCCGTAAAAGCCCAAATAAGTATGAGAAAGACGCCGACACACTCGCCCTGGAAAGGGAAATCTCTACCTCTCTCGGACTTAGTGTCTCAATTCATTTTACGCCGTCCGGTGGAAAGGTAACAGTTAACTATGACACACTGGAACAGTTGGACGAAGTTCTAGGGCGGTTAAAAAAACACTAACCCTCCTAACAACCATACGGTCACCTAATCGGTCCAATTACCCGCCCGTAGACTTTAAAAACAAGATTCAGTTGGCGAAAAGCTGTAAATATTTTAGGTCGGCAGATGTGAGGCCCAACAAATACGGTTTGCAACCAAACCGGCTAGCTATACACAACGCTAAATCTCAAACGCCGGAACTATCCCGACGGATTGTTTTCCTTCGACGGGAAACTCACAAAAGTACCTCGGGGTTGAAAAAACCCCCGTTTTTTTAGAAACTGCAGCGGTCGCCCTGATTGACCCTCCCCCGTATCCTAACGAGGTTTTTATAAGTTATTTTGTTGTTTAAGGTGGCGGTGCTTCGCTAAAACCAACTTTTTTAGTCGATGGGATTTTAAAAAAAAGTTACCCGCCAGATCATTACACCGTGAAATTAAAACTTTAAAAGACTAATTTTTTCTAGCTATTTGACTTAATCGCAGTAAAGCACGCTCTCCAATGATGTTCTGTGGTAGCCGTGTCGACTTACAATCTATCTCGGCAGTTGAAAGAAGCTCAAGGGCTGTTCCTATGAGTGGGGGCGTCCACACACCGAGTTGCTTCAGAAATTGTTGGGCAAAGGTAAAGATTACAGGCGGCCGTAAAATCTTCATTGCCTCGCTTGGCGTTTTGCCGCCAGCACAAATCTCGCTCGCAAGCAGCAACCTGTGTAAATGCCTTTGTGTCGCTCTAAGCAGGGCAATCGTGGAAAACCCCTCTGCGGCGGTGCGCAAAAGACTTTCATTCAATGTGTCTTTACTTCCACTGGCAGCAGCGTACACGAGCTCTTCAATAGAAAAAGCGCTACTGTCACCTATTATAGCAACCACATCTTCAATTGAAACATCCGCGTTGGACCCAGCGAACAAAACCAGCTTTTCTAACTCACTTCGGGAAACCATTCGGTCGGAACCAAGATGATTTAACAGATAATTTTTGGCTGCGCTGCTAATGTTGAGACCCTGGGGTTTTGTTAATTCAGAGATTAAGCTGGAAAGGTCGTCCGGGGTATCTTGGTAGCAGGCGATAACGGCGGTTTTGGCTTCTTTTTCCATAAATCGACGAACTGACGATGAGGCACTTAAAAACCCTGCCTCTACCACAATTAGGGCATTTTGTTTTGGCAACTTAAAGAGGGCCCTGAGACTGTCGGAAAGGTTTTCGCTGCCGAGACGAATACGAACAACACGTCTCCCTCCGACCAGACATTGTGCCGTGAATTCGTCAGTTAACTTGGAAGGATCGCTTAATATTTCACTGCTTCCTAACTCTGAAACCCTAAACGGGTCAGCAGCGTCTCCAACAACGGCACGGGTGATCCTTAGAACTCTTTCATGAACAAGCCCGGCGTCCTTGCCATAAATCAAAACGGCCAGGACATGGTCAGGAGGCTTGTTTAAAAAGGCGTTTAAATTTCGAGTTAAAACTTTCACGGAGAAGTGTCAGGACACTTGTGAACGACGAACAAAAGCGGCAATTCTGTTGCTAATATCAGCACTGAGTTCCTTAACAGCCCGGGTGCGTGCATTCTCTTCAGCGGTCAACGTTGCAAAATGAGAGCTTAAAATATTATAGCTGACCGTGATTTTAGAAGTCCCCGAAAAGTTTTCCCCTGAATACTGATTTTTACCTTTGAGATTGAAGACAGCAACGAAATTGAGGTTAGCTCTCGTCGAAAACTGGGATTTCCTGAAGGCTAAAAACTCTTTTCCAGAAGTTAATACGACAGTTAAAGTATAGTTTGGAGATTGAAGGGTGCCGCCGGGATTGATCCGATCTAATAAAAAGTTCCGCAGTTGCTGCCCTTGGCGGTCCTTGATGACACCCACTTCAATGGAGGCCATTTCAATTTGGGTGCCGGGGGCTCCCCCGCTTCCATAAATAGGTTGGAAACCACACGCGCCTAAGACGGCCAAAGCAGCAACATAAGCAGATATTCTAAACAACGAAATTCACAATCTTGTTGGACACAAAAATTACTTTACGAGGATTGCGGCCATCAAGCAACTTTTCAACTGGCTCCAAACCTAAAGCAAGGGGTTCGATATGTTCTTGAGATAAATCCCGTTCTACATCGACGGTGACCCGCAGTTTTCCATTAACTTGTACGGCAATGGTTACTATATCCTCTTCCAAGAGCGCTAAATCAAAGTCTGGCCAAGGCGTCTCTACGACCAAGGTGGTATAACCCAGCTTTTGCCACATTTCCTCTGCTAAATGGGGTAGCATAGGAGCAATAAGCTTCGTAACTGTTTCCATTCCATGCCGGTAAACCCAACCTGCGCCGTCGTCATTGCTGAGTTCATCCAACAAATTGGTTAACTCGCGTATTCGGGCGACCGCTTTATTAAAGTGGAAGCTGTCTAAGTCCTTCCCAACCGCCGCGGTGGTTTGGTGTACAAATCGCCGAACTTTTTCTACGGGAGGTCCAATTTTATTTGGCATTGCCAGGTCCCGCTCAACGAGGGGCATTTGGGGTTCGGAGGCCATCCGCCACAACTTGTTGACGTACCTCCAGGCACCTTCGATCCCAGATGCAGTCCAGTCTAGGTCCCGGTTTGGTGGACTGTCAGATAACATAAATAAGCGTGCTGTATCAGCGCCGTACTCCTGTATGATTAGCTCGGGGTCAACAACATTTTTCCGAGATTTGCTCATTTTTTCGGTGCGCCCGACAGTAACGGAGGAACCGTTATCTATTCGCCGGTACGAACCATCAGGAGTTTTTTGAATTTCTTCCGGCAGCACCCAGTTTCCTCCGCTATCCCGATATGTTTCGTGACAAACCATGCCCTGGGTCATCATTCCGGCAAACGGTTCCGAAATGCCGATATAACCACACTTCTTCAAGGCCCGTGTAAAAAATCTTGAATACAGCAAATGAAGGATAGCGTGTTCGATGCCACCGATATATTGATCGACGGGCATCCAATAATCTAAGGCAGCGCGATCGAGGGCTTCCTTTGAGTGAGGGGAACAAAAACGTGCGAAATACCAGGATGACTCAAAAAATGTATCAAAGGTATCGGTTTCACGTTCCGCCGGTTTGCCGCAGTCCGGACAATTCACAAATTTCCAGGTGGGGTGGCTGTCTAGCGGGTTGCCTGGTTTGCCGAAACTCACATCCATCGGGAGCTCAACGGGTAGATCTCGTTCAGGAACCTGTACGAAGCCACATTGTTTGCACTTGATTATCGGTATCGGGCAACCCCAATAGCGTTGTCTTGAGACACCCCAATCCCTTAAGCGGTAGTTAATGACACGTTTACCAGAATTTATTTCTTCAAGTTTTTTGGCAACGGCAACCTTTGCCTGGGAAATGCTTAAGCCATCCAAAAAACCGGAATTTACATGAACACCATCCCCCAGATAAGCTTCACTTTGAACAGCGAACGAACTTTTGCTGCTATCATTCGGTGCGACAACAGTGATCACATCGAGTTCATATTTCCTTGCAAAATCTAAATCCCTTTGATCGTGCCCTGGACAACCAAATATTGCTCCAGTGCCATATTCCATAAGGACAAAGTTGGCAACATAGAGGGGCAGTTTTTTTTCTTTTATGAGGGGATGTTCTAATTCGTATCCCGACAAAACGCCAACTTTCTCTGCCGTTTCTATAGCCTCTGCGCTAGTCCCCTGGCGGTTGCATTCGGTAATAAACTTTTGGATCTCCACGTCTGACTGTGCGAGTTCCTCCGCCAGTGGGTGGTTGGGTGAAATAGCACAAAAAGTTGCGCCGTAGAGTGTGTCAGCTCGGGTAGAAAACACCCCTAATACGTCTTCACGGCCTGAAATACGAAATTCTATGTGCATACCTTCGGAGCGCCCAATCCAGTTTTCCTGCATGAGCCGAACGCGGTCAGGCCATCGGTTTAGCCCCTTCAAAGCCAAGAGGAGGTCATCAGAATATTCAGTAATTTTTAAAAACCATTGCGAAAGTTTTTTTCTTTCTACGGGTGCCCCGGAGCGCCAACCCATGCCGTCAATTACCTGTTCGTTGGCCAGGACCGTTTCCTCCAACGGATCCCAATTGACCCACGCTTCCCGACGGTAGGCAAGGCCCACGTTCAAAAAATCAAGGAACATCTTCTGTTCGTGTTTGTAGTATTGAGGCTGGCAAGTTGCAAATTCCCGATCCCAGTCGTAGGAGAAACCCATGGTTTTCAGTTGATTGCGCATGGCGGCGATGTTTTGTTCCGTCCAGTCGGCTGGCGCAATGTTATTCTCAATAGCAGCGTTTTCAGCTGGCAACCCGAAGGCATCCCACCCCATTGGATGCAGAACATTGAACCCGCGAGCCTTTTTATACCTCGCCACCAAGTCCCCCAAAGTATAGTTCCTGACGTGACCCATGTGCATGCGTCCGGAGGGATAGGGAAACATTTCAAGGACGTAGTATTTTGGGG
>PTLH01000097.1 GCA_002938035.1 Alphaproteobacteria bacterium MarineAlpha3_Bin6
AGAGACATCCACAACTTTAGCACCGCTGGTACTCATCGCTTCCTTAACATTTTCCAAGTTTAAGCCACCTGCTAAAATCCATGGTGTTGGTATGTTTGCGCGGGCAAGGATATTCCAATCGAATGAGAGGGCATTCCCGCCGGGTAACGCTCCTTTCATGTCTTTAGGAGCCAAAGCATCAAACATTAACCAGTCCGCCACCCCCTGGTATATAGAAACATACCGTAAGTCGTAAAAATCTGAAATCTTGAGCACTTTGATCACCTCTAGACTGGTAAAACACTTAATTTCTGTAACACGTTCCGGAGGCTCGTTTCCATGCAATTGAATTAAATCCAGCACGTTTTGGTTGAGTACTGTAGTAATCATTTCGTCCGTAGGATCCACAAAAAGCCCAACCCGCTTTACGCTCGCGGGGACCCTATTAGTCAAACGCGATGCGGCAGAAGCTGTTAGGTTTCGGGGAGATGGGGGATAAAATACAAATCCCAACATTTCAGCACCAGCATTAACTGCCCCATCTACAGTTTCCGGCCGATCAAGGCCACAGATTTTTACTTCAACCGTCATGTTGTAAATCATGTTCTATTCGGCTTATAGCCGTGACAGGATCATCTGAACTGGTTATTGGACGACCTATTACAAGAAAATCAGCTCCTTGGGACAACGCGAATAATGGTGAAACTACCCTTTTCTGATCACCAACATCAGCCCAACTCGGCCGAATGCCCGGGGTTAATAGTTTGAATTCTTTTCCACAGTGTGTTCTAAGCGATTTAATCTCCGACGCCGAACAAACCACACCGTCTAAACCACTTTCCTGGGCCAGACTTGCCAACCGCCTTACTTGATCATTCGTGGAACTACTTAATCCGATTTCTTTTAAATCGGCTTCATCCAAAGACGTAAGCACCGTTACGCCTAAAATTAGGGGTCGGTCAACGCCTTGTGAATTAGCCTCCTCAGCGGCTGCGTCTCTTGCAGACTCCATCATAGCCCTGCCACCCGCTGCATGAACATTCAGTATAAAGGGCTTTAAGGAGATAGATGCCCTAACTGCTCCGGCTACCGTATTAGGTATGTCATGGAATTTGAGATCCAAAAAGATTGGTAACCCCTCATCGGCAATCATTCTAGTACCCGTAGGACCATGGGAAGTGAAGAATTCCTTACCTATCTTCACACCTCCTATCCGTCCCTTCAACATTTGTGCTAATTTCAACGCATGCATAAGGTCGCTGGTATCCAAAGCCACAAAAATGTGTTGTGCTGGTTTAGTGGTCACTTTATCTCTCATATTCAGCCACTACACTTGCTAGTTGTAAAATTTGAATAACCACCGTATCCGTGAGAGATTGATTAATATTTCAGGTTAGATTTTTGGCTGATTTCTAGCTCTTCAATTTTTTTCTTGAGTTTATCAAGGTCCTTTTCCAATCCACTGGCTTTTCGCGCAGCGTGTCGAGCTTTGCTGCGTGTACTTCCTGCTGAAAACCATGCCACAACTGAACCTCCAACGAAACCGATAAAGGCCGCTATCAGCACCGCTCCATAAAATGGAAACGGTACAAAGTAGGGAAGAGGCCATAATTCAAGAATCACAACAGAACGATTAGATATAGCAAATAGGACCACCAATATCCCTACTATAATCATGGCAATCCACGAAATTAAACTGGCCAATAATTCTGCCCCTTAAATTACGGAACCACCGCCTATTAGCATAAGAGTCAGGCTTCAATTATTTAGTTTTGCTCGCAAATTCTTGCCCGTTTTAAAGTAAGGTATGCTTTTCGCCACAACCTGCACTGCTTCACCGGTTCGCGGGTTGCGCCCTATGCGCGAACCTCGTTGTTTAATTGAAAATGCACCAAAACCCCGGAGTTCAACCCTATCACCTCTACACAAAGCCGATGTAATTTCATCAAAGACCGTCGTAACAATCCTCTCAACATCCCGCTGATACAAATGGGGGTTCTGTTCAGCTAAATAAGCTATCAGTTCGGATTTTGTCATTGGCCAGCCTACCTTCCTCAGCAACACCTTGCTGCCTGAAATTTACTGCAACAAAAATACTCTTACCGAAAAACAGGGTGCCAAAGTGATATCAAGCCGTCAAGCCTAAGGCGACTAGAAAACATTGTTTTTCCAACTATATCTCCCAAGATTTCCCTCAAAAGGTGGCGGTCACGCTGAATCACTATTTTCTTTAGTGGAACGTCTTTCTTTATACCTTTAGCCGTTACCAGCCACTGGCGAGCCTCCTCTTCACCGCCCAGGGAATCAATCAAACCATTGGCGAACGCTTGACGACCCGAATAAATCCGACCGTCCGACAAGTTTGTTGCTTTGGTTTTATTCATTTTTCGCCGTTCAGCTACTAGATTAATAAACATTGTATGAATGTCAGAAATAATCAACTGGGTTACCTCGCGGGCATCTTTAGAAAACGGCTCGAACGGATTGGGTTGAGCTTTAAGTGGAGAGCTTTTTACAGACTCCGGTTTTATACCCAATTTCCCCAGAAGTTCCGTTATGTCAGTGGATTGCATCAGAACACCGACAGAACCAGTAATGGTTGACTGCCGGGCAACTATATGATCAGCACCGAGTGCTACCATGTATCCTGCTGACGTCGCCAGTTCCTGCATAATTGCAACCACAGGCTTCCTCTCACCAACCAACCGCAAATAATAATAAAGTGATTCAGCACCCACGACGGTTCCACCAGGGCTGCTAATTCTTATAATAAGAGCCTTTGCTTTGGGATCCGCAGCAATTTTCTTTAACCTAGCATTCCGGTCTGGATCATCTACTATTATATTTTTAATATCAATAACAGCCACGTGATTGCGGCCTTTCAGTTGATCAAAGTCGCCAAAGCCAACCCCGACAATGACAAGGATAGTAAAGATCGCGACGATGCGCCACCAACCCCGGCTGCGTTTAAGCCGACGTCGGTCCAAGTATCTATCAACATCTAGCGCCATACCATTAACTTCAAGAATTATGAACGTCTCTACATATTACGGCTATTTCAATTGCCATTCTTTCAATCTGCGAGCGAACTTTTAGCATAACCAAAACTCGATCCGTTAGCTATCCGACGCTGAGGTTGGTGTGGAATTTTTCTTTGTTGTCGCTTTTTTCTTTGCGGCTGTCTTTTTCTTCGTTGAAGCGGTTTTTTTAACAGCTTTTTGTTTTTTCGTAGATACTTTTTTGCTCTTCTCTACCACCTTGTCATTGACCGTCTTGTCGGTCTTGGCAGTGTCGTTCATGACGAGTTCTTCTACGGCATCTTTCGGCGTCACTGCGTCTAGCAGATCCCCTGTGTTTTCTCTTTCTGACTCGTCATTGTCTCCCGCTTGAGCACTTTTTTCTTTCAATGCAGCGCCCAGAATATCCCCTAAGGAAGCCCCGGAATTACTTGACCCAAATTCCGCCATGGCTCTATTTTCTTCTTCTACTTCCCGAGCCTTAATGGAAAGACTGACTTTCCTACCGGCCTTGTCTATAGTTGACACCTTAGCGTCCACCACTTCTCCTGCCGCAAATCGGTCAGGACGTTGTTCAGAACGGTCACGGGACAAATCATTCCTACGAATAAAACCAGGAAGATCGCCCATTATGTTCACTTCAATCCCGTTATCTACAACTTTTGTAATGGTGCAAGTAACAACGTCACCCTTCTTAATTTTGTTGAGCGAGCCGGTGACAGGATCGTCAATGAGTTGTTTGACACCTAGGCTAATCCTCTCTTTTTGCAAATCAACTTCGAGTATTTTCACCTTGAGGGTGTCGCCTTTCTTGTAATCATCGATGACGTCTTCACCTGGTTTGACCCAATCAAGGTCAGACAAATGCACCATTCCATCAATCTCTTCCGTAAGACCCACAAATAGGCCGAATTCCGTAATATTTTTGATTTCCCCTTCAACCTTATCGCCCGCTTTGAACTTATCAGTAAATTCTGTCCAAGGATTAGAAATGCACTGTTTAAGGCCGAGACTTATGCGACGCTTGGACAAATCCACGTCAAGAACCATAACTTCTACTTCTTGACTGGTGGAAACTATCTTTCCTGGATGTACATTCTTTTTTGTCCAACTCATCTCGGAAACATGAACCAAACCTTCAACGCCCGCTGCAAGTTCAACAAAAGCCCCATAATCTGTAATATTGGTCACGCGACCTACTAGTTTTGCGTCAATTGGGAATTTATCTAAAACATTTCCCCATGGATCCGGTTGCAACTGTTTCATACCAAGAGAAATGCGCTGGTTTTCAGTGTTAAAACGGATGACTTGGACACTCACTGTTTGACCAACGTGCAGCACCTCAGTTGGATGGTTGATCCGTTTCCAGGCGATATCCGTTACATGCAGTAGGCCATCAACGCCACCTAAATCAACGAACGCTCCGTAATCCGTAATATTTTTTACAACACCCTCTAAAACCTGCCCCTCACTCATGTTTGTCATTAATTCAGAACGCTCTTCCGCTCGCGTTTCCTCTAATACTGCCCGGCGAGAAACAACTATATTCCCTCGTGCTCTATCCATCTTCAATATTTGGAACTCCTGTGGGACCCCCATTAGTGGAGAGATGTCTCTGATTGGTCGGACATCTACTTGAGAACCAGGAAGAAACGCTACTGCGCCAGTTAGATCAACCGTAAAGCCCCCTTTGACCCGACCAAATATTACACCTGTAACTCTTTCCTCTGATTCTAGCGCTTTTTCCATGACCCCCCATGCTTCTTCTCTTCGAGCCTTTTCGCGACTAAGCACAACCACTCCGTCTCGCCCCTCAAAGCGCTCTACAAAAATTTCAACCTGGTCACCTGAAGTAACCTCTACATTGCCAGAAGAATCGGAAAATTCCTTTATTGGGATATACCCTTCAGATTTTAAGCCTACGTCGACAAGAACCAAATCATTTTCAACGCTCAAAACCGCACCTGTTACAACTCGGCCTTGCAGGCGTTCATCTGAGCCAAATGACCCCTTAAGGAGTTCCTCAAAATTCTCATCAGTTTTAGGGAACGGTGTATCTTGTAATATATCAATTTCAGACATTTTTATTAATCCTCTTCATATATTTTCTGGCCAGCCGGTTGGATCCGACGGTCTTTAATACAAATTCAGCCTATAATGCTCCACTAACAGCATCAAAACGGTAGATACAGCGCTTCTGCATTTTAGCCGCACATATACCACTTTTAGTCTTTGTTCTGCGTCGAGATATACCTAAGCACTGCGACAAAGGTCGCATCCACGCTTAACTTACTCGTGTCTAAAACGAAAGCATCCTTAGCCGGTTCAAGAGGCGCTACAGAACGCAAAGAATCCCTAGCATCACGATCCACTATATCCCGCAGAATCTGGCTATATATAGCTCTCAACCCACGTTCCTGCAACTCCTTAAACCGTCGAGTAGCCCTGACATCCTTATCAGCTATAAGAAAAATTTTAAAATTAGCGTTGGGGCAGACTATAGTTCCTATATCGCGTCCATCCAAAACCACACCTGACTTCTCAGCTGGCGGATGGACAGCGAAGTCTCTCTGAAATTTTAGCAAAACTGCACGAACATCAGGAATAGCTGCAACCCTTGACGCAACAGCCCCAACTTTTTCACTCCTAAGGTTCTCTTGGTTCAAATCATCGAAAGACAATTGGTTTGCCAGCAGTATAACTTTTTGTTTATCACTTGCATCAGTACCATCACCCAAAACTTTCAGACCTAAGGCTCTGTAAATAAGACCGGTATCAAGCCTAGCAAAATCAAAATGGTTCGCGAGACTGTTACTCACGGTCCCTTTACCGGATGCCGCCGGACCATCGACTGCGATTACTACGGGTCGCGTAAACTTTTTATTAATCATAGTTCCACGCCAGCTCTCAAATCACCTCCCAAACCATTCATGACTTCGATGAAGCCAGGAAAACTTGTATCTATATAAGCTGCGTCATCAACAATGATTGGTTTTTCTGTCACCATCCCCAAGACCAGAAAAGCCATAGCGACACGATGATCCATGTTAGACAAAATATGACCTCCTCCTAGCGGCGCTTTCCCTTTTCCTGTTATACTTATACTATCCTTAGTCTCATCTACCTCAACATCGCAGGCGGCTAACCCTCTCGAAATTGCGCTTAATCTATCTGACTCTTTCAGGCGAAGTTCTGAAACCCCTTCAAAGACTGTCTTACCTTCAGCACATGCTGCGGCAACAGCCAAAATGGGGTATTCGTCAATCATCTTGGGAGCTCTCTCCGAAGGGACACGCACTCCCTTAAGCAGCCCGAATTTTACCAAAATATCCCCAACCTGCTCTCCGGATAGGACGTCGTGATGCTTTATGTTTATTTTTGCGCCCATCTCTAAAAGTGTATCTAGAAGTCCTTTCCGCAGGGAATTTAGGCAGACGTTATTAATTAGAATCCCGTCGCCCGGTGTAATAAGCGCGGCGACCATAGGAAAAGCTGCTGATGAGAAATCTCCCGGAATGCTAATATTCTGGGCAAGTAGTTCAGGGTAGCCGGTTAGGGTTATCGCCTTTCCTCTCTCTTCTTCAACTATTGAAATCTCTGCGCCAAAAGCCTCGAGCATGTTTTCACTATGATCACGGGAGGGAAATGCCTCAACTACCGTCGTCTGACCTCTCGTATTTAAACCTGCCAACAAAATTGCCGACTTGACCTGCGCAGAGGCTACCGTCAAAGCTTCCGTCACGGGTCGCAACATGTCGCTACCTTGAACTATTAGAGGTAGTGTATCGCCGCTATGCGCATTGAAACCTGCTCCCATTCGCCTGAGGGGGTAAATCACGCGTCCCATTGGTCGTGCGCACAGAGATGTGTCACCTGAGAAAATTGTGTTGAACGGGTGAGCCGCAACTAATCCCATTAGAAGGCGCACCCCAGTGCCAGAGTTTCCCATATCCAGAATCTCTGTTGGCTCTGAAAGGCCCCCAACACCTCGACCAAAGACTGACCAACTACCATCACTATTTTTTTTTACGTCAGCGCCGAGGTTTCTTAGCGCGAGGGCCGTAGCCATCACATCCCCCGCCTCAAGAAGACCATATATTTTAGTCTCGCCAACCGCCGATGCACCGATGATTAATGCGCGATGAGAAATTGATTTATCACCCGGCATGGTCAAGGTGCCTGAAACTGTTTCAATGCGGTGGGATACAACACGCGTCATCCGGCATGAACCCTTCAATAAATGGCTTTTATCCTAAGTAATAAATTAGCACGCGGAAACAAATCACTTAAATATTGCCGGTCTCTAGCATGTTTGCCGGGGCGAACCTAGGGACTTATATCGTCTTTTACCCCTATATTACTAAATTAGTTTTTGACAGCACCTCTGTAAAATGGCACTTGGGCGCACTTTTTCTGGTAAATAATGCTAAACACCTTTCTGGTGCAAGCTCGGATTATGTGGAGATCAAACTAACAAAAGGAGGTGCAAGTGGCGAAAGCTGGATGGGGATGTAAATTGACGTGCCATAAATGTGGCGTAAAATATTATGATATGACAAAAAAAAACGTTAGATGCCCAGAGTGTGATGCTGAATATAAGGCAGTAAAAATTAAGCCACGACGCGGTGTGAGGACAGACAATCCAAAACCAACACCGAAAAAAACTATCAAATCAGATCCCGAAGGAGAGGTAATCAACGTTGACCTTGACGATGAAATTTTGGATGCTGAAAATGATGAAAATCAGGACAATACCATAATGGAAGACACGTCTGACATCAGCGGGGACGATGAAGATATCGAAGAGGTGGTTGGAGTGGTCGATGACACCACGGCCAAAGAATAATTTTTCGGTTGTAAGGAAAAGTTAATGCCTTATCTTTTCACTTGCCTCTATAAATGATTACCTTTTATCTTCCCCTAACACAGAGCGTAGTTTGTTGGGTATTAAGCTTAGGATATAATTGCATCTATATCGGGGCCGTAGCTCAGTTGGGAGAGCGCTACAATGGCATTGTAGAGGTCTGGGGTTCGATTCCCCACGGCTCCACCATTCTTTTCAATGACTTAGCGTATAGCTATCTAAGTAATTTTTTTTTTAGTA
>PTLH01000098.1 GCA_002938035.1 Alphaproteobacteria bacterium MarineAlpha3_Bin6
AGTGTGGTCGAAGGCGAAGTCGGGCGTCGGAATGGGATCAATATTTCTGAAAAGTAAATGGAATAGTGATCCCGATAAAGATTTTACTCATATAACGCTCCATGAATTAATGCATACTCAGGGAATGGGATTTCCCTGCATCGAAGGTGTTCAGCGTGCTCACATCAGAAGCGAAACAAATATGCTGGGTCACGGGATAGATTTGGATGAAAATATCTATATTCATGACATTAAGGGATGTCCTCAACTTATTGATTCCGTTTATTTGAAACCGACATCTAAAACCCCATACGATCCTTATAGTTTGATTTGTCTAAAAGAATTAGGACGATTTAATCATTCAAAACTGATTGATATAAAAAATAACCCTAATCGATACAGGCAAAAAGGCGTTGGGTGTAAATGGGGAAGAATATTAAAAAAAAGAGGGTCACGATAGCCATTAGGAATGGCACCAAAACCCAACAAACAATGTGAGGCAAAACCGTTACTTTATTGCCTGTGGATTGATAGGAGACCCGACGGCCCCTGTGATTGGCAAAGGTGGAGCCACAAACATAAATTCGTAGACGCCATCTTTCGCGCAGTCGTTAGCTAAATCTTTTAAATAAAATATTTCCCCCATGGTAATGCCGATCATTGGGATCACAATCCAGTGCCATGGCTGAAAAACAGCATCGGTCTCGTTCGGTATGACTTCACATCCCCACGTGTCGGCGCAAATACCAGAGATCTCGGTATCTTTCATCCATTCGCAAGTGTGGAATGATACTCCTGGAGCATCAGCCCCCGCATACCCCCCCCAATCTCCGGCATCCAGGCATCTTTCCATATGACCTGTGCGGTAAATAACAAAGTCACCACGCCTAATTTCAACTTTCTGATCCTTTGCACACTGGTCAAGGTCTTCCGCGTCAATTGCCGTTCCATCATCAAGAGAGTCGACCCCTGCCCAACGGGCAATATCCAAAAGGATACCCCGACCGACCATACGATCGCGCATTTTGTGCATTGCATTTTTTTCAGCGCCATTGGATGTAACCAACGTTGCTTCGTAACCATTCCACATTTTGCCTTGGTTGAAGACATGTCCAAGGGCGTCCCATTGTGTGCCGCACTGAAGCGGTAGCGACACCGCATCGTCAGCATATTGGTTGGGATGCTCTTTCCCAGGGGGGGGAGTCTGTATCCCCTGCACGGCATCAGTACCAGTCGCGAGCATGGTGTGGATGGGGTTCCAACGACCACCAAATATTCCACGCTGTGGTCCTTGATCATCAAAATTGAGGCCCAGGGAGAAGACTTTACCCGTTTTTACCAGTTTGGCCGCTTCCTTGCGCTCCTCATCGCCAATGTAATTAATGGTTCCCCATTCGTCATCTGGACCCCATTTACCCCACTGTTTGCAGGTTTCCGTCATTTCCATGATTTTTTCATAGTTAAAGCGAAAATTTGGATCATCGTAGCGATGCATAGTTTGTCTCCTGGGTGAAAATTTTATCTATTTTTTGTATGCGGTTCAAAAATTTTTGCCTAAAATGTTATACACTTCCTTCTCGGAGTCCAAGTTTTACGGGACCAGTTAGAAATTTGTTTTAACCTCATTATCTACTTATTATTCGCTCAATAATTAAAAAAAGGAATACCATCGATTATGAGACACTTCCAGAAGATAACCGAAAAGGCTCTCCCCCGGATGGAAGGTGTGGATGCGGCGGCCTTCCTTGATGATTTTGTTGTTTCGGAGGATACGGAAAAACCAATCACATCCGGATTATTCCGCCTCGAAAAAGGTAATCAGCTAACATATACGTATACCTATCATGAGATGAAGCTTATCATAGATGGAGAATTTAAGATTGCGGACGAGACCGGAACAGAGGTTATAGAGACTACTGGCGACCTTCTCTATTTCCCCAAAGGTAGTACCATTACCTTTTCCACCCCAGACTACGGTGTTGGCTTTTTCTGCGGTCAGCGGGGCAAGGATGAAGCTTGATAAGTAGCGACATGTGGTAGACGCGGGCACCTTGTATCCTTGAAATTTTAAATATAACTCTAGTGCAAATAAAACGGGGTTAAAATATGAAAGTTGTCATGCTTGGCACGGGCGCCGCCATTCCGGATGCCGACCGCAACGACTCAAGCATCGTTATTAATGTACATGACAAATGGTACATGTTCGATTGCGGGGCAGGGGCGACCCAGCAAATGGTGCGCGGACATATGGACCCCACTCTTGTCGAGGCCATATTTTTGTCTCACCTCCATTATGACCATATTGCTGACTTCCCCTATTTCATGATTGCCACGTGGATATGCAACCGTGAAATTGTACCGACTGTAGTTGGCCCCGAAGGCACTCAGAATTTTGTCGACCATCTCCTTGAAAACGGAGCCTATACAAAAGATATTGAGGCTCGATCTCAATATCCCAACCGGGCCAAAAATCTTCATGTAATGCGGCCAAAAGTTTTCGAATGTGAACCGGGACTGGTATACGAAGACGATGTCGTCAAAGTAACCGCCTGCTATGTTGAACATATTCCGCGGGAGATTTCACCCTGCTTTGGTCTGCGGATGGATACAGTTGACGGTCAGTCGGTTTCTTTTAGCGGCGACACTGCCCCCTGCGACGCCTTTGTAGAACTTTCCAAAAATGTTGATCTGATGATCCATGAATGTACCTTCCCCGAAAGCGCTTTGGAATTCCGGAGTAAAGCACAGGTAGGTACATGGTCTCATACCAGCCCCACCGAGCTAGGAAAACTGGCAAAACGGGCCAACTGTAAAGAACTTATCGCGACTCATTTTGGCCATTTTGATACCACCAATCCTGTCACCAAAAAGCTGATGGCCATCCATATGCCAGAAGATATTGTTGGTCCGGAATTAATGGAGGAAGTAGTTCAAGATATTCGAAAAAACTACACCGGACCGTTGCGGCTCGCCCACGATCTTATGAGGATAGACATTTAAATTGTAGTTAGTAAGAAATTTTGGGTGACACATTTTAGTGTCGCCACGGATACGGTGAAAATTAGGGTTCGTCTTTGGTATGGCACAGGTAGAAGTAAATGGGTGGAACTTTGATTGTGACATAGTTGGTCACGGGCCGGATCTTGTTTTTATCCACGGCGAGATACATGGAACAGCGTATTGGGCCAACCAAATCGCTGAATTTTCGAAAGACCATCGATGTTTGATCTATCACAGGCGGGGACATTCTTTAACTGGCGCACCGAACTTTGGTTACTCGCTGGAAAATCAGAGACGTGATCTTGAGGAATTGATCAAATACTTTGGTATCACAAATCCAATTATAGTAGCAGTTGCCTTTGGAACTACGATAGCCGTGGACTATGCACTTAACCATACCGATAAGGTTAAAGGTATTATCATGGTGGCCTGGAGTGAACTACATGATGCCAGGCTATATTTTGACCGATGGCTTAAAGCTAATGAACTCGTGGTAAGGGTGCTTGAAAATGAAGGAAGAGATGCTCTTCTCGACTACCTCCGTAAAGAAGGTGGGCGCAGTGTATATATGGTCATACCCTTGAACTCACCAATTAGGGAAGAATGCATTCAAATGTTCGGCAGCCACCCGCTGGAGGAATACAGGCAGGGTATGCTCGAGTTTGCTACGTCAGTACCAGTTTTGACCGAAAGATTTTGTAATCTCGAAATTCCGGTAATTGGAGTTTGTGGCGAATTTGATCCTTTCCCAGACAATCCGTCGGTGCTTGAGAAAATGAAAAGTTTTCGGGAGGTTCCGCCCATTGCCGGGGCAGGCAGGTTTGTTCAATGGGAAAAACCCGAAGAGTTTAACTCATTAGTTAGAGAGTTTATACTCCAGTGTGACAACAAGAATTAGTTTCCATTGGGGTTTATGATGAACATGCCGAGCTTTTAGTTGCTATTTTATGTAAAACGTCCGTGGTAGATAGTTGTTTTAGATTATTTTCAGGAGACCGTTAAATGAGAATTGTTGATTTGAGCCTCCCAATAAATAGCAACATGAGTGGGCTGCCTGGTATTCCAGCATATAAAGAAAACCCCACACGATGTTTTCCGCTCTCCGTCATCAGTGAGCAGCAAGAGATTAATCTTAAAAATAACGGAATTAAATTTGATAGGAAGCCAGAGCTTTCAAACCATATGTTGAGTAAGC
Source organism: Alphaproteobacteria bacterium MarineAlpha3_Bin6 (assembly GCA_002938035.1). Taxonomy (GTDB): domain Bacteria; phylum Pseudomonadota; class Alphaproteobacteria; order Rhodospirillales; family UBA2165. Next base: position 4,175 of record PTLH01000098.1, read on the forward strand.
TGGAAATTACCACTCACATCGGGACACACATTGATGCCCCGCTACATATGCTCGAGGACACATGGTCGATAGATCAGATCCCATTGGAGAAAATTGTAAAAAAGGGCAAAGTGATACCTATGACCAATATCGGGCCTGGAGGCATGGTTACCGCGGATGCAATCCTGAATAGTGGAGTGGAGTTTGATGAAACAGTAATTCCCATACTCCACACGGGCTGGACGGAGAGAGCGTGGGGCACTGATGAGTTTTGGGATGACACCATATGCATGCACAAGGATGCCGTTGAGCTTGTCGTTGAGAGGGGAGTGAGTGCCGTTGCGATAGATTTTTTCCCGGAGTTTCCCTTTTGGTGGACGGACGATGGCCCGTCGAACGCGGTTTCTAATTCATCTAAAGGGAAACGCCAAAATGTTAAACGCCCCGAAGGGCAGCCACCTGGTCACAACCACCGCACTTTATTTGAGAACGAAATTATTCTTATCCAAATGGTCACAAATGTTGGGGCTATCGACGCGGATGACTTTCTGTTGTCTGCAGTACCACTTAAATTGGAGGGATTGGATGGTTCTCCTGCGAGGGTCTTTGCCATTATTGAGTAGGATACCTTCACGGCACTAACGAACTTAATTTTTTTCAACTTGCTATAATAAGTGAAATCAAACGGCCTTATATTTGATCGGTAATGGTTAAAACTGATACCTGCGCAAGCCGCCATCAACCGGGATGACCGTGCCAGTGATATAACGCGCCAGCGGTGAAACCAGATAACACACCAAGTTGGCAATGTCCTCTGGTTGGCCATATTCGCCAACCGGAATCTCATTCTCGGACTGCCACTCTCGGTATTCGGGTGAATAATTGCGCAAAATTTGTTCGCTGTTGATCCTTCCCGGCGGAATACAGTTAACAGTAATTCCATGTTTACCAACCTCGCGCGACATACCCTTGGCCCAGGAATGCATTGCCGCCTTGGCACAAAAAGCCCCGTTGATGCCATCGGGTTCGGATTTACCGGTGATGTTGATGATACGTCCCCATTTGGCGTCAATCATGCTGTTAAGCAATGATCTCGCCAGTTGCCGTTGACGCGTAAAGTTGAGGGTCAATGCCTCCTCCCACTGTTCTTCAGTGGTGTCCAGATCAAACGAACGGCTACCACCCGCATTGTTGATCAGGATAGCAACGCTTTTGAGTTCTTTCAGCGCCGTATCAGCGATCTTGCCTACCGCACCTTCCTGCAAAAGATCACATTCAATTACGATAGGAGACATTCCTCCGACATTGCTGATTTCCTTTGCCGTCTCTTGTAGCAAATCCCTGCGACGCGCTGTGATCGCTACCTGAACACCTTCGCGCCCAAGAGCGATGGCGATGCCGCGCCCGATGCCGCTGCTGGCGCCCGTTACCAGCGCCGTTTTGCCCTTGATACCCAAATCCATTTCGTTTCTCCTAATTTTCACCATAGACCGGAAACAAAGGCCAGTTGTAAACGGCGATATTGTAATCGGTGTGGGTGCCTTGTTTAACGGTATGTCCTATTTCTTCTGCCTAAAGTTGATTAGCTTTGGTCAAGGGATGATCCTGTTCTGGCGCAATTCATCGAACTGTCGCAGGAACATCTCTTGGCTATCCTGAAACTCGGAAAAACCGTATTGCCTAGCCTTGGTGGTCGAAGAGATGATGTCAAACTCAGGCGTGAATACCCGGTTGCCATAATCCCAGACGACGAGTTGTTCGTAGGGGATTGGCACTAGATCGTGCTTTTGGGCTAGGCTTTTCCACTGCTGGCCTTGGTCTGCCATCGTGTTCACCAGATCAATCTTCTGGGCAGGTCCAGCCTCCATGCCGAAGTAATCGGCAATCGCGGGCCACATATCAATCCAGCGGAAGATATCACCATTAGTAATGTTGAAGGGCTCGTTTGCTGCACCTGGATCCGTAGACATCCAAACGCAAGCCCGCGACAGCAAACCACTATCGGTTACATTAACAAGAGCACTAGCATTTGCTTCAGATCCGGGGTGCCTCAGAGGCAGACCCAATGCCTTGGAGATTGTGGCATAAACCGCCAGAACCAGGACAAGGTTCATCGGATTTCCGATTGCAAAGCCGCAGATGCTATGTGGCCGTGCGGTCGACCACGTCCAGGTTTTGCCAACCTGACGTTCCTCAATAAAGGCCTGCTGGTCATGGTAGAAATTGGGCGGTATACGACCGGGGTCGCTTTCTTTGGCGGGTGTCTTGAAAGGTCCGAGATGGCTGCCGTACCATTTGGTGCCATGCATGATATTGATATGCACTAAATCGGGTGCGTGTGGTTCAATCACATCTAACAGGTTGACCAGCATCGCCATATTCGGTGCCACCATATCCGACCATCTCGGCTTTTCGATATAGGCGGCGTAAAAGATGTGGGTTACTTCGTTCAAACTACCGAGTTTTTCTCTTATATCTGCCGGGTTTAGCAGGTCCACTGATATATGGCGAAAGTTACCCTCGATATCGGGTTTCCGACGGGACACACAAATTACGCTCCAATCTGGATCAGCTATCAGCTGCCGCAACAGATTGCGCCCGACTACGCCGGTTGCGCCGGCAATAAGTGCTATTTTTCGAATGTTTTTCATTGTTTTCTCTAAGAGATTATCACAGTAATTGTGTTGTCAATAGTTTGGTAGAGCTCTATTTACACCAATATTAGATGATTAGTATTATTCATTTCGGTTAAAATGTTTTTGGACAGGAGGTAGCGTTGGGAGATGTATCCAATTCCTCTGATCACAAGATTTCTGCGACCCAAACAGATTGGCGGGTCAGTGTTGAATTTAACGGCGTAACTATCGCGGACAGTTCGAAGGCGATACTTTTCCAAGAAGGCTCGATGGCTCCGGTTTATTATTTTCCCAGAGACGACGTCCGGATGGATTTAATGCGCCCCTCCCGGCATAAGACCCACTGTCCTTTCAAGGGTGATGCGTCTTACTGGAGCCTTACTGTTGGAGAGAAATCTCTGCAAAATGTCGTCTGGAGCTATGAAAAACCAATTGAAGAAGTGGTATCCATAAAAAGTTTTGTAGCTTTTTACATGGATCACTTGGGAGCCACCTACGATGAAGATAGTGAAGATACGCATTCTTAAGTTGCCTGATCGATTTTATAAATCCATCACTCCTGCAACATCTAGCTTTTTGACCCAAAGAGTAGATTAGGAGAACCGGATTTTCCCAATCGTTTGACAAATATTATTTAAGATACTTCTGAAAACAATCAACAGTGATTGTTTTTTCTAAATAAAACGAAAACGTATAATACTTGTTTAGGAGATTTGATGGTCCATTTGCGTGAATTACCAGAACAATTACGAGAAGCACTCGTTAACCAGGCCCTTCCTGATTTCGGCGATACTCCATGGATTAATCCTAAGCCATTGAATGAGTGCTGCGTTGCACTTATTTCAACTGCCGGCCTGCACCGTCGAGAAGATCCATCATTTGCTCCCGGAGCTGGAGACTACCGAATTATTCCGGATGATTATGACATGAATAATCTCGTTATGGGTCATTTGTCGACAAACTTTGATCGCAGTGGATATTATCAGGATATCAATACATCATTTCCCATAGATCGTTTGCGGGAATTGGCAGAAGGGGGGACTATTGGCTCTGTCGCAAACCGTCACTTCTCTTTTATGGGTGCTACACCCCCAACGGTTATGGAGCCGGTTGCACGCGATTTGGCTAGTGTTTTAAAGGGCGATAACGTTGATGCGGTAGTACTGGTACCTGTCTGACCTCAATGCACGCGCGCCGTGGGCGGGCTGGCACACTATATCGAAGACGAAGGTATCCCA
>PTLH01000099.1 GCA_002938035.1 Alphaproteobacteria bacterium MarineAlpha3_Bin6
TTGTTAACTTCTTTGCAGATGTATACTTACCCAAACCTTTGAGCATGGCATCGATAACCCAGTTTTCTCTCGTTAGAGCCTCGTTCTGTTCGCGCACGCCGAAGTTCTCGTTAACTTTTGTATCGCTTATGTTTGGCGGTATGTTTGCGCCTCCCACAGTGCTGGCGGAAAAACGCGGAATTAACGCCTGGGGTTGTTGGATACCAGGGGCATTTAAATTAGGGGCCCTGGTTTCGTTAAACATTTTATTTGTCACCAAGGGCGGGGTAGTTGGCTTTTTTGCTTCTACCATAATTTTCAACTCGTGCCCGGTAGGCTTGAAAGCCTGTTGAGCCAGTTTAAGGGATAAAGGGTTGTTTTTTGCAAGTGGAATTGCTGTCATTCCCGCAGAATGAAAATTATCATGGGGAAATCCCTTGGCACCCAATTCAAGGGGCTGTGGTACCAGAGAGGCGATTTGTGCAGGGTTTGTTTCAACGGCACTGTTTCTAACGGGTGCCGCAACTGGGATGACCCCCCGGTTTTCGGCATTTTGGTTAGAAATTCCTCCCGCGGTAAAAAAAGTAACTGAATGCTCAACAATATCTAAGCCTGTTTTATGTTTGATGGCAACATCCATAGACGCCAGGGCTCCTCCTAGGGGACCACCAAATAAAGTTGCCCCTGCGATTCGAGAGCCCGGATCTATTTGATCTCCCGTGATTGAGCGATAAATCATTGAGATGACTGGGATGTGTTGTAATGGATTAATGATATCGAGAAAGTCAAAAAACGTGAAACCATCTTTACCAAACAACCCATTGTCGTTGGTCATTAACTTATTTCTGGGTGTCTTTGTTACTGTTGGATACGGGTCGCTGGTCGCAAGGGCCCCTTGTCCCGACTGATTGTCGATATTGGTCATAGATCAATTTTCCCGCACGGCTGTTTAAACCTTAATCTGCAAAATCGATGCCAAATATATTGGAGAGTTTTGGGCCATTTACCCATTTATTTATTTTATTTCGTGCTAAAGTGGAAAATATTGCCCGGTTTAACGGTGGAGGCTGAAAGCCCATAACGTTAAAATGGACACCTGTTATTTTAATACAGTGACGTTGGTCTGGAAAGTTACGGCATAGTAGTATGGTTAAATAACGTTATAGCATTAGGAAGAATTGTCCGATGATTTCTGGAAAGCTTATATTGACCGTTGGTGATGATGAAACACTGCGGCAGATACTAGTGGAACAGCTGCAATTGAATGGAGAATTTAGGATAAAAGAGGCGCTAACAGGGAAAGAGGCGCTTCAATATACCGAAAAACAGTATTTTGACGGTGTTCTTCTGGACGTTGAACTAAACGATTTTAACGCTTATGAGATTTGTTGCCAAATGCGCAAAAACGGTGTGAAAGCGCCCATTATTATAATTTCTGATGCCAATAATGATCAGGATACTATTCTCGCTCTTGACTCGGGGGCGAATGATTTTGTTGTGAAGCCTATAAAAATTGCCATTTTGCTGGCAAGACTTCGAGCACATATTCGTCAGCATGAACAAAACGAACACGCGGTTTTAAATTTTGGCACGTATTCATTCCGACCGGGTGACAAGGTTCTGCTGGATATAAAGACCAACAAAGAGATACGCCTTACGGATAAGGAAACGGCAATTATTAAGTTTCTATACCTTTCTAGTGGGCAGGTGGTTAGCAAAAGTGTCTTGTTGGACGAGGTTTGGGGGTACAATGCCGGCATGACCACCCACACGCTGGAGACCCATGTTTATCGTCTCCGGCAAAAAATAGAACGAGATCCGTCAAAAACAGAGCTTTTGGTTACGGAAGCCAATGGTTATCGCTTGGCTGTTTAAAACTTGAAACCGGGTTTGGAATACCCAGTTTAGAGGGCAAACTTAAGCATTAACAGTAACAAACGTTAGTCGAAGTTGGAGTTTTCCGATATTGAAATTTTAACTTTTGATGTGTTCTTCACATATACGCTTTGATCCCAAAACTATTGATCACGAAAACGTGAAGATTATTAAAAAACCTTTAATTATGATTTTAAATCAATGGGAAGTCCCTTATTTGCCACATACCACTACATAATGACAATTATCAAAACATAGTTATTTAGCTTGACTAACAGATCAATATATTGTGTTTTAGCCGTTGATTCTGCATTTCAGCGGGATCTATAGTATGGTATTAATCACTGAAGGATCAGCAAATGCCTGGTATTTATGATTCTGTAAAAAGATTTTTCATCCAAGTTACCGAGATGGGGCTTCTCCTCATTGCTCTTGCCGTCGTGGCGGGAATAATTGTTGGCCCCGGGAATGTTCCTTTCGTTGGTGAGGTGGTTATCAATTTAACCAATCTCATAAAGTCACTTGGTGATAGTGGTATAGTGGGACTGATCGCAGTCGGCATAATTCTATGGCTGTTGTCTAAACGAGCGTAAGACGAACCTAAGCTAAAAATTCGTAGGGCCACATATCCTTGGTGATATGTGGCCCATCGCTTTATCGGGAGATGTGAGAGTACTGCGAATAAAAGCTAACACATTGCCTCCATTCTGTATTATCTGCAATTTAATGCTTTCGGCTCCCGGCCTGGCCTTAACGGTTCTCTTCGGTTTCTGGCCTGGTTTCAAAGACGGGGGCTGACCGGCACAATTTCTCAAAATGGGTCATATTAGGTTTCAAAGGAAAACATAGGGGTTATTTCAATATTTGCCCTGAATGGTCCTAAAACCAGTATTTGAAATAGAAACGACAAGAACCATTATAAAAAGTAAACAGAGCCCCGATAAATGATTTTATGAAACTTTGAACCAGATGGTTTGCGTTCTCAAAGTATTAATCATTCTTTTTCGTAGAGAAGGTAAACAACTTGGGATCCAGTTTAATACCAGTTTGAATACCAGTTAGGTTTACTGTCGTCATAATATTTTGAGTGTCAACAACGACCCATTTTCTTAGCGCTAATGGTTTATCACTGAACACCAATTGTATCGACCCCAATTCTGGCTCTTTGGTCTTTTTTATTTTAATTTGCAAAATTCCGGGCGGTCGCTCAATTTTCGTGACCGTTACATCGCCTTTAAACACTATCTTTTCTTGCACTAAAAAGCTCAGGGGTGTGGATTTTAGGAACACGTGGGTTGTTTGTTCCAAGTCTCTGTCGATATAAACAAAAAACAACCCATCTGCGATCATTAATATCGACTCTGGCGGGTCATATTCAAATCGCATACGCCCAGGTCTGGACATAAATATTTTTCCAGAGGACACGCGGCCGTTCGAAGAAACTTGTAAGAAGCCCCCACGTAAAGTCTTAATTGCCTCCAAATATACAGCCACCCGCTTTAAATCCTTTTTGTCTTGGATTGTCATCTCCACAGGAACAACGTCTTCGGCCAGAACTTCAGAACTCCCGACCAAGCTGGATAAACAGGTTACACCGACAAAAAAATAACTACCGAGAATTATGCGTAGAACAACATTTCTAAAATACAATAAAAAAACAGAAGACACAGTATTCCTAACCGGGTTTTTTTAGGTGTTTGCTAATTTGGATTGGTTAAAAGACGCTTTTTTATTAGAATAAGGAAAGTGATTTCTATCTAAATTAATGATTGCTAACTAAAACTTCGCGTCTACCGACGCGGTCGGCTTTGGTTACGACGCCGTGCTCCTCCATTTGTTCCATGATTCTAGCCGCTCTATTATATCCGATTTGTAAGTGCCGTTGGATAAAACTTGTGGATGCTTTCCCTTCCCGGGCAATTAGGGCCACCGCCTGGTCATAATACTTGTTATCCGTGTCGCAACTAAATCCGTCTCTATCTTGTGTAGAAAAGCCTCCATCAACATCAGCTGTAACATCTTCTATATAGTCAGGTTCCGCCTGCTCCTTAAGGAACCTAACTATATGTTCGACCTCTTCATCTTTAACAAAAGGACCATGGACTCGGGTGATCTGACCACCACCAACCATGTAAAGCATATCACCCTGCCCAAGCAATTGTTCAGCTCCTTGTTCGCCTAAAATTGTGCGGCTATCGATTTTAGAAGTAACCTGAAAACTAATACGATTTGGAAAATTAGCCTTGATTGTGCCGGTGATCACGTCCACCGACGGTCGCTGGGTTGCCATTATCAGGTGAATTCCCGCTGCTCGAGCCATCTGTGCTAGGCGTTGAATGGCAGCCTCAATATCTTTACCAGCAACCATCATTAGGTCAGCCATTTCATCAACGACGACAACAATAAGCGGCAGCTGATCCATGCTAAGCAGTTGTTCTTCAAAGACAGGTTTGCCTGAATCATCAAAACCAGTTTGTACACGACGGGACAACTTCTCGCCCTTTTTTTGTGCACTAATTAGCCGCATGTTATATCCTGTAACGTTTCTCACACCCATTTGGGACATTAACCGATAGCGATCCTCCATTTCTCGTACAGCCCATTTCAATGCAAACACGGCTTTTGACGCATCTGTAACCACGGGGGTTAAAAGATTTGGAATGCCATCATATACCGAGAGTTCCAACATTTTGGGATCAATCATAATGAACTTACATTGGTCGGGAGGTAGTCGGTAAAGCAATGAACAGATCATGGTATTGATTGCCACTGATTTTCCTGATCCCGTGGTGCCGGCTATTAGTAAGTGCGGCATGCGGGCAAGGTCTACCAACTTGGGGTTGCCGCCAATGTCCTTACCTAAAACCAATGTTAGTGCGCCGTTGGCCTTCTCGAAGTCCTTAGATGCTAGTAACTCGCGGAAATAAACAGTATCACGGTTCAGATTGGGAAGCTCTATGCCAATTACACTCCGTCCTGGAACAACAGCAATGCGCACCGAAAGTGCACTCATTGATCTTGCTATATCGTCAGCTAACCCAACAACCCGAGAAGTCTTTGTTCCTGGTGATGGCTCGAGTTCATACAAGGTTACTACTGGACCGGGGCGCACCTTAACAATCTCACCCCGGATACCGAAATCCTCTAAAACCGTTTCTAAAATTTGGGCATTTTGTGAAAGCGAACTTTTATCTGCATCTAAGGGGGTTGGCTGACTGGGTGGCGCTTCCAAAAGATCAAGAGGCGGCAAAAGGAACGCAGCATTTTTTAGAAGAGCAAGTAAGCCCTGTTCAGCATTCGTCGCGCGGTGTCCTTTTTGTGCCTCTTTTGCTTTGTCCTGGACAATTGTTTTTCGGGATACGCGGGTTGAATTTCCATCAGATATACCTACCTTTCTGGCATCAAGAGTTTGCTTTCCGTCAACCTGTTTTTCAGTTCCATTATTCGATTTCCGACCTAATTGGGGTTCAAGGCGTTCATTATTGAAAGAGCCGTATTCTTTTATATTGATGATTTGTTTGCCAACAAAAGCCGAAATTATTCCGAAAGGAATGAGAAGGGTCAACCACTCTGATTTCTTTAAGCCTGTGGCAAAAACAAAAAAAACAGTGCCAAAAGTAAGAGATATTGATGCAATTATAATTGCTTCAAAACCTAGTTGAAATTGCGACAAAAAACTGAGCAAGAAGGTATGAACAATCATTCCTGCAACACCGCCCAAGCCCGGGTTTACCGGCCAGTATTCGGGTTGGTTAAAAGATGATAAAAATATGGAGATTAAAAGAAGGGCGGCGAATAACATCATTAACCTTGCCCAGATAACAGAAACACCCTGTTTTGTAATCAGCTTCCAACCCCAGGATATCAACAGTAGTGGGATAAGGGCAGCAGCCAGACCCAGGGTTTGTATCAACAGATCCGCTGCATGTGCGCCAACTGGTCCAATTAAATTTTCGGTCATACTTTTAGAGGCTGTATTGAAAGACTGGTCATAATGGCTATAGCTGATGAGAGAGGCCGCCAATAAAAAAGCTAATAATAACAAGGAAACACCAACACCTTCAGACAACCAACATTTTATTCTTAGAATAACAGCTGGTGGCCAAAATACAGGTCTGGTGGAACGAGCTAATGATCGCGGCATATTCAATCTTCGCACGTGATTTATTGACAGTACGTTAACAGCCTTTCCAACGTTTTGGGTATAAGTAATTATATTCCTATTCCGTTGATGGTGAAGCTTCGATTTAACTGCGTCAATTTAGCTTGAAAAAGTGCGGTGGAGCGCTGTAATGGAAAAAGTTATTGCCTAAACTTTACTGAAGGTTATTTATTAGACGCCTAAGCGCCTCCGATATCAAATCAGGATCGTGTACCAGAGCAATCCGGATGTATTCGTCTCCAGGACTCGAGCCGTTTGAGTCTTTTTTTGAAAGATATTTTCCTGGAATTACTCTTATTCCGGCATCGGACCAAAGCTTTTGCGCAGCTGCCTCTCCATCACCCACATTAAGCCATGCAAAAAAGCCACCCATGGGACGGTAGTACTCAAATTTGTGTTTTAATATCTGATCTGCAGTGTCAAATTTCTGACGATACTTAGTGCGATTATTCTCCACGTGCGGTTCATCCCGCCAAAGTGCTGCTGAGGCCGCCATTAGTGGGCCAGGTATAGCCGCCCCGCCATAATTTCTTATCATTTTTAAACCCGCCACTAACTTGGGGTCACCAACGACAAATCCGGAGCGTAATCCCGGAGCGCTAGATCTCTTTGAAAGGGAATGAAAGGCCAGAATGTTTGTGAGGGGGCCATTAATATCCTGGCAGGCTTGGAGAATACCGGGTGGTTGCAAAGTATCATAAATCTCTGCATAGCATTCATCTACCGCTAAAACGAAATCGTAGCGCAGGGCTAACTCAACCGCTTCTCTCAAATACGTGATATCTGCAATAGTTCCCTGAGGATTTGCTGGTGAACAAAGATAAACAAGTGCACAGCGAGCAAGAAGTTGAGGGTCCAAAGATTGAAAATCAGGAAGAAAACCGGTTGTTTTAGTGGCGGGAAGGTAAACAGGTTCTGCGTCCCGAACAACAGCTGCTCCCATATAAACTTGGTAGAAGGGATTGGGTATCAACACGGCTGGCCGCTGGCCTAATATATTGCGAGGGATGCACAGATCGCCAACCATGTATAGGGCCTCCTTGGTCCCGTTTACAGCAACCACATGTCTCGTGGGCTCAACAAAACCGTCTGCAAGCCTGTAACGGTTTCCAAGCCATTCCACGACAGCGTTCAATAAATCAGGTGTTCCGATTACTGGTGGATATTTCCCCCATTCGTTCGCGTGGCGGGAAATAACGTCTACGACAAAGGGTGGCGGTTCGTGCTGCGGTTCCCCTAGAGACATAATAATTGGGTTTTGATTGGTGGGTGGTTCTATGCCACTAAGCAAGCGGCGCAAGCGATCGAAGGGATAATCGGCTAATTTGTCAAGAACGTTATTGAACATTGGAGAGCCTAATCGGGTTAAGGTCTGAAATTCGTTTTAAATGGATATTCTGCACTTGGTATCGACACAGATCTCTTGGCACCAATACTCTAGAACTAAAGTTCAAACCATCAAAATGTTGTTTACGAACATTAGTTTGCCGCAAATCTAAACGAGTGTTCTCATAAAGAAAAGCAAACGGTTTCGGAAACAATTTCTAATTATGAGAGTTGTCCCTTGATCACGGAATAACCAAGGTTAAGTTGGGATCAGGTCAAAAGAGATACAAATTCGATTTTCGTTCGCATGAAATGGAATGGTTCTATGGAAGAGAGAGGAAGGAAATAAAATAATTTCTCCATTTTGCGGATAACATCGCTTTTTGGGGTAGTTGTCTTTCAATATTGGGTAGCCGTACCCCCATAGACTAAACTCAATGGAACTTTCTTCCTTGTCATCAGATTTTGGCACCTGGAGATAAAAAACCCCACTAACCCAGCCATCGGGATGTATATGCTCAGTTTGATATCCCCCCTTTAGAAGTCGGACGAATCAACCGCTGAGAGTT